>JAOPZF010000077.1 GCA_025964255.1 Solirubrobacterales bacterium | reverse complement strand
GGTGGCGCCGGCGCTGCGGGGCGAAGAGGCGCTGGAGAAGGGACTGCGCCGCTACCGGCGGAGTCACTCGCGCCACCTGCACGGCCACGCCCGGATAATCCATGACAACGCGACCGGGCGGAAGATGCAGGCGCAGGAACGGGTGATCTTCTCCGGCGCGGCGCGTCACCCGCGGGTGGCGGCCATCTTCGACGCCTTCGGGGCGCGGCAGATCGGCGCGACGAAGATGATCGCGGTCGGGACGCCGCTGGCGCTCGTCGCCAACGCCCGCTACGCGCTGCGACATCGCGGCCGCGTGGGGCGCATCGGCACCGGCGTCGGGAGCGCCGCCTGATGGCGACCGAGGCGACGACCGCGGTGCGGCGGCGGCGCTTCGAGGCGGCCGGGACCTCTTCGCGGCTGGTCGAAGCGGGGGCGGAGGAGGCGAGCACCGCAGTCGTCTTCGTCCACGGCAACCCGGGATCGAGCGATGACTGGGAGCCACTGGTCGGGGCCGTCGGGGCGACCGGAAAGCGCGCCCTCTCTTTCGACCTGCCCGACTTCGGCGAGACGATCGCCCCGGCCGGCTTCGCCCACACGGTTCCCGGCTACGCGGCCTTTGTCGACGCCGCGCTGCCGGCACTCGGGGTGGAGCAAGTCCACCTCGTCGTCCACGACTTCGGCGGGCCGATCGGCCTCGCCTGGATCGCCGGCCACGCGGACCGGCTGGCGTCCCTGACCCTGATCGACATCGGCATCCTGCCCGGCTACAAGTGGCACAAACTGGCGCGGATCTGGCGGACGCCGGTACTCGGTGAGCTCTTCCAGGCGATCACCACGCGCCGCGGCTTCCGCGTCAACATCAGCCGCACCGAGCCGCAGGGCCTCCCTCGTCCCTTCGTCGAAACGATGTACGACCACTACGACCGGCGGACGAAGCGGGCGGTGCTGAAGCTCTACCGCGACACCGACGAGCCGGGCGCGCCCGATCCGGACCTGGTCGCCGCGCTACGCGAACGCGACCCTCCGGCGCTGGTCATCTGGGGCGGCGGCGATCCCTACCTGCCGTCGAGCTACGCCGAGCGCCAGAAGGAGTTCCTGCCGAAGTCCGAGGTCAACATCCTCCCCGAGAGCGGTCACTGGCCCTTCGCCGACGACCCCGCCGAGGTCGAGCGCCTCCTCCTCGCCTTCCTCCCCCGTTGATGGGCCGAAAACCGGACTATCTGACGGGTTTTCGGCCCATCAACATCGTCAGTGCCACCAGGCGTCGAGGACGCGGCGCCAGTTGGACCAGGCGATGGCTTCGATCTCGGGGGCGGTGAAGCCGGCCTCGGCCAAGGCGTCGAGGAGCTTGGGGAGGCCGGCGACGCCTTCGAGGGACGCGGGGAGGGTGGCGCCGTCGAAGTCGGAGCCGAGGCCGACGTGCCGGGCGCCGATCCGGTCGGCGACGTAGCGGGCGTGGGCGGCGATCGTCGCGAGCGGCGTGTCGGGGTCGTCGGCGAAGTCCTGGCGGATGAAGGCGGTCGCGTAGACGATGCCGACCAGGCCGCCGCTGGCGCCGATGGCGTCGAGCTGCGCGTCGGTCAGGTTGCGCGAAGCCGCCGCGACGGCGTGGGCGCCGGAGTGGCTGGCGACCAACGGCCCGGGTTCGAGCTTGGCGACGTCCCAGAAGCCCTTCTCGTTGAGGTGGCTGAGGTCGACGAGGATGCCGAGCTCGGCGCAGGCCTTGACCAGGGCGACGCCCGCGTCGGTCAGCCCCGGGCCGATGTCAGGAGAAGAGGGCATGACGAACTGGACGCCGGTGGCGAAGTCGTTGGCGCGGCTCCAGACGGGACCGAGCGAACGCAGGCCCATCGCGTACCAGGCGGGCAGCGATTCGAGGCCGGGGTCGATCGCCTCGGCGCCCTCGAGGTGGAGGACCGCGACCGGCCCCGCGTCCTCGGCGAGCGCCGCGTCGACATCGGCGATCCCGCGCGCGACGGTCAGCTCGCCGGCGCGCTCGAGCGCGAAGAGCCGCCCCGCCACGGTCAGCGCGTGGGACGCCGCGGCCTCGAAGGAGACCGGGCCGGCGAGCGGTTCGGAGAGGACGCCGCCGGGAGCGTCATTGACGGAGCCGAAGACCATCGTGTGGGTGTCCTCCCCGGGCGAGGAGGTGAACACCGCGAAGATGCCGCCGCGCATCCCACCCGCGCGCATCCGCGGCAGGTCGAGGTCGCCGTCCTCGCGCCCGGCGGCGAGCCGCGCGTGGGTCTTGCTGGTCAGGGCGTCGTTGTGTCCATCGAAGACGGAGGTCATCAGGCCGAGGTTAGAGAGACGCGGCAGAATGGCGCCGTGCCGATCGCCGACAAAGAGACCCGCGCCCGCTCCTTCGGCGCCGTCGCCGACCGCTACCAGCGGGGACGGGCCGGCTATACCGCGGCGACGATCGAGTGGCTGCTCGGGGCCGAGCCGCTGGAGGTGCTCGACCTCGGCGCGGGAACCGGCAAGCTGACCGCGGCGCTGCTCGACGCCGGCCACTCGGTGACCGCGCTCGAGCCGCTGCCGGAGATGCGGGAGATCCTCACCGCGACGCTCCCCGCCGCAACCGCGATCGACGGCCGCGCCGAGGACCTGCCGCTCGCCGACGGCAGCGTCGACGCGGTCGTCGCCGGCTCCGCCTTCCACTGGTTCGACCGCGAGCCGGCCCTCGACGAGATCGCCCGCGTGCTGCGCCCGCCCGGTGTCTTCGGCCTGCTCGGCAACCGCTTCGACACCTCGGTCGACTGGCAGCGGCGGGTGCGCGGCATCTCCGGCGGCGGGATCTACCGGGCGGGCCACTGGCCGTCGCAGCCGGAACTGCGCGAGCGCTTCGCCGAGGTCGACGACGCGCCCGACTTCCCGCAGTCGATCGAGATCGACCGGGCGACGCTGAAGGACTACCTCGCCTCGCTCAGCCAGGTGGCGACGATGGACGAGACCGAGCGCGCCGAGTACCTGGCCGGGATCGACGCGATCTGGGACTCCGAGCCCGACCTCGCCGGCCACGAGACGACGACGCTTCGCTGGCGGACCACGGTCCGCCGCAGCCGCGGCCTCCTCCCCCGCTGACCACCGCGGGAGCGTTCGCAGAACTCCGCGAACAGCGCGGAAAAGTGCGAACGCTCGCGAGGGAGGCTAGGCGCTCGCCGGGGCCGGGGCGACGGTCGCCTGGCGGGCTTCGGCCAGCACCCTCGGGGCGAAGTCGTCGAGCACCGCGTGGGCCGCTTCGCTCAGCGGCGGCTCCAGGGCGAGCAGATCTTCGAGGTGGCGCTCGGCCCAGGCGATCGCCAGGCCCGGCGGCACGCCGTCCTTGGTCTCCCCATCGAGCACGACCATCGGCCCGTGTCCGCGACTCAGGCGACTGGTCGGGCCGGCCGGGCGCACCGGCGCGTCCGCCTCCGCCGCCGGCGGTTCCTCCCCTGCCGCGATCGCCTTGCCGAAGCCCTCGAACCACTCGCGCCGCGCCCGCCACTCCTGGTCGAACGGCCCGCACACCGCCGCCACCCAGGCCGCCTGCGAGGTAAGTGGCGACAGCGGCGCGATCCCCGAGGCGTCGTGCATCAGACGCGCCGAACGCCGCACCCGCGTCGCCCCACCGACCAACCGCGCCAGCGCGTCGAGGTCACGCCGCGCCGAGCCGTTCTCGGCGAGGTACTCGCGCACCGTCTCGTCCAGCCGCAGCGCCGCTTCGCTCGCTTCGACCGCGATCGGCTCGATCGGGTCCGCCCCGCGCACCCCGAGCATCGTCGCGATCGTCATGTCGAGGTAGCGCGCCGCCGTCTCGTAGGCGGTCCCGATCGACGCCCGGAGCACGTCGGCGGCGCCGCGCGGCCAGAAGAGGAAGCCGGTGACCAGGCTGATCGCGCAGCCGATCGCGATGTCCTCGATCCGGATCAGCCCGACCCGCCAGCCGATCGGGTTCAGCAGGTTGAAGAGGACGACGATGACGATCGTGAAGCCGGCCTGGCCGGCGACGAAGGAGATCGCCCGCGGCGAGTAGGCGGCGAGCAGAACGGCCAGCGGGAAGACGGTCCAGAGCAGCCAGGTGTGGTCGCCGATCGCCCAGACCAGCAACCCGCCGACGATGATCCCGATGCCGGTGCCGGTGATCGCCTCGACCACCGTGGTGCCGGTCGCCAGGGCGCTCGAGCGCAGCACCGAGATCGTCCCAAGTACCACCCAGAAGCCGTTCTGCGCGTCGGTCACCTTGGCGACGAGGACGGCGAGCGCCAGCCCGGCCGCGCCGCGGACGCTGTTGCGGAACCAGACGGAGCGGAAGCCGGCGTGCGAGCCGGCGATACGGCGGCCCTCGCGCAGGCCGCTGCGGGTCGGCGTCAGCGTCGGCTCGGGCGGCCCTTCGCCGCCGCTCGCCTGGATCGCGTGGCGGCCGATCTGCAGTGCCCCGTAGGCGAGGCTCCGCAGCCGGTAGGCCTCGTTCAGCTCTTCGGTGACGCGCTGCGCGTCGTCCTCGGGCATGTGCTGACCGAGCCGCGCGATGAAGGCGCGGCCGATCGCCCTGTGGTCTTTGGAGAGGCGCTCGAGCTCCGCCCCGCCGTCGCCGGGGTCGTTGGCGCGCAGGCGCTCGGCGGCGCGCCGCAGCGCCGCCGGGACCGCCGTTTCGACCGCCGCCCGCTCGGGGGCGAAGCCCTCGCTGACCCAACCCGGCGCGGGCTGCTCGCGGGCCAGCGCGTCGAACCAGTCGAGGTCGTCGACGAGCCGGCCGAAGGCGGCGGTCCGTCCACCGGCGCCGCTCGGCCGGTGCGGCAGCGAGACGAAGGCGTTGCGCGCGGCCATGACTTTTTCGTAGGCCTCGGCGGAGAGCGCGCCGAGCCGTTCCTCTTCCTTCTCCCCTGCCAACCCGACGGTGAGCGTCGACGCCATCCCGTCGAGTAGCGCCGCCAGCGCGTCGAGCGCCGCCGCCCCGCCGCGCCGCAGCCCGTCGGGCGGCCGGGTCGGCCAGATGGCGAAGATCGCGATCAGCGAGAAGAGCGCGGCCAGGCCCCAGCCCGCGAGGCGGTCGGGGATTTCGCTCGCGTTCGCTTCGACCATCGCGGCGATCACGAAGGTGAGGATCAGGACCAGCGAGGCGGCGGCGATATAGCCGTCGATCACCCCGGCGAAGAGGATCGCGAAACCGACCAGCGCCATCACCACCACCGCCAGCCAGGTGGTGTGGCAGCAGAGGGTGCCGAGCGAGATCGTCAAGCAGCCGACGAGGACCGTGGCCAGGTAGGCGAGCAGGCGCATCCGCCGCGTACCGGCGAAATCGACGAAGAGCAGCATGCCGAGCGACCCGAAGGCGGCGAACAGCGCCATCTGCGGAAGTTCGAACACCTTGAGGCCGATCGCGAAGGCCGCGGGCACGACGATCGCCGCGCGTACCGCGTTCTTCAGCGCGTATCGACCGGGGTCAGAGATCGCCAGCCTCACGCGGGCAACATACTTCCGCTGGCGATGTCTTCCCAGGATTCGACCCAGAACGCCGCCGGCAGCAGCGGCACCACCCCCGCGAACGAGGGGAGGACGGCGTGGGCGCGCAACCTGGCGACGCCGGTCCGCGACTTCCTCGGCACCGAGACCGGCTCGGCATTGGTCCTCGTCGGCGCGGTGGTCGCGGCCCTGATCTGGGCCAACGTCGACTTCGGCAGTTACTCCGAAGTCTGGGACACCCACCTATCGATCCAGGTCGGCTCGAACGGCATCAACAACGACCTGCGCACGTGGGTCAACGAGGGACTGATGACGCTCTTCTTCCTCGTCGTCGGACTGGAGGCCAAACGCGAGATCGACCTCGGCGAGCTGCGCGAGCACAACCGGCTCTGGTACCCGGCGCTGGCGGCGCTCGGCGGGATCGCCGGCGCGGTCGGCGTCTATCTGATCTTCAACGCGGGCGGCGCGGGCGGCGGCGGCTGGGGCGTCGCGATGTCGACCGACACGGCGCTGGCGCTCGGCGTGCTGGCGCTGGTCGCGCCGACCGGCGCGACCCGTCTGCGCGTCTTCCTCCTCACCCTCGCGATCTTCGACGACCTCGCCGCGCTGCTGATCATCATCATCGCCTACACCGGCTCGATCGACCTGATGGCGCTCGGCATCGCGGTCGGCCTCTTCGCGATCCTGGGACTGCTGCGTTTCCTGCCGACGATGCGCGGGCCGCTCGCGGTCCTGGTCGGGCTCGGGGTCTGGGTGGCGCTCTATGAGTCGGGGATCGACCCGGTGATCTCCGGCCTCGCGATCGGCCTGGTGACGAGCGCCTACCCGCCCTCGCGCGAGGAGCTCGACCGGGCCACCAACCTGACCCGCGAGTTCCGCGAGCAGCCGACCGCGGGCGGGGCGATCACCGCGCAGCGCAGCCTCGCCCAGACGATCTCGGCGAACGAGCGAATCCAGTTCGCGCTCCACCCGTGGACGAGCTACGTGATCGTGCCGCTCTTCGCGCTCGCCAACGCGGGGATCCACATCACCGGCAGCCTCCTCTCGGCCGCGGTCAGCTCGTCGATCACGATCGGCATCGTCGCCGGCTACGTGCTCGGCAAGCCGCTCGGCATCTTCCTCGGGCCGTGGCTGGCGACGCGGGCGCCGGTGCGGGAGATCGTCGGCGGCGGCAAGCTGACGATCACCTGGCCGGGGCTGCTCGGCACCGGCACCGCGGGCGGCGTCGGCTTCACCGTCTCCTTCCTGATCGCCAGCCTCGCCTTCACCGGCCCCGAGCTCGACGAAGCGAAGATCGGCGTGCTCGCCGCCTGCGTGATCTCACCGATCGTCGCGTTCATCGTCTTCCGCGGCGTGCGGCTACTGATCCCGCAATCGAGGCGCCTCGAGCAGCTGCGCCGCACGGCGGACTCGATCATCGACCTCGCCGACGATGTCGACCCCGAGCGCGACCACATCCGCGGCGACCCGGCGGGCGCCGTCACCCTGGTCGAGTACGCCGACTTCGAGTGCCCCTTCTGCGGGCGCGCCGAGCCGACGATCCGCGAACTGCTCGACATGCACCACGGCGGCGGCCTGCGCTACGTCTTCCGCCACCTGCCGCTGCAGGACGTCCACCCGCACGCGCAGCTGGCGGCGGAGGCGAGCGAGGCGGCGGCCGCGCAGGGCGCCTTCTGGCAGATGCACGACACGCTGATGGCGCACCAGGGCGAACTCGACCTCGACGACGTGCACCGCTACGCCGAAGAGCTCGAACTCGATGCCGATCGCCTCGAAGACGAGGTGCGGCGTCGGGTCTACGTCGGCCGCGTCAGCGAAGACGTCGCCAGCGCCGACACCTCCGGCGTCTCGGGGACGCCGACCTTCTTCATCAACGGCCGCCGCCACCAGGGCGTCTACGACATCGACGCGCTCACCAAAGCGATCGGTCGGGCCAAAACGCTGGCCGACGCGGAAACGAATGCGCTCGCCAAAAAGAAGGCGGCGAAGGAAGCGGCGAAGCGCGAGCGAGAAGGCGCCGGGGCCGCCTGATGGCGAGCTGGGAGGATGTCGCGGCGATCGCGGACGCGCTTCCCGAGGTAGCCGAGGAACCGTCCTACGGCGAACGCGGCTGGAAGAGGAGCTGATCCTCGAAGCGTGGGTCGCAAGAGCGCCGAAACGCGTCGCGGCCGCCTACCTCGACAAGGCTTAAGGCGCGCTGCCCTCGGGGCTCAGCTTCGGCTTCAGGGCGGGGCGGGTCCCGACCAGTTCGCGGGCCTCGGTCCAGGTGACCAGGCGGCCGCCGTCCGGGTCGATCAGCTTCAGCCGCAGCGCGCCAACGGCCTCGGCGAAGGTCAGGATCGGCACGTCGGCGAAGATCGGGCTCTCGTCGTGGGCGCGCTGCAGGTTGTAGTTGGGGATTTTGGCGCTCAGGTGGTGGACGTGGTGGAGGCCGATGTTGCCGCTGAAGTACTGCAGCACCTTCGGCAGCTTCAGGTAGGAGCTGCCCTTCAGCGCGGCGTCGGCGTAGTCCCAGCCCTCCCCCGTCTCCCAGTAGGCGTCCTCGAACTGGTGCTGGACGTAGAAGAGGAAGACGCCGTAGACCCCGGCCATCAAAGCTGCGGGCATCTGCACCAGGAGCCAGTCGACCGGGCCGACCACCGCCATCGTCGCGCCGATCAGGATGACGAGCGCGACGTTGGTCAGCCAGACGCTGTGGATCTGGCGCGTGCGCATGTTCTTGTTCCAGAACCGCGGGCCGAACATCAGCGACCAGAGTGGGCCGACGATGAAGAGGATCCCGGGGCTGCGGAAGAGCCGGTAGGCGAGGCGGCCCTTCCAGTCGCGTGAGTAGTACTCGGCGACGGTCAGCGTCTCGACGTCGCCTTGGCCGCGGCGGTCAAGGTCCCCGGAGGTGCCGTGGTGGACGGCGTGGTTGTGCGCCCAGTTGGCATACGGCTGGAAGACGAGCAGGCCGGTGATCCGCCCGACCCAACGGTTCTCCCGCTTGGTCGGCAGGAACGAGCCGTGGGTGCAGTCGTGGAAGACGATGAAGGTGCGCAGGAGGAAGCCCGAGGTGGGGATCGAGAGGGCCAGCACCAGCCAGGTGTGGTCATCGACCAGCAGGTACATGACGACCATCAGGGCGACGTAGGCGACCGCCGAGGTCAGCAGGCCGAGGATCGCGCGCGGGACCGAGGCCCGCTCAAAGCTCGCGACCGAGTCGCGCCAGTACAGCCGCGCCTTACTGTCGTTTGCCTGCGTTGAATCAGCCATGCCCTGCCACTACCTCCGCGTCGCGTGTCTATGAGACCCGACCCAAAGGGCAGCCGGCCGCCCGTTTATACAGGCATCACCTAAAGCTTCCCCTCGGATTCTAGGGCAATTTCATACGTCGAAGATCTCGTTGACGTCGCCCGCGGCGACACCGTGAACCCCGTCGATCTCTCCCAGATCGGCGGCAAGGGTCGCCACCGAGCCACTGCCGTGCACCTCGAGGGCGACGGCGACGGGGGCGCCGGGCTCCTCGCCGCGCTCGACGTTCACGTCGGCGACCTTGAAGTCACGCGAGGTGCACGCCTCGAGCACTTTCCGCAGGATGCCGCGGCCGTCGTCGTATTCGACCCTGACCGCGGAGGGGGCATAGGGGCTGGCGGGCAGGCGCCGGCCGAGCGGCGCAAGGATGTAGACGGTGGCGAAGTAGGCGAAAGTGGTGGCGATCGCGAGGAGCGGCAGCGAGGCGCCGGCCGCTGCGCCCACCGCGGCGGTCAGCCAGATGCCGGCGGCGGTGGTCAGGCCGCGGACCGAGTCGCGGCGGACGAAGATCAGGCCGGCGCCGATGAAGCCGATCCCGGAGACGATCTGGGCGGCAACCCGCGAGGGGTCGAGCACCACTTCGTTTTCCTTCAGCACGTCGAAGAAGCCGTACTTCGAAATCAGCATGAAGAGCGCCGAGCCGATGCCGACCAGCGTGTAGGTCCGCAGCCCCGCGCTTTTCTGCCGCATCTCGCGGTCGAGCCCGATCGAGGCCGACAGCGCGAGCGCCAGCCCGATCCGCCAGACCAGATCCCATTCGTCTACCGATTGCATTGTCTACCCATCCGGTCGACAATACCGTTACATCGTTGTTACAGAGCGGGTCATCCCCACCGCCCTACCCGCTAACCCCCGATCGGCAGCCTCGGGTTCGCGCCCCAGAAGACCAGGGTGCCGACCATGCCGATGATGTGGACGGCGACGATGTTGAAGGCCATCGACTTCGCCGTCGCGGTGCCGACGCCGACCGGTCCGCCGGACGCGGTGAAGCCGTAGTAGCAGCCGACCAGCACGATCACGGTCGCCATCGTCAACCCCTTGATCAGGCTGAAGACGACGTCGGTGGGGTCCTGGAACATCCAGAAGATCAGCGTGTAGCCGCCGGTCGAGACGTCGCCGACCTGCTTCACCACCGAGATGTAGCTGGCCAGGTACATCACGCCGATGCCGACCAGGTAGATGAACGGCAGCGCGATCCAGGCGCCGAGCAGGCGCGAGGCGCAGAGGAAGGTCATCGGCGGCACGCCCATCACTTCGAGCGCGTCGATCTCCTCATTGATCCGCATCGCGCCGATCTCGGCGACGATCCCGGTCCCGACCTTCGCCGAGAGGATGTAGCCGAAGGCGTACGGGAGAGCCTCGCGGAGGTCACAGAAGGCGGCGAAAAGCCCGGCGTAAGAGGGCACGCCCTGCGCCCGGAAGAAGTACGCCCCCTGGATTCCACACTGGAGCCCAAGAAGGAAGACGAAGCCCCAGATGATCAGCCCCGAGGCAAGCACCAGAATCCCCGCCTGCCTCAGCGCCTCCCCGAAGAACCGCAACGCTTTGCCGCCCCAAACGAGGCCCACGACCCTGCCCCCGAAGCGTGCGATCTCCCCGAACGAGTCGATCCACCCGCCCCGCCACGCGCCACTCATCGGATCGTCTGCAGTTCGGGATTCGTCGCCAGCAGGATCGCGGTGAAGACGTAGTTGAAGGCGAAGACGCCGAGGAAGGAGATGACGACCGCCTGGTTGACCGCGCGGCCGACCCCCGCCGCGCCGCCCGAGGCCGTCATGCCCTTGTAACAGCAGACGACGGCGATGATCGCTCCGAAGATCCCGCACATCGTGACCGAGGCCCAGACGTCGGTCGCCGAGGCCTGCGAGAAGAGCGTCGCGAAGAAGCCACCGAGGCTCTGGTGGTAGAGCAGCTCGGCGACGATCCCGGCGAGCAGGCCGAAGACGATCGCGACGACGTCGAGCAGCGCCGTCACCAACACCAGCGAGAGGAAGCGCGGCACGACCAGGTTCTTGATCGGGTCGACGCCGAGGACCTGGAGGGCGTCGAGCTCCTCGCGGATCATGCGGGCACCGAGGTCGGCGGTGAGCGGGGTGCGGGCGACGCCACCGACGACGACCGCGGTGACGATCGGGCCGATCCAGCGGATCGCAGTGAGGACGAAGAAGCCGCCGAGCCGGTCGAGCGAGCCGAAGACCTGTAGCGGCCCCGCCGCCTGCAGGCCGGGCGCGCCGAGGTTGAGGGCGAAGGTCGAGATCAGCAGTGGCAGCCAGCAAAGGCCGAGGACGAAGAGGATCTGATCGACCAGCTCCTCGCCGTAGGGGTAGGGCGGGCGCAGCGCCGAGGCGAGGGTGCGGGCGGTGAGGATGACCAGGCTCCCCACCTCCTCGAACAGCGGGCCGAACCGGCCCAATCTGGCTAGCGCTTCTGCCGCCACCAGCCCATCGCGCGGGCCAGCGGCCCGGCCTCCCCCGTCTCCGCCTCCCCCGCCGCGCCGATCGCGCGGCGAGCCTCCTCGCGGGCGCGGCGCTCGGCGGCGCGGCGCGCCTCCGAGAGTTGGCCGACCAGCGTGTCGCGAGTCTGCTCGAGCTCCTCGACCCCGGCCACGTGGGCGCTGGTGACGCGCGGCGCGGTCGGCATGTCGAGGGGCACGTCGCGGGCGAATTCGGCGAGCTCGGCCTCGAGCACACCGATCTGCCGCCGCAGCTCGCGGCGGACGGAGATCGCTTCCGCCTCGGCCGTATCGAGCCCGGCGATCCCGTCTGCCGCGGGAGAACCTGGGGTGGCGGGGGAAATCTCGGCGCAGACCAGGGCGACCTCGGCGAGCTGCCGGGCCGACAGCCCCGCCGCTTCCGCCTGCCGGATCGCCGACGCGGCGATCTCCTCGAGCTCCGGCGTGGCGCTGACCCCGTCGGCGACGAAGGTCCCGCGCCCCTGCCGACTGGCGACCAGTCCCGACCCTTCGAGCCCGGCGTAAACGCCGCGCACCGTATTGAGGTTGACCCCGGCCCACTCGGCTAGCTGCCGAACGCTCGGGAGCCGATCGCCGGCGGGGAGGCGACCGGTGACGATCAGGGCTCGCAAGCGCAGAGTCAGCTGGAGGCCGACCGGTAGCTCGTCGGTCGGGTCGACGGCGAAGGGATTGGGGGCAGTGGTGAACTGTGCCATCTGAATGGCACAGTAGCAGGTGAGTGTGTCAGATTCGGGATCAGTGCAGCTGTCGCCCACAGGGAGGGGACGCGGCCCTGTGAGTGGGAAGAGTGCACAGGCGCGGGTTCCGGCACGAAGACGGGGCGGATCGCTCGGGGCGTTTGAGGTTCGTGACGAAGAGCCGGGAAAGGTCACTGTCCGTCCCGACTTCCCTAGGCGCCCAATCCGTCACTGGACGTTTTTCGTTGCTATGGGACGAAAAGTGTCCAGCGACCGGTGGCTGAAGGGTTTTGGTTGCCATAGGACCAAAACACTGCACTCGTCACCGCGACCCGTGGATCCGGGCCGTGAGCGCAGGAGGGCCGTGGCATTCCCGGCGTCTCTCGGGTGGACCCGTGACGAACGTGCCGAACCCTTGAGCTTCCCGGTGAAAGCCTCACGTCCCGGGCGTCTCGACGGCGGCCACAGCCTGCCCTGGTCGCCGTCGAGACGTCCGGGACCTACCTCGGACGGCCGGAGCGCCCGCGAACTCACTCCTATTCGCAGCTCGGCCGCTGGCCTTCGGGGAGCGGGTGGAGCTTGCCTTGGGGGGTGATGGTGAAGCCCATCGGGCTCGGGGTTTCCGGGGTCGCGGCGGGTTTGCCGTTGACCTTGATGTCGACCTCGCCGTTGCCGAAGGCGGCGGTGTAGCCCTTCGAGTGGAAGGGGCCGACCGATTCGCCGGGCGCCAGGGTGGCGCCGTCGACGAGGGGTTTGCCCTTCGCGTCGAGGACGCAGGCCCAGACTTCGGCGGTCGGTTCGATCGCCAGGGCGACCGTGGTCGCCGCCGCGGCGGCGCCGCCCGCCGCGCCCGCGCCG
>JAOPZF010000067.1 GCA_025964255.1 Solirubrobacterales bacterium | reverse complement strand
GCCGCGCAGGGGGGAGATGTGCCAGTGGAGCTTGCAGACGTAGAGCATCGCCTAATCCTTTCGCATCGTCGTCGTGGGCGACTTACGCCCCGACCTCGGCGCGGATCGCGCCGGGGCCTTCCTCGGTCTTGCCCGCGCCCTCGGAGTCGGCGCCGACCAGGATGGCGATCTTGCCGAGGTGCTTGTTTTCGTGCATCAGCTGGTGGGCGTCGGGGACGCCGTCGAAGTCCATCGTCTGCCAGAGGACGGGGCGGACCTTGCCCTCGGCCATCAGCTGGTTCGCCCGCATGCACTCGTACGCGTTGGCGAAGTGGGAGCCGATGATCTGCTTCTGGCGCATCCACAGGTAGCGGACGTCGAAGTCGAGCTGGAAGCCGGAGGTGGCGCCGCAGATGACGACTTTGCCGAACGGTTTCACGGTGTAGACGGAGGTCGGGAAGGTGGCGCGGCCGACGTGCTCGAAGACGATGTCGGGGGAGTCGCCGAGGATCTCTTTGACCCGGTTGGCGAAGCCGCGCGAGGCGCGGAAGCGCTCCTTGTCGAGGGCCGGGTCGACGAGGTTGGCGTCGGTCCGCATCATCTCGCCGAATTCGGAGCGGTTGATGTAGCCGACGGCGCCCAGCTTCTTGACCAGCTCGCCCTTCTCGTCGTTGGAGACGACGCCGACCGCGTTGGCGCCCGCCGCCGCGCAGAGCTGCGTGGCGAAAACGCCGAGGCCGCCGGCCGCGCCCCAGATCAGGACGTTGTGGCCGGGCTGCAGCTTGCACTGGTCGATCAGCATCCGGTAGGCGGTGAAGTAGGTGAGGCCGTAGGAGCAGGCCTCGGCCCAGGTCAGGTTCTGGGGGCGCGGCAGCAGCTGCTGCGCCTGGACTTTGGTGAACTCGGCGAACGAGCCCCAGGTCGTCTCGTAGCCCCAGATCCGCTGGCTCGGCGCGGCGAGCGGGTCGAGCCCGTGCACCTCGACGTCCTCGTAGGAGGCCTGGTTGCAGTGGACGACGACCTCGTCGCCGACTTTCCAGCGGGTGACGCCCTCGCCGACTTTCCAGACGATGCCGGAGGCGTCGGAGCCGCCGATGTGGTGGCCGTACTCGGGATGGTCGCCATAGCCAAAGACCGAGACCGGTTTGCCCAGCGACGCCCAGACGTTGTTGAAGTTGACTCCGGCCGCCATCACGCGGACGATGACCTCGAAGGCGCCCGGCTCGGGAACCTCGATCTGCTCGAGCTGGAAGGCGTCCTTCGGCTCGCCCTCGCGCTCCTTGCGGATGACCCACGCCGCCATCGTCTCCGGGAGCGTCCCAGGCTCGACGTCGAGTTGGGTCAGGTTGCTGGTGTCGACCGACAAGTTTCTAAGCCTCCGTTTTGGTTTCCCGCCTGCCGGGAGGATCCTAGATGTTGTTACGGAACCGGCGGCGGCTCACGCCGCGTCGCGCTCGCTCGCGGGGTCCGCCTCTTCGGCGGCGTCGCGAAGCTCCGGCGCCGCGATCGAGCGGACCGTGATGTGGGTCGGTTCGGGCGGCTGGATCTCTTTGCCGGGAGCGACTCCCATGCTCTCGACCTTGCGCAGCTGGGGGAGAAGGCGTCCTTCCATCGAGCCGACCGCTTTGTCGTAGGCCTTCGCCGCGGTGGTCAGGCCTTTGCCGACGCCCTCGAGGTCGGCGAGGAACTTGACGAAGCGCGCGTGCAGGGTGCCCGCGGCGTCGGCGATCTGGGCCGCCTCGGCGACCATCCGCTCCTGGCGCCAGCCGAGCTCCATCGTCCGCAGCAGGCCGATCAGCGAGGTCGGGCTGACCAGCAGGACGTTGCGCTCCAGCGCGTAGTCGAAGAGCTCTGGGTCGGCGGCGAAGGCGGCGTGCAGGGCGGGCTCGTTGGGGATGAAGCAGACGACCAGGTCGGGCATCTCGCCCGCCTTGAACTGGCCTTGGTAGTCCTTCGAGCTGAGGCTGCGGATGTGCTCGCGGGCCTGCCGCGCATGGCGCGCCATGTGGACCAGGCGGGTGCTCTCGTCCTCGGCCTCCTGGGCGTCGAGGAACGCGTCGAGCGGCACTTTCGAGTCGGCGACGAAGCTGCGGCCCTCGGGGAGCAGGAAGCGGGCGTCGGGGCGCAACTGCCCGTCGTCGGTCCGCAGGGTTTCCTGGAGCTCGAAGTCGACGTGCTCGGTCATCCCGGCGATCTCGATGCAGCGGCGCAGCTGCATCTCGCCCCACTGGCCACGCGTCTGCGGCTGGCGCAGCGCCTTCTTCAGGCCGGCCGTCTCCGAGTTCAGGTTGCCGACGGTCTGGCCCATCTGCTCGAGCAGGGTTCGGGTCTGCAGGTCGGCTTCACCGCGTTTGCGCACCTCGTGCTCGATTTTCACCTGGCCTTCGGCGATCCGGTCGGCAAGCGCTTTCATCTCCTGCTGGCGCTTGTCGATCTCGGTCTGCCGCCGTTGCAACACCGCCTCGGCGTTGGCGACGTCGACTTTGCGGGCCTCCTCGTTGGCCTGCAGCAGGTTGGACATCATCTGCGACGCGACCTGCGAGGTGGCTTCCTGGATCGCCGGGCCGAGGTCGGGCTCGACCACGGGCGCCTCTTCCTTCGGCCTCAGGAGGACGTAGAGGAGGGCGGCGACGAGGGCGAGGACGGCTATGGCGAGGAGGACGGTCATCGGACTGACGATGTTTGCGCCAGGACCGGACGTGAACGGCGCGAACGGGCGTTCGCAAAGTGCGGGGAGATCGCCCGCGGTGGCTCGTGGAGCGGCGTTCCGGGGCGCCGGCGGTGCGCACGGGATCTTGCGCCACCATGAACGGCGTGAGCGAACGACTCAACACGGCGCTCGGCGCGCTGGTCGCGGCGGCGCTGGTGGTCGGCGCCTTCGTGCTCCTCTTCCACGTGCTCGACTCGGGCGGCGGCACGCCCCCGGCGACGATCGTCCGCGTCCAGGTGCCGGCCGGGACGACCCCGACCGGGAAGAAGGCGACGCCCGGCCACGCCGCGCTTGGGACGAAGGCGCCGCAAAGTGGGGCGGCGCCACAAGGGGCGACGGCCGCGCCGGCGTCCTCCGGACCTAACCCCGCCGAGCCCGCGAGCCTCCTCGCCCGCCCGACCCGCGGCCCTGCCTTCGAGATCGTCCGCATCCGCGAAGGAGCCCGGGTCGACCTCGAGACCGCCCCGGGTGGCCCGGTCGTCGCCAAGCTCGGCGACCAGACCGAATTCGGCTCGCCCGCCAGCTTCTCCGTGGTCGAGACGAAGCCCGGCTGGCTCGGGGTCACGGCGCCCGAACTGCCCGACGGCGAGATCGGTTGGATCGCCCGCGACCCGAACCAGGTGACGGTCTTCTGGACGCGCTACTCGCTGCACGCCGATCTGGCCGGGCGCAGCCTCGAACTCCGCTACGGCCACAAGCTGGTCGGGCGCTGGCCGGTGACCGTCGGCGGGCCGGGGACGGAAACGCCTCCCGGCCGCTACGGCGTCACCGACGGCGTCGCCTTCCACGAAAGCCCCTACTACGGCTGCTGCGCCCTGGCCCTCAGCGGCCACCAGGACCAAGAACTGCCGGCGGGCTGGATCGGCGGCAACCGCCTCGCGATCCACGGCACCCCCGGCAGCGTCGGCGGCGCCGAAAGCCTCGGCTGCATCCGCGCCACCGACGAGACGATGCGCTTCCTCTTCGCCCGCGTCCCCCTCGGGACCCCGGTCTTCGTCGCCGCTTAGCGCGGGTTTTCGACCGCGGGAAGCTGGCGCCCGAAACTGAAAGGGACGCGGACGTCTCGTCCACGGCCCGGGCAGGCTGTGGCCGTGGCCGAGACGGCCGGGAGTGCGGGAGAGGTCACAGGGACGGGAGGATTCCGCCGGGACGGAGCGCGTAGTTGGTCACGAAGGCGCAGGGTCCGCGACGAAGACCCATGGAACGTCACGGTTCGTCCCGTCTTCCTTAGGTGTCGGAGACTGCCGTTCGTCGCTTGTAGCCGTATAGGGGTACAAGCGACGAACGGCATGTCTAACTCCCCGCGAAGGGCGCTGGGACGTATGGGGACCTGTGTCATTCCTCGCGGGCCCGTGACGGAATCGTGGAGATCGTGCCGAACCTCGCACCTTCCCGCCGAAACCCTCACGTCCCGGGCGTCTCGTGGCGGCCACAGCCTGCCCGGGCCGCCACG
>JAOPZF010000066.1 GCA_025964255.1 Solirubrobacterales bacterium | reverse complement strand
AGCTGCGAGGTCGGCGTGCGCAGCTGCGCCTCGACGTTGACCGCCTGGTAGCCGTAGACCGGGTCCATCGAGGGCGGCGCGTACATCTGCGCGAAGTCACCGGTCGAGAAGCCGCCGTTGCGGTCGCCGGTCCACTGCATCGGCGTGCGCACCCCGTCGCGGTCGCCGAGGTAGACGTTGTCGCCCATCCCGATCTCGTCGCCGTAATAGATGATCGGGCTGCCGGGGAGGCTGAAGAGGACCGCGGTCATCAGCTCGATCTCGTCGCGGCCGTTGTCGAGCAGCGGCGCCAGCCGGCGGCGGATACCGATATTCAGTTTGGCCCGCGGGTCCATCGCGTACTCGGCGTACATGTATTCGCGCTCCTCCTCGGTGACCATCTCGAGCGTCAGCTCGTCGTGGTTGCGCAGGAACAACCCCCACTGGCAGGAGTCGGGGATCTCGGGCGTCTGCTCGAGGATCTCCACGATAGGCGTCGCGTCTTCGCGCCGCAGCGCCATGAACAGTCGCGGCATCACCGGGAAGTGGAACGCCATGTGGCACTCGTCGCCGTCGCCGAAGTAGTCGACGACGTCGGCCGGCCACTGGTTCGCCTCGGCGAGCAGCACCCGGTCGGGGTAGTTGCGGTCGATCTCCTCGCGCACCTTTTTCAGGTAGGTGTGCGTCTCCGGCAGGTTTTCGCAGTTGGTCCCCTCCCGCTCGATCAGGTACGGGACGGCATCGAGGCGGAAGCCGTCGAGCCCGCGCTCGAGCCAGAAGCGCAGCGTGTCGAGCATCGCCTCCTGCACTTCGGGGTTGTCGTAGTTGAGGTCGGGCTGGTGGTCGAAGAAGCGGTGCCAGTAGTACTGGCCGGCCTGAGCGTCATACGTCCAGTTCGATTTCTCGGTGTCGACGAAGATGATCCGCACCTCGTCGTACTTCTCCGGGTCGTCGGACCACACGTACCAGTCGCGTTTCGGCGAGTTCGGGTCCGAGCGAGCCTCCTGGAACCAGGAGTGGTCGCTCGAGGTGTGGTTCATCACCAGGTCGGCGATCACCCGGATGCCGCGCTGGTGGGCCTCTGAGATGAACCGTTCGAACTCCGGCAGCGAGCCGTAGTCGGGGTGGATCCCGTCGAAGCCGGAGATGTCGTAGCCACCGTCTTTGAGCGGCGACGGATACATCGGCAAGAGCCAGACGCAGTCGACGCCGAGCCACTGCAGGTAGTCGAGCTTCTCGATCAGGCCGCGGAAGTCACCCATCCCGTCGCCGTTGCCGTCGAAGAAGCCGCGCACGTAGATCTCGTAGAAGACGGCGGTCTTGAACCAGGTCGGTTCGGACTCGAACCAGTGCTCCGGGCCCGCCTCGAGGCCGGTGTTCGTGGTGCCGGGGGTGCCGGGCGCGGCGGCGCGCAGCCCGCCCGGGCGCAGCGATCCGACCGCCGCGTGGACGTCGGTGGTGTAGCGGCTCAAAGTTCGTTCCTCATTGCGAGACTTCTAACTCCCCGGTTTCGACCCGAGGTAACACCGCCGACGACTCTCTCTCAAGTTTGATCGCCCGAATGGCTGGTCCCGAGTGCACGGGGCGCCCGATCAACCGCTCCCCGTTCGTGAGACCAGCTCGGTCGCCGCGGCGTAGAACCGGCCGAATTCCTCCGCGGTGCGCTCGCGCCGCCCACCGTCGAGGGTGGTCAGGATCAGCGACCGGCCATCGGCGCCCACCTGCATCGATCCGCGCTCGGAGGTGTCACCGCGGGGAACGCTCGAGGCAAGTGCCAGCGCCTGCAACGGCGAGGTCTCGACGACGAGGTTGGTCCAGCCCATGTCGTCGTAATCGTCGGAGTCGGTGAGGACCAGGTGAGCCTCCTCCCCGGTCGCGAGCCGCCCGCGGGCCGCCCGCGCGAGGACGCCCGGAAGGAAGGTGTCGAGGTGGCCGGCGCGGTAGTCGCTGGTCGTGACCGGCTCGAAGCCGACCAGAGCGGCCTGGCCGCGGAAGAACGCCTCGGCGCCCAGCCCCCAGGCGCGGTCGCCGAGGACGAGACCGTGGCGGAAGGCCTTCGCCGCCGCCTTGACGCTCTTCGGCGGGGAGTCGAAAGGGTGCTCGGCGAGCTCGCGCTCGACCAGGCCCCGGCGGGTCCCGTCACCGGCGGTGGCGGCCCCGGGCCCGTCGATCGCGCCGACGCGGGCGAAGATGCGGGCCGCCCCGGCGCAGAGCGCGTCGAGCTCCTCCTTGTCGCTCACGTAACCGGGGACGAAGCAGGCGAGCGCGCCGTCCTGCAGCTCGAAGGAGAAGCGCGCTCCGGGGCTTCGGCGGTCAGCCACTGGATGATCCCCGGCGAGAACAGCTGCCAGACCGCCAGCTGTTCCTGGTCGCCGTCGGTCGACACCGCGTAGCGCCGGAGAAAGCCCTCGCTCTCCAGGCGCACCTCCTTGTCGTCGAGCTTCACCACCTCGCGACCCGAGTCCGGATTCGAACGATCCCGCTTGTCCAGGCGGCGGTCGTGACAGAGGACCCGGATCGCGTAGTCCTTGCTCTCGACCGCGCCGACGAGGACGAGGGTGAACGGGCTGCGCTCGATGTCGCTGCGTCCCTCATAGGCGTAGTTCACCTGCGCCAGCCACCCCTGGCCCGCGCCCTGCGGCAGCTCGCCGGTGACGAGGCTCGGCACTTCCTGCATGAAGCCGTGCCGCATCAGCTGGGTCGCTTTCGGCAGGCCGAAGGACGCGGCCCGATGCAGGAGTCCGTGGCGCGCCGCGTAGTCGGCCAGCGTCGACGTCGGCGGGATCGGCTCGCCGCTCAGCGTTCGACCCTCATCACGTGGGCCATCCGGTTGCCCGGGGCGAGCCTCACGTAATTGCGGCCGATCGACCAGTCGTAGATCTGGTCGTCGAGGAGGTCGCGAACTTTGAACGCCGGCGCGGTGCCGAGGTGGGCCGGGACGTTGACGATCCCCTCCTGCGTGTGGTGGGGGTCGACGCTGACCACGGTGAGGACGACGTTGTCACCGGTCATCTTCGCGTAGGCGATCAGGGCGTCGTTCTCGGTATCGAGGAAGGTGATGTTGGAGAGGAACTGGAGCGCCGGGTTGGCCCGGCGGGCGGCGTTCAGCTTGCCGACCATCGGCAGCAACGGGCCGTCGAGGCGGCGCTCCCGCAGCTGATACTTCTCCGAGTCTTTGTACTCCTCACTGCCGGGGACCACCGGCTCGTTTTCGTAGCTCTCGAAGCCGGAGTAGATGCCGTAGGTCGGCGAGAGCGTGGCGGCGAGGACGAGGCGCGCCTCGAAGGCCGGCGCTCCGCCCTCGACCAGGTACTCGGTGAGGATGTCGGGCGTGTTGGCGAAGAAGTTAGGCCGCACGTAGTCGCCGTCGCGGTAGGCGAGCTCGCTGACGTACTCGGTCAGCTCCCAGCGCGAGTTCTTCCAGGTGAAGTAGGTGTAGGACTGGCTGAAGCCGAGCTTCGCCAGCGCCGTCAGCTTCGCCCGCCGGGTGAACGCCTCAGCGAGAAAGATCACGTCGGGGTGCGTCGCGCGGATGTCGGTGATCAGCCATTCCCAGAACGGCATCGGCTTGGTGTGCGGGTTGTCGACGCGGAAGACGCGGACGCCACGCTCGACCCAGAGGGCGACGACATCGCGCAGCGCGTCCCAGAGGCCGCGCCAGTCCTCGGAGTCGAAGTTCAGGTTGTAGATGTCCTGGTATTTCTTCGGCGGGTTCTCGGCGTACTTCAGGGTGCCGTCGGGACGGTGGTGGAACCACTCCGGGTGCTCTTTCAACCAGGGGTGGTCGGCGCTGCAGTTGAGCGCGAAGTCGAGGGCGATCTCGATCCCCACCGCGTTCGCGGCTTCGACCAGGTCTTCGAAGGAGGAGACGTCGCCGAGGCCGGGGTCGATCGCCTCGTGGCCGCCGAGCTCGGAGCCGATCGCCCAAGGGCTGCCGGGATCGTCGAGGCCGGCGACGAGTGAGTTGTTCGGGCCCTTGCGGTTGGTGACGCCGATCGGGTGGATCGGCGGCAGGTAGAGCACGTCGAAGCCGAGCTCGGCGAGCTTCGGCAGCTGCTCGCGGACGCCGTCGAAGCCGCCCCAGCTACGGGGGAAGAGCTCGTACCAGGCGCCGAAGCGGGCGCGCTCGCGCTCCGCCTCGACCGTCCGCGGGCTGCCGTTGACGAAGTCACGGCGGTCGGGGTTGCGTTCGAGCGCCTCGAGCAGGCGCGGCGCGAGGACGGCGTCGAGCTTGGCGCTCAGCGGCTTCGAGTCGTCGTCGGCGATCTCGAGCGCGGCGGCGATCCGCTGGCCGTCGACTCCGTCGACGCGGGTCGCGGCCTTCCTTAGGAGCAGCGCGCCTTCGGCGACCTCGCTGGAGAGGTCCTCTTCGCCGGGCGCATTGCGCTTGCGGCTGACCTCGTCGTGCCAGGTGGCGAAGCGCTCGGTGAAGGCGCCGACCTCGAACGTCCAGACACCTTC
>JAOPZF010000269.1 GCA_025964255.1 Solirubrobacterales bacterium | reverse complement strand
AGAAGACGTTCTGCGGCGGGCACTCACTCGGGGGACTGATCGTCGGTCAGCTGGCGCAGTGGGACTTCGACGGGGATCGCGCGACCGAATCGGACCGGGGATTCAACCTCTGCCGCGGCTTCTTCGTCCTCGACTCGCGCACCGAACTGACCGGGGCGCAGGCCGCGGAGCTGACGGATGGTCTCCCCGGGCAGCTGTCATCGCTGCTGGGCCCCTCGCTGCCCGGCCTGAGCGAGCTCCTGAACCCCGCGAACCTCACCCTTCCGTACCTGCGCAATCTGCCCTTGAATCCGCAGCTGTTCGCCTCGTTCGCGGGGGTCGCCGCCGCTGCATCGGCCGCACCGGATGCGCCGGCCGACGTCCAGGGGAAGCTCGCGACGCACCCGAGCCTCAGCGTCTTCGTCCGCCTCATGACCGCCCGGAACGTCGGTGGGCTCGTGATCGGTGATCCAGATGTCGCGCGCCTCCATGCGACGAACGACGCCCTGTTCGGGTTCCTGTTCGACGACGACAGCTCGCCGATCGGCATCTTCCGGGCCAGCCTGGGCACCCCCGCCGGCGGGCCCGTCGCGAAGAAGGACCTCCTCCTGCCCTACGGCAGCCCCGTCACGCTGTTCGCCGTCGCCGGCGGCACCGCGGTCTCGCCGTCGGACCCGAGCGCGTCGTACACCTGGCGGCCGTACGACCGGACCCCGGCCGCGCCCACCCCGGTCGACGCGCCCGGACATCCCTATTCCGACCCGGAGGAAGAGGTCAGTGACATCCGGCAAGTCGTGCGGGCGTTCAGTCAGCCGCTCGCGGACTACACCGAGTGGTACTTCCCGCTGCGGCTCCTCACCGACGTGATCGCTGCGAACGTCGGCGACCGCAGCGGCTCGCTGTCCCCCCGGATCCCCGGGGGGATCGCCAAGCGCCCGGCCATCTACCTCGACGCGGAGAACGGCTTCGGACCCCGCCTGGGCGACCCGGAGCACACCGGCCGCGATACGACCCGGATCGTCCTGAACGGCTACGACCACCTCGACGTCGGGACCGCCGCGTTCCGGCAGAGCTCCGGCAGGCCCGAGCTGACCAGCAGCAGCCTCGTCGCGTTCACCAACCGGCTCACTCCCCGCCCCGCCGCTGCACCGTGCACCAGCCGTCGCCGGGTCCGGATTCGCATCCGCCCGGCCCGCGGGGCGCTCAGCGCGGTCGTACGGGTCAATGGCAGGCGCGTGGCGACGCGCCGGGTCCGCGGGCGACTCACCGCGGTCGTCGACCTGCGCGGCGCACCGAAGGGAACAGCGACCGTCAAGATCACCGTCCCGGTCAGGCGCGACGGGAAGACGCAACGCCGGTCCGACGACCGGCACTACCGCCTCTGCTCCCCCGGCACGACACGCTGACACGCCCTCGCGCCGGCGATGGCGCCGCCGACCGTCGAACGACGTCGGCGGCTCGGCCGGACGAGCGTCCGGGCCGGCGCAGAGAACGTGTCAGCCGAGCCCCATGCCCCGCCCCACGATCTCCTTCATGATCTCGTTGCTGCCGGCGAAGATCTTCGTGATCCGCGAGTCGGCGTAGTGCGTGCAGATGGGGTATTCCTGCATGTAGCCGTAGCCGCCGTGCAGTTGTAGGCCCTCGTCGGCGACCTTGCAGTAGAGGTCCGTCGTCCAGAACTTGCCCATCGCGGCGTGCTCGACGGTGAGGTCGCCCGTGACGTGCTGCTGCAGCGACCAGTCGACGAAGAGCCGGCCGATGTGGACCTCGGTCTTCAGTTCGGCGAGCTTGAACCTCGTGTTCTGGAACGCCCCGATGGTCCGGCCGAAGGCCTTGCGCTCCCGCACGTAGTCGATCGTCAGCCCCAGGGCCACCTCGGCGCCGGCGATCGCGTTCATCGAGACGGCCAGTCGCTCTTGGGCGAGCTTCTGGACGAGGTAGAGGAACGCGCCACCCTCGTCGCCGATGAGGTTCTCGACGGGCACGCGGGCGTCGTTGAAGAACAGCTCGGCCGTGTCCTGGCCGTGCATGCCGAGCTTCTCGAGCTTGCGCCCCCGCTCGAAGCCCGGTGTCCCGCGCTCGATGCCGAGCAGGCTGAGCCCCGCGTCCGTCTTCACGGCCGTGATGATCAGGTCGGCGTTGATGCCGTTGGTGATGAACGTCTTGGCGCCGATGACGACGTAGTGGTCGCCGTCGCGGACCGCCGTCGTCGCGATGGCCTGCAGGTCGGAGCCGGTGCCGGGCTCCGTCATCGCAATCCCGAGCAGCGTCTCGCCGCTGACGCAACCGGGGAGCCAACGCTGCTTCTGCTCGTCGTCGCAGAACGAGATCAGGTACGGCAGCGCCACGTCGTTGTGCAGCATCAGGCCGGACGCGAACGCGACCGAGCGGGTGCGCGCCGCCTCCTCGCCGAAGAGCGCGTTGAAGCGGAAGTCGTCGATCCCCGCCCCTCCGTAGGCCTCGGGGACGCTGAGACCGAGGAACCCGGCGGCCCCGGCTCGGGTGAACGCCTCCCGGTCGACGATCCCCTGGGCGATCCACCGCGCCTCGTGCGGCGCGACCTCCCGCTCGAGGTACCGCCGGGCCGAGTCGCGGAACGCAAGGTGCTCGTCCTCGAGGAACGGGCGGGGGGCCGATCCCCCGACCATCTTCCAGGCCTCGCTCGCGTGGTCCACCACGCCGCCGGTCGAGGCGACCGCCGCTTCCGTGGCCATCAGGCGACCGCCTTCTTGTAGACGGCGACGACGGCGGCGCCGCCCAGGCCGATGTTGTGCTGCAACGCGACGGCCGCGCCATCGACCTGGCGACCGTTCGCGGTGCCGCGCAGCTGCCAGGTCAGCTCGGCGCACTGCGCCAGGCCGGTGGCGCCGAGCGGGTGGCCCTTGGAGATCAGGCCGCCGGAGGGGTTCACGACCGGTCCGTCGCCCCCGTAGGTGGTCGCCTCGGCGTCGATGAGCTCGTGGCCGTGGCCCTCCTCGGCCAGGCCGAGCGCCTCGTACGTCAGTAGCTCGTTCGCCGAGAAGCAGTCGTGGAGCTCGATGACGTCGACCTCCCCGATGCCGGTCGCGGCCTCGTTCAGCGCCTGCTCCGCCGCGATCCGGCTCATGTCGTAGCCGACGACGCGGATCGAGCTCTTGGCGTCGAAGGTGCTCGGGGTGTCGGTGACGACCGCCTGGCCGGCGATCTCGACCGCCTGGTCCCAGAGGCCGTGGTCGTCGACGAACCGCTCGGACGCGACGACGACGGCGCCGGCGCCATCGGACGTCGGCGAGCACTGCAGGCGCGTGAGCGGCGCGTAGACCTCCTTCGCGTCCTTGATCTCGTCGAGCGTGTAGGCGGTCTGGAACTGGGCGTAGGGGTTGTTCGCCGAGTGCTTGTGGTTCTTCCAGCCGATCCAGGCGAAGTGGTCGGGGGTCGAGCCGTACTTCTCCATGTGGTCCCGCCCCGCGTTGCCGAACATCTGCGGCGCCGGCGGTGACGCTTCCGGGTCGCGGATCTCGAACATCCGCATCGCGTGTTTGTCGAGCGCGTTGGTGCGGTCGGTGTACTTGACCCCGAGGCTGCCCGGCTCCATCTTCTCGAAGCCGATCGCAAGCGCGCAGTCGACGATCCCGCCCTTGACCGCCTGGCGGGCGAGGAAGAGCGCCGAGGAGCCGGTCGAGCAGTTGTTGTTGACGTTGACGACCGGGATCCCGGTCAGTCCGAGGGTGTAGAGCGCGCGCTGGCCGTAGGTCGAGTCGCCGTAGCAGTAGCCCGCGTAGGCCTGCTCGACGTCCTCATAAGGGATGCCCGCGTCGGCGAGCGCCTTCTCCCCCGCCTCCTGGGCCCAGTCGGGATAGTCGCCCTCCTTCGTCCCGGGCTTCTCGAACTTGGTCATCCCGACCCCGATCACGAACGTGCGGTTGCTCAACGCGTCTCCTCCCCCGCGGCCGCGCCCCACGCGCGGCCATCTTTGGCTGGCCGGCCAGTAAGTTACCGCGATTCCCGCGGGCCGGGATAGATCCGGAACGCGAGCCAGGCGATCAGGATCCCGACCACGGTGCCGATCACCCGCTGTCCGGCGGCGTCGAAGCGGGCCTCCCCGAGCGTGTCGCTGAGGAGGACGACGTAGGTGGTGATCGAGGCGGTGAAGAGCGCGTACTGGACCGTGATCAGGCCGAAGGAGAGAGCCGCGGAAAGGCTGAGGACGATCGCGATCCACGGCTCGGCGCCGTCGAATGCGACCGCGAGCGCGGTGGCGAGGGCGAGGCCGAGCAGGGTGCCGACGGACCGCAGGACGAGGCGGCGGTCGGTCTCGTCGCGTTCGGCACGGAGGACGAAGAGGATCGTCAGCGGGATCCAGTAGCCGTGCTCGCGCATCCCGGCGATGCGGTAGATCGCGACGCCGAGGCCGAGCGCGACGCCGTAGCGGACCGCATGTCGTCCGACCGGCGAGGTGAGCGTCCAGTTGTCGCGGAACCGTGCCTTCGTCCGCTCCCAGTCCCAGCCGCTCTCGTTGTCGGAGTCGCGGTCGTAGACGAGCCAGACGCAACCTGCCCAGGCCGCCTGGATCAGGCCGCCGGCGGTGCCGTAGAGGAGGGCCGGCAACGCGTCGTGGGCGGGCAGGAAGAGACCCTGCGAGAGCATCAACGCGACCGAGGCGGCGAAGCCGACGAATGCGAGCCGCAGGGTGTCGGCGAAGAGGTAGCCCGAGGCGGCGGCCATAAGGCCCATCGCCAGCACCGCCGCCGGGGGGAATTGGCTGCTCAGCACGCCGAGCGCCGCCGCTATCCCGACCGTCGGCGCCGCCGCGGCCTGCCAGAGGGCCCGCGGCCCGGCGGGAGCGTCCATCGCGGTGAACCCGCAAACCAGAGCGGCCGTCGCGATCGCCCCGCGCGAGGGCCAGCCAAAGGAGAACTCGAAGATGAGCGCGAGCGCGACCGGCACCGCGACTAGGGCGCCGCGGCGCAGCGCGGGCCCGGGCGCGGCGGGCCCGATCGCGAAGAGCGAAGAGGCGCGGAGACGCTGAACCTCGCCGGAGGCGTCGTACAGCGGGCGGTCGGACGAGGCGGGCATCGCGGCGAAGTATCCTTGTGGGTCGTGATCCTGGCCGAGATCAGTGGCAATCCCGCAACCGGGGTGGGACTCCTCGCGGCGCTCGCGGCGGGAGTGGTTTCGTTCCTCTCCCCCTGCGTCCTACCGCTGGTCCCGGGCTACCTCTCCGCGGTAACTGGGGTCTCCGCCGCCGAGCTCGACGACGCCGATTGGCGCAGCGTCGTCCCCCCCGCGCTCACCTTCGTCGCCAGCTTTTCGGCGATCTTCATCCTGCTCGGCCTGACCGCGACCGGCCTCGGCTCGTTCCTCTCCGAAAACAAGCCGCTGCTTACCAAGATCTCGGGCTGGCTGATCATCGCGATGGGTGCCCTCTTCGTCGGCTCGCTCTTCATCACCAGGCTGAACAAAGAGTGGCACGTCCAGGCGCTGCTCTCGCGGGCGGGGAAGGGCGGCCCGATCGTCGCCGGGATGGCCTTCGCGATCGCCTGGAGCCCCTGCATCGGCCCGACTCTCGGCGCGATCCTCTCGGTCGCCGCGGCGTCCGGCTCGGCCGCCCATGGCGCGCTCCTGCTGGCGGTCTACTCGGCCGGGCTGGCGATCCCCTTCCTGCTCACGGCGCTCGCCTTCTCACGGATGGCGACCGCGTTCGCCGTGATCAAGCGCCACTACGCGGTGATCGTCGCGGTCGGCGGCGTGATCCTCATCGTCATGGGAATCCTGATCGTGACCGGCGAATTCAAGCAACTGAACATCGAAGCCCAGAGCTGGGCCTCGAACCTCGGCCTAGAACAGTGACTGGCGCCGTCAGATCAAGCAGGTCAAGGACGCAGTGAGCGAAGCGTGCTCCGCACGTGAGCGATCGAGGACGCCGAGATGCGCCGATATGCCGGCGTCAGTTCTGGACCGGGGTGACGGTGACGAGCTCTTTGCCGACCGCCTCGGTGATCTCGAGGCCGTCATCCTCGACGTCGCGGGAGCAGACGATGCGGAAGCGGCCGGTGCCGATCTCGCCGTCGGGCACGACCGGGAGGCCGCGGATCGTTTCCCAGCCGAGGCGTTCGACCTCGAACGGGTTCATCCTCACCTCGGCCGCCGGGAAGGGGCAATTGGCGTTGTGCTGGTCGATCGCCTTGGAGATCGCCTCCAGGTTCTTCGCCTCCGGTGAAGCCATGCCTAGAGAATAAAGGGGACGCCCCGCCAGCTCCCCGCCGCCGCCTCGACCGCGAAGCGGGCGAACCAGGATTCGGTGAACCAGCCGCCGTCGCGCTGCGCCTTGACCGCGCTCTGGTGGACGCCGGGCGCGTAGGCGAAGGCGGTCGCCGCGGCGGTGTCACGCCAAAGCGAGAGCGTGCCGCTGTCGAGGCGGACGAGATCGTCGACGAAGCCGTCGGACCAGAGGCGGCCCGGGGCGTCCTCGAGCGTCCGCACCACGGGGCCGTCGGCGACGAAGAAGCGGCCCAGGTCGCGGGCCCGGGTGCGCGAGTGGGTGATCAGGGCAACCGGGCCGGGGCTCGCCTCGGTGCGCTCACCGCCGATCGGGTCATCCCCGGCCCAGGAGCCGAAGCTCTGGACCGGGCGCAAGGTCAGCGAGAGGCGCTCGCCGGCGTCGTCCCAGCGGGCGAGCGGGCCGGCGCGGAAGCGGGCGAGTGCCGCCTCGTCGGGCCAGAGCGCGAAGTAGTAGGCGATCGTCAGCCGCGGAACCGGCCAGGGCATCGAGCGCAGCCGCATCGGCAGCAGCAGGCGGGCGAAGGCCGCGTCGCTCCGTCGTCCCGCGCGGCGCAGCCCCAGCGCCTCGCGCTCGGCGATCCCGAGTGGAAACCGGGCGAGGTCGAGCGAGGCGATCATCGGCGCTCCGCCCCTTCCCGGTCGGCGCCGCCCGCCGCCCACTCCGGCGCGAGCATCGCGTAGAGCCGCGTGTCTTCGTGGCTGCCGCGGACGAGCTTCGCCTCGCGCAGGATCGCCTCCTGGCGGAAGCCGAGCCGCTCGGGGATCGCCCGGCTGCGCTCGTTGCCGACGATGACTTCGATGATCACCCGGTGGAGCTCCCACTCGAAGAACGCGTAGTCAAGGAGCGCCGTCACCGCGGCGGTCATCAAGCCGCGGCCCTGGGCGTCGGCGGCGAGCCAGTAGCCGATCGATGTCGAGCGGTTGACCCAGTCGACGCGGTGGAAACCGACGCCACCGGCGATCTCTCCGTCGAGGACGAGCGCCGCCTCGAAGCCGTCGTTCGCCTCCAACTGGAGCCGTTTTAGGTCGAGGTACTCAACCGAATCCTGAAACCCCTGCGTCTCGGCCCAGGGCAGCCAGGTCGCGAGGTGCTCGCGGTTCGCGGCGATCACCTCGGTCAGCTCGACCGCATCGCACGCCTCCCAGAGGCGTAGCTCGGCGCCCTCGGCGATCGACAGCGGGCCGAAGTGGGTCACCTCAGCCGCGATCTGCCGCGAGGACGGCGCGGATGCGGTCGGCGGCGTCCTCCATCGCGGCCGGGTCGGGTAGCTCGCCGGCCTCGAACATCGCCGCCTGCAGTTGTGCCCCGCGGCGGGCCGGGTTCTCGGAGGCAGCGACCGGTTGGACGACCCAATGGATGTGGCCGGGGACGTTGTCGGCGTGGGACCAGAGGCAGACGTACACCTGGTGGGGGTCGAAGACTTCGGCCACGGCACCGGCGGTGCGGCGCAGCAGCGGGCCGAGCTCGGCGGCCTCCTCGGCGTCGAGGTCCCAGACGTGGACGACGTGGCGCTTCGGCGCGGCGATCAGGGTGCCGACGCCGAGCGGGCCGACGCAGTGGTTGACCGCCCAGCGCTCGGTCTCCTCGATCAGCCCGCCCGGGCAGGGCCGGCGCCCGGCGAGCAGGTCGCAGGAGATGCAGCCCTCGACCGAGCTGGGGTCAGCCACTGAGCGCGCGGAGGACGACGCCGGGATGGACGCCGACCCTTGGGCCGAGGAGCGCGGCGAAGAGCATCGTGCCGAGCAGCGGGCGCAGATGAGGACGAATGCGGCGGATCTTGCCGTCCGGGGTGAGGTCGAACGCCATCGCGTCGGTACACCGGAAGGGCCCGACCTTGAACTGGCCGATCAGTACCCGTGCGGCGCCGTCGCCTACTTCCTCGGTCCAGCGCATTCCCCGCGTCGTCGAATACACCGCGCCGAGGAGGATGCGGAGATCCTTCGTCCCGCGGAAGACCATACGGCCCGAGATCGGCGAGACGACCTCGCAGTCCGGGGTCAAGACCGGCAGGAGGCGGTCGAGATCGTTGGCTTCAGACGCCTCGCGGTAGACGGCGATCGCATCGTCCATACCGCAATCGTTTCAGATAGATGTCGGCCTATGCCGGACGAAGGTCGGGCGCCTCAGGCGGTGTCGAAGCGCTCGCCGAGCCAGGCCTCGATTCCACACAGCGCGGCCTCGGCCATCGCGAACGGCATCCCGAGGAAGCCGTGCGGGCACTCCGGATAGACGCGCAGGTCGACCTCGCCACCGGCCGCCACCAGCCGCGCCGCCATCTCCAGGCTCTGCTCGAAGACGACATCCCTGCTCCCGATCACGAGCAGCGCCGGGGGCAGCCCATTCAGGTCGCCGAAGATCGGGGAGATATCGGGGTCGGTGCGGTCCTCACCGCCGCCGACGTACAGCTCGAGGAAGCCCTCGTCGCCGATCAGCCGCCCGGCGGGCGTCTGCCCGCTGAGGTCGAAGGCCCCGTAGTCGAGCGCGGCGCCGACGAACGGATCGACCAGGCCCCGATCGCGCAGCCGCAGCAGCGTCGTCATCGCCAGGTTGGCGCCCGCCGACCCGCCTCCGATCGCCAGGCGCTTCGTCCCGAAGCGAGCCTCACACTCCTCGAGCAGCCAGAGCGCCGCGGTCTCACAGTCGTCGGGCGCCGCAGGCCAAGGATGCTCGGGGGCGAGCCGATAGTCGACGCTGACCACGGCGATGCCGAGGGCGTCGGCGAAGCGGCGGTTGCGCGCGTCGCTGCGAGCCGCCCATCCCATGTAGAAGCCGCCGCCGTGAATCTCGAGGAAGACGCCCCGCGGCTCGCCACTCGCGGGTTCGAGCACCCGCACCGGCACCCGCCTTCCCTCCGCCTCGGCGACAAGCTCGATCGGCGCCGGCCCCGTCGCCGCCGGGCGCTCACTCAGTCCCTCGCGCGCTTCCCGCAATCCCTCCGGGGTCAAAACGTCAGGTTCGGGCCAATATCCGCCCCCTGCTTCCGCCGCCGCGTTGAAGTCCCGCACCTCGTCGAGGTACTCCGCCAGCTCCGGCGCGATCAAACTCTCCAGTCCCACCTTCATCGCGCGGCAGCTTACGACTCCCGCACGTCGGGGACCCTTTTGTTTTAAAACTTAACTGTTCTTGTCTAAAAGTCCGAGCGGTGCCAGGGTGGCA
>JAOPZF010000254.1 GCA_025964255.1 Solirubrobacterales bacterium | reverse complement strand
TTGCGCAGCAGGTTGGCGAAGACGCGGCGCAGCGCGTCGCCGTCGCCGAGGGCCGCCACCGGCCCGGTCGGGCTCAGCGTGATCGTCCGCTCCGGCGCCGCCGCCAGGGCGTCGTCGCGCGCGTCCTCGAGCAGCTCGCGCAGGTCGAGCGGCTCGCGCGCCGGCTCGCGGATCTCGTCGACCCGCGCCAGCGTCAAGAGGTCGTCGACGAGACCTCCCATCCGCGCCGACTCCGACTCGATCCGCGCCATCGCCCGTTCGACCTCGGCCGGCTCCCGCGTCGCGCCCATCCGGTAGAGCTCGCTGTAGCCGCGGATCGAGGCGAGCGGCGTGCGCAGCTCGTGCGAGGCGTCGGCGAGGAACCGGCGCAGCCGTCGCTCCCCCGCGGCGCGCTCGGCGAAGGCCGCCTCGATCTGCGCCAGCATCGCGTTCAGGGACGCTCCCAGGCGGCCGACCTCGGTGCGGTCATTGTCCGGCTCGACCCGCCGCGAGAGGTCGCCGGCGGCGATCTGCCCCGCCACCTCCCCCATCCGCCGCAGTGGCCGCAGCCCGACCCCGACAACCCACCAGGCGGCGAGGCCGAGCGCGATCAGGATCGCGGCGCTGACGACGAGCTCGATCGCCTGGAGATGACTCAGCGTCGCGTTCGTCGCCCCCAACGGAACCGCGACCACGGAGACGAATTCGCCTTCGCCGAGGGAGACCGCAGCGACCCGAAACTGTTCCGAGCCGCCGCCCCGCTGGCCGACCGTGACCGGCTTGACGCTTTCCTGCGGTTCCGTCGGTTCGAGGTCCGTCGGGATTTCCGGCAGCGGCAGCTTTTCGCCGAGCAGCCGCGTGGGCGTGTGGGCGAGCACTTCGCCTTCGGCGGTGCGTAGTTGCCCGTAGGTGCCGCTCGGCAGCTGCGAGTTCGGCGTCGGCCCTTTGCCCCCTTCGAATTGGGCGCCTTCGAACCCTGCCCCCGGGCCGCCGCCTCCGAACCCCGCCGCTTCTTCCCCTCCCTGCGTCGACAGGCGGATCGAGAGCGGCACCACCGCCGATTCGAGCTGCTGGTCGACGCGGTCGTAGAGATAGTTGTGTAGGGCCCGGTAGGAGGCGACGTCGGCCGCGGCGAGGCCGACAACCGCGAGCGCCACGAGCAGGACGACGAGGCGCGTCCGCAGCGACAGCGCCCGCGGTGAGAGGTCAGGCAGGCGGAAGGCGGAGCGCATAGCCGACTCCCCGCACGGTGTGGATCAACCGCGGGCCCCGCGCCTCGAGCTTCTTGCGCAGGTAGCTGACGTAGGTCTCCAGGACCCGGGCGTCGCCGCCGAAGTCGTAGTCCCAGACGTGGTCGAGGATCTGCGCGCGGGTGAGCACGCGCCGTGGATGAGACATCAGGTAGCGGAGCAGGCGGTATTCGGTGTCGGTGAGCTCGATCGGAGCGCCGTCGCGGAAGACCTCGCGGGTGTCGTCGTCGAGCTCGAGGTCGCCGAAGCGCAGGACGCTCTCGCCGCCGCCCGCGTTGCCGAAGCGTCGCAGGACCGAGCTGACCCGCGCGAGCAGCTCCTCGATCGAGAACGGCTTGGTGACGTAATCATCACCGCCGATCGTCAGCCCGCGGACCTTGTCCTCGGTCGTGTCGCGCGCGGTGAGGAAGAGGATCGGCGTCTCGTCGGCGCGCTCCCGCATCCGCCGCGCCACCTCGAAGCCGTCGAGGTCGGGCAGCATCACGTCGAGCAGGACCAGGTCGGGACGGAAGTCGGTCACCGCCTGCAGCGCGCCCTGCCCGTCGGCCGCCGTCGCCACCTCATAGTTGTTGAAGCGCAGGGCGATCGAGAGCACGTCGGCGATGTTCGACTCGTCGTCGACGACGAGGACCTTGCCCGCGCTCGCGCTCTTCGGATCGGCATTCATGTGGACATCGTCTCGGAAGTTCCTGTGGGAATCCTGAGAGACCTATCCAACGCTTGTTACCCATAGGGGAACAAGCGTGAAGCGCGGCGCTCCCAGAAAACGCTGAGGTCGCCCCCACCCTGCTCCGACGGTCGCGGCCCACAGTCGACGGCATGAGGCCGACCGTGGAGATCGCCATCCCCGTCCACAACGAGGAGGCTGTGCTGGAGCGGAGCGTGCGCCGCCTCGACGCCTTCTGCGGCGAGCACCTCCCGTACTCCTTCCGCATCGTGGTCGCCGACAACGCGAGCACCGACCGCACCCGGGAGATCGGCGAGGCGCTGGCCGCCGAGCTGCCCTCGGTCGCCTACGTCCGCCTCACCGAGAAGGGCCGCGGCCGCGCCCTTCGCCGGGTCTGGTCGCGCAGCGACGCCGACGTCCTCGCCTACATGGACGTCGACCTCTCGACCGGGCTCGAGGCCCTCCTCCCCCTCGTCGCGCCGCTGATCTCGGGACACAGCGACCTGGCGATCGGCAGCCGCCTGGCCCGCGGCTCCCGCGTCGTCCGGGGACCCAAGCGCGAGGTCATCTCGCGGACCTACAACCGCCTTCTCCACCTCAGCCTGCGCAGTCGCTTCTCCGACGCCCAGTGCGGGTTCAAGGCCGGGCGGGCGGCGAGGATCAAGGCGCTCCTCCCCCAGGTCGAGGACCAGGCCTGGTTCTTCGACACCGAGCTCCTCGTCCTCGCCGAGCGCTCCGGCCTGCGCATCCACGAGGTCCCGGTCGACTGGGTAGACGACCCCGACTCGCGTGTCGACGTCGTCCGCACCGCGCTCGACGACCTGCGCGGGATCCTCCGTGTCCTCGGCCCGCAGGCCGGCGTGTCCGGGCGGCCGGGGAGCGAGTTGCAAGGATTGGGAGCGTGTCCGATGCCTCGTCCGCGGCCGACCAGGCCGACTCAGAGCCGCGCCACCACGCGCCGCACCTGAACGCCGTCCGCCGCGAGGGGGAGCGGGTGACGCCGCTCGAGCTCTTCTTCGACCTCGTCTTCGTCCTCGCGATCACCGAGTGCACCTCGCTGATGTCGCACCACCCGAGTTGGACGGGACTGGCGCAGGGACTACTGGTGCTCGGCGTGCTCTGGTGGGCCTGGGCCAGCTACGCCTGGCTGACCAGCGTGATCGACCCCGAGGCGGGCGCGGTCCGGCTCGTCTTCTTCGCCGCGATGGCGGCGATGCTGATCGCGGCGATCTGCGTGCCCGAGGCGTTCGCCAACCTGGCGCTCGCCTTCGCCCTCGCGATCGGCTTCTTCCGCGTCGCCCACATCGCGCTCTTCGCGATCGCCGCCGGCCCTGACGCCACGGAGCTCCGCACCTCGACGAAAGCACTTGGCGTCTCGACCGCGATCGCGGTCATCCTGCTCGCCGTCGCATCGGCCTTCGACGGCTGGGCACAGGCGGCGCTCTGGGTGCTGGCGCTGGCGCTCGACTTCGGCGGGCCCTACTTGTTCGGCGTCGAGGGCTGGCAGCTCGTCCCCGGCCACTTCGCCGAGCGCCACGGGCTGATCATCATCATCGCCCTCGGCGAGTCGATCGTGGCGATCGGCATCGGCGTCGAGGGGATCGAGCTCGAACCCGAGGTGATCGCCGCGGCAATCCTCGGCGTGCTGTTCTC
>JAOPZF010000100.1 GCA_025964255.1 Solirubrobacterales bacterium | reverse complement strand
ACGCCGGCGTCGACGGCCTCCTCGCCGCGGAAGCCGGCGGCGAGCTTGAGGGCCTCGCGGCGGTTCTCGCCGAGCGAGCCGAAGGCGCCCATCAGGAAGTCTCGGTTGGGGATCGGCTGGCCGACCTCTAGTGAGCCGTGCCAGGCGGCGAGCATCGAGAGGTCATGCTCGTCGAGCTCCGAGATCGCCTTTGCGTAGTGGATCTCGAGCTCCGAATCGGGGATCTCGTCGACCCAGGCCCGGACCGCCTCGCCGAGCAGTTGGCGACGAGCCTCACGGCCGATCGAGTCGGATATTGCGCGGATCGCGTCGGCTGGGTCTACGAAGCAGAGGGACATGGTGTGAAGCGAATTTAGAGGGGTCGGGGGACGGCAAAACGGGGGCGGAAATGCCGAGTTTCCGTGGTCTGGGGCGCTGTGGTGGCGCGGCGGGGGGCGCAATCGCGCCGGGTGAGGCCCCGGGAGGGTCCCGAAGAGCGCGCCGCCGGCCTCCATAGTCTGGTCGGGTGCCGCTGAAACTGATCCTTGGACCGCCCAATTCGGGCCGCGCGGGCCTCGTCCGCCGCCGCTACCTGGAGGCGCTGGAGCGCGACCCGGTGCTGGTCGTGCCGACCGTCGATGACGTCTTCGCCTTCGAGCGCGAGCTCTGCGGCGAGGGCGCCGCGCTGGGCGGCACCGTGCTCACCTTCGGCGCCCTCTTCGGCCAGATCGCCACCGCCGCGGGCCGCCCGCCCGGCGCCGTCCTCTCCCCCGCCCAGCGGCGCCGCTGCGTCGAGGTCGCGGTCGAGGAGCGCGGCCCCCGCCTCGGGCCGCTGCGCCGCTCCGCCGGGCGCCCCGGCTTCGCCGCCGCCTTCACCCGCCTCCTCGATGAGCTGCAGGCCGCCGAGGTCGGCCCGCGGGAGGTCGAGGCGAGCGCCGGCACCCTCGAGGGCTCCGCCTACCTCGCCGACGTCGCCACGCTCTTCGCCGGCTACGCCGCCGCCCGCGAGCGCAGCGGCCGCCTCGACGCCGCCGGGATCGCCCGTGAGGCGATCGGCCTGCTGCGCGCCGACGCCGGACCGTGGGCCGGCCGGCCGGTCTACCTATATGGGCTCGACGACCTCACCCCGGCCCAGTTCGACCTCGTCGCCGCGCTCGTCGCCCACACCGAGGTCACCGTCGCGGTCCCCTTCGAGGACGGCAACGAGGCGCTGGCGGCCCGCGGTCGACTGCTGGGACAGCTGCGTGCGCTCGAGCCGGTCGAGGAGGTCGGCCTCGACGCCGACCCGGAGAACACCGAAAGCCCCCAGCTCTACGGGCTCGCGCGCGGCTTCGGCTTCCCGGCGCTCCCACCGCAGCCGCTCCCCGAGACCTCTGATCTGACCCTGCTCCGCTCCGCCGGCAACCGCGCCGAGGCAGAGGCGATCGCGGCCGAGGTGTCGCGGCTCGTACACACCGGGACGGCGCCGGACCAGATCGCGGTCGCCCTCCGCGACCCCTCGCGCCGCGGCCCCGAGGTCGAAGCGGCGCTCGAGGCGAACGGGATTGCCGCGGCGCTCGAGGCCGAGGTGCCGGTCGCCTCGACCTCGGTCGGCGGCGCCGTCGTGGCCCTACTCGAGACCGCCTTCGGGACGGGACGGGCGAGCGACCTCCTGCGCTACCTACGCGGCCCATCGGGCTTCTCCCCCGGCCGCGTCGACTGGCTCGAGCGGGCGATCCGCCGCGAGCGCATCGGCGACGCCGAGACGGCGCTGGCGCGCTGGCGAGGCGACGCGGGCACCCACGTCGCCGACGACCCCGAGAGCGTTCGCAGTAATCCGCGGATAGCGCGGAAAAGTGCGAACGCTCCCGTGGGAGGCGGCGACGAAGGACCATCGGCGCGGGAGGACCGCCGCGTCGGTGAGGACCCGCGTGACCTCCAGCGGATCCGCGACGCCGCCGCCAAATCCCCGGCCGCGCTCTGCGCCGCTGTCGCGGGGCTCGCCGCCACCATGGCCTCGCGGCCCTTCCGGACTGGCGAGGATGGCCCGCGCCTCGGACCCGGCGACGGGCTCGAGCTGCGCGCCGCAGGGTCGATCGCCGCCTCGCTCTCGGACCTCGCCGCGCTCGGTCCCCTCGCGCCCGCCCCGGCGCGCCTCGCCGAAACCGTCGGCGCGCTCGACTTCCGCGTCTGGAGCGGCCCGGTCGAGGGGCGGGTGCGGATCGCCAGCCCCTACCGGCTCCGCGCCGCCCGCTTCGACCACGTCCTCGTCGGCTCCCTCCAGGACGGCGAGTTCCCGCGTCGCGACCGCGGCGGCGACCCGTTCCTCTCCGAGGCGCAGCGCGAACAACTCGGGCTCGACCCCCGCCGCGACACCGAAGCCGAGGAGCGCTATCTCTTCGGCGTCTGCCTGGCGCTGCCCCGCCGCCGCCTCTTCCTCTCCTACCGCGACAGCGACGAGAACGGGGCGGCCGAATCGCGCTCGCCGCTGCTCGAGGAGGTGCGCGCCCTGATCTCCCCGCCGTCCCCGGCGGACGGCGGTCCCGACCCGATCGAGGACCGGATCACCCGCGTGCGCGGCCTCGCCGACGTCGTCGCCCCGCTCGCCGAAGCGGCATCGGTCGATGAGCTGGCTCGGGCGCTCGCCGCGTCCGGCCCGAGCGCGGATGCGAAGTCCCTCCTCTCGTCGGTCGGAATCGAGGGGGAGCTCGCGTCCTTTCTCGAAGCTCGCCTCCTCCACGCCCGCCGGGCCGCGGCCGCCGCTCGCGCTCCCGGCCCGTTCACGAACCCGGCCGTCCTCGCCTCGCTCGCCGCGGTCGAAGCCTACGGCGGCACCACGCTCGAGCAGTTCGACGAATGCTCCTACCGCTGGTTCGCCGGCCACGAGCTCGACCCGCAGCCTCTCGATCCGGTCCCCGACCCGCTGGTCCAGGGCGGCCTCTTCCACTCGGTCGTCGAGCGCCTATATGGCGAGCGTCCCGGCGGAGACGCGCTCCCCCGCCCCGGCTCGCTCTCCCTCTGGAACGAGCGAGCCCGCACCCTCCTCAGCGAGCAGCTCGCCGAGCGCGAAGTCGGCGACCACCCGGCCGAGCGGGCGATGGCGCGGCGGGTCGAGCGACTGCTCGAACGCTTCCTCGGCGAAGAGGCGGCGCGCGACACCGGCGGCTTCGAGCCGTGGCTGCTGGAGGCGCGCTTCGGGATCGGCGAGGAAGCCGAGCGGCCGGCGCTCGACCTCGGCGGCTGGGGCCTCCACGGCGCGATCGACCGGATCGACCGCGCCGCCGACGGCCGCGCCTTCGTCCACGACTACAAGCTCTCCGCCAACGTCACGCCGGCGAACAAATTCGAGGAGAAAGCGAAGCTGCAGCTACCGCTCTACCTGCTGGCGGCGCAGACCCACTGGGGCGCCGAACCGGTCGGCGGCGTCTACCACCCGCTGCGTGGGACCTCCAATCGGCGCCCTCGCGGCGTCGTCGCGAAGAGCTCCGCCGGCGACCTCGCGGGCTACGACCCGGTCCGCGGGGACATCGTCGACGACGAGAAGCTCGAGGCGCTGATGGAGGAGACGCGCGAGCGCGGCGGCGCGATCGTCTCCCGCATCCGCGCCGGCGACATCCGCCGCGACCCGGGCCCGCGGGCGCCGCTGAAAGGCCACGACCAGTGCCCGACCTGGTGCTCCTTCGCGCCGATCTGCCGCCGCGACCGGGCCCCGTCTTATGTGGAGCAGGAAGAGAACGAAGCGAGCTGGGAACGATGAGCGACGTGATCCCGACCGACGCCGCGCCCCCCGAGCCCGCACTAGAGCGCTCCCCCACCCCCGAGCAGCGCGCCGCGATCGAGGCACGCGCCCACGACGTCCTGCTCGAGGCCGGCGCCGGCTCGGGCAAGACCGGCGTCATGGTCGAGCGCTACACCCGCCTCGTCGTCGACCAGGGCATCTCCCCCGACGCCGTCCTGGCCTTCACCTTCACCGACAAGGCCGCCGCCGAGCTGCGCGCTCGGGTGCGCGCCGAGCTCTCCCGCCGCGCCGTCGGCTCCGGCGCCGCCGCGGTCCGCGCCGCGGGGCTCCTCTCGACCATGGGCGGCGCCTGGATCACCACGATCCACGGCTTCTGCAATCGCGTGCTCGCCGCCCACCCCGTCGCCGCCGGAGTCGACCCCGGCTTCCGCGTCCTCGACCAGCCCGAGGCCGAGCGCGCTGCCCGCGAGGCCTTCGACGCCGCCCTGACCGAGTTCCTCGCCGGCGCCGGCGCCGGCGCCGACCGCGAGGAGACCGTCGCCGCCTACGACCTCGAAGGCCTGCGCGGCGTCGTCGTCGCCACCCACGACGAGCTGCGCAGCCGCGGCGTCGCCGAGCCCGTGCTCCCCGAGCCGCCGCAGGTCGACCCCGCCGAGGCGATCGCCACCGCGATCGAGGTCGCCGGCGTTTGCCTCGAGGAGCTGAAAGAGGGCGACGCCAAACGCCCCCCGCTCGAGGAGGCGATCGCCCGCCTCACCCAGCCCGGCCCGCCGCCGCCGCTGGCCGAGCTCGAAGCGCTCCGTCCCGGCGGCACCGCGAAAGCCCTCGCCCCGTTCCGCGACGCCATCGACGCGGCAATCGCCCGCACCGCCGAGGCCGGCGACGGCGGCGTCGCCTACCGCCACATCGCCGCGCTGCTGCGCCTCTACACCGACGCTTTCGAGGACGCCAAGGCGCGCCGCGCGGGGATCGACTTCGAGGACCTGCAGATCCTCGCCGCCCGCCTGCTCGAGCGCGCCGAGATCGGGCAGGCCTACCGCGGCCGCTTCTCCCACCTGCTCGTCGACGAGTTCCAGGACACCAACCGCCTGCAGCTGCGGCTGATCGAGGCGCTCCAGGGCCCGAAGTCCCAACTCGTCGTCGTCGGCGACGAGCTGCAGTCGATCTACT
>JAOPZF010000187.1 GCA_025964255.1 Solirubrobacterales bacterium | reverse complement strand
GCGGGCAAGCAGGGCAAGCCCGGGCCGTCGGGCGAATCGGCCGGGGAAGAACTCGGCGAGCTCGAAAGCGAAGTCGGCGAACTGCGTGGTGCGATCGAAGAAGTCGGCGAAGTCGCCAACGAAGCCGGCGAATCGGACGAATCGGGCCAGGTCGGCGAACTCGAAGAACGAGTCGGAGAACTGGAAGAAGAAGTCGAAACTTTCTCCGGCCTCGCCCAAGAAGTCTGCAGCGAAGAAAGCTTCATCTGTTGAGCGCGCGGATCGACGTCTCCCTCCTCTGGCGCTCGGCGCTCGTCCAGCTGATCGCGGTCGGCGTCCTCTTCGCGATCCTCGCGATCCTGCTGCCGAAGAGCTTCTTCGAAAGCTGGGGCTGGATCGCCGGGCCGGTCGCCTGGATGGGTTGCGCGGCGCTGACCGCGCGGGTACTCCGGCTGCCGCTCTGGCCGACGCTGCTCGGCGCGCTGCTGGCCGGGATCCCCGATGCGATCTGCGTCGTGATCGGCCTCCACACCATCGGCGACGTGATCGCGATCATCCTCTTCGCCCTCTGGTGCGGGTGGATGCCGAATCGCTACTCGGTCGCGGCGGCGTGAGTCCGGAGCCGTCCCCGCAGCACCCGCTGCTCGGGCGCTGCCTCTGTGGGGCGGTCCGCTTCGAGGTGCGAGCGCCGTTCACCTCCGCCGCCTACTGCTACTGCCACCGCTGTCAGCGGCGGACCGGCACCGCGCGCTCGGCGAGCGCCCGGATCAACGTCGACGACCTCGAGATCCTCACCGGCCGCGACCTGATCCGCGCCTGGCAGCCGGCCGACGGCATGGCGAAGAACTACTGCGGCGAGTGCGGCGGCCACCTCTTCGCCGGCTCCCTCGACGCCGACTTCGTCGCCATCCGCCTCGGCACGATCGACGGCGACCCCGGCATCCGCCCCGAAGCCCACACCTGGGTCAGCTCCGCCGCCACCTGGGAGGACATCCCCGACGACGGGCTGCCGCGCTACGAGGGGAACCGGCCCTGACGGCCGACGCCGAGCTTCACCGCGACCGGCGCCCCGGCCGCGAGCTCCGTCCCGGCCGGGTGGAACTGCTTCACGACCTTGCTCTTGCCGAGGGTCGCCTCGGCGGCGAGTCGGATCGCCCCGATCCCACAGTGCGCGGCGCGAAGCCGGTTCTTGGCGCCGCGTAGGGAGTAGCCGCGAAGCGTCGGCACCTTGCAGACGATGACCGGCACCGGTTCGAGCGCCGCCGGCGGATTGGCTTCGATGATCTTCCGTTCCGCTTCCCCGAACGGATTTTCCATCGGCACAACTATCGTCCGGAAGCCACCAGGCCAGCCAGATCCGCCGACGACCGGATAGTCGAACGGTGCCCAAGCGGCCGCAGGGTTGCCCTCGCGGTGATGAACGATCAGCGTGATCACTTCTCGCCCCGTCAATTCCAGGGTGGTCGGAACGGCGGCGCCATCGGCGTCATGCGCCGGCTCGACCGTTATCGAGAACGCCGGCAAATGCCCGGGGTAGTCGGCGTCGACCTCCGTCGAGCTGACCTGTTCCAAGAACTGTTCTTCGCCGAGATCGACGCGGAAGGGGTATTCCTCGGGTGCTTCCGGCCCGGTGATCGCCGGGAATGACATGCCACCTTCATCCAGATTTCGCATCGGGGCGGGGCCGAGAGATTCAGCCGCCGCGGGAGCGACGGCGATCGCGAGGCTCGCGACGCACAGGAAGGCAGTCGCGGCGAGCATCTTTCTCCTGATCTTCATCCTCTGCTCCCGAGCTTGACCGCGACCGGTGCCCCGGCCTCGAGCTCGGTCCCGGCCGGATGGAACTGCCTCACGACCGTGCCCTTGCCGGCGGTGGCTCCGGCGGCAAGGTGGATCGCGCCGATCCCACAGTGCGCCACCCGCAGGCGGTTCTTCGCGCCGCGTAGCGAGTAGCCGCGCAGCAACGGCACCTTGCAGGTGACGGCCGGAGGCGGTTCGACCTGTGCTGCGGGGCTGGGTTCGATGATCATCCTTTCCATCCGTTCTCGTTCGCTTATTTCGCGGAGTTCGGTTTCGTCGGGCGGGCCTTTGACGATCACGGTCTGGAACGGACCGCCTTCCCAGCCTTCACCAGCGGTGATCGGATAGTCGAAAGGGGCGCCGCCGGCAGCCGGGTTGCCTGCGCGGTGATGGACGGTCAGCGTGATTTCGTCTTCGCCCGTCATTTCGAGAGTGGTCGGGACCCTCGCGCCATCGGCATCGTGAGCTTTTTCAGCTGTGATCGCGAAGGACTCCGTTCCATCGGTGTAGACGACCTGCACTTCGGTCGGGCTCACCTGGCGGAGTTCTTGGCGCGCGCCCAGATCGACCCGCCAGGAGTAGGCCTCCGGCGCCACCACGGATGAGATCGTGGGGAAGCCAAAGGAGCCTCCGTACACGGGCAGCGTTACTTCAGCCGCGGCCGACGCGACAGCGACCGCGAGGCTCGCGACCAGCGTGCAGACGAGCAGGGCGGCGGTGGGGAGCCCGTTCCTATTCCAGAGCCTTGGTCTCAGGCTGTGAATTAAACAGCAGGCTTCGAGCGGGTGCGAGTGTTGCGACTGGCGCGGGCCCGGTAGACCGTGATGCCGGGTTCGTCTTCGGCTTTCGGCTCGGGCGGGCTGGAGTCGGTGCGGGAGGCGATGAAGTCTTCGAGGCCGGCGCGGACGACGAATGCGGCGCCGCCGAGGATGAGGAGGAAGAGGCCGGTGCCGGCGGAGCCGAGGATCGCGGCGAAGAAGGCGATCACCATCAGGCAGTAGAAGAGCCGCGCCAGCGCGTCGACGAAGCCCTCGAGTCGGTCCAGATCAGAGAGGTCGATCCGCATACCGACCGTCTTCGCCGACGGCGCTAACGGTCCTCCCCGCGCCCCATCTCTTCGAGCAGCTCGTTCATCTTGCGGTAGTAGATGACGCCGCCGTGGACAGTGCGTTCCGGGCCCGCCCAGCCCGGTGCCATCTTCACCGCCGCCAGCAGGCCTTCGAGTTCCTCCACCTTGCGCTTGTTCCACTCGATCCGCGCGGCGATCAACGGCTCCGGATCGGCGCCGGCGAAGATTTTGAGCAGCAGCTCGTCGCGCAGCTGCGGCGGCGCGGCGACCGGCTCGTCGGCCCACTCCCGCAGCGCTTCGCGGCCGACGTCGGTGAGCGCGTAGCGCCGGCGGCGGCGCCCACCTTTCTCCTGTCGCGAAGAGAGGTAGCCGCCCGAGGCCAGCCGCGCCGGCTCCTGGTAGGCGGTCGTGTGGGGGACAGGCCAGAAATTCTCCACCGAGGTCTCGAGCGCGTCTTTGATCTCGTAGGAGGTCAGTTCGCCGAAGCGATCGAGCAGCGCCAGCAAGGCGTATGAGGTCGAGGTGAGTTTTATCGTCTTGCTTTTCATAGTTCCGGGCGTATAGTTCCAGACGAACTATCTACCAACATCAGCGCGGGAGGCGGAGATGGCGGAGGCAGAGCGGGACGGCGGCAAGGGCACGAAGCGCTCCTATGACGCGGTGATCGTAGGCGGCAGCCTGGCGGGCTGCGCGGCGGCGACGATGTTGGGACGGGCCGGCGCCCGCGTCGCGGTGCTGGAGAAGAGCCCCGACCCGGCGGCGTACAAGCGGATCTGCACGCACTTCATCCAGGCCTCGGCGGTGCCGACGCTGGAACGGCTGGACCTGCTCGAGCCGATGATGGCGGCGGGCGCGCTGCGTCCCCGCCTCAACACGAGGACGTCCTGGGGATGGATCGAACCGCCGCCGGAGCGGGCCGCGCGCGGCGTCAACCTGCGGCGGTCGAAGCTCGACCCGATGGCGCGCGAGATGGCGGCGGCGACTCCCGACGTCGAGGTGATGCTCGGCCAGACGGTGACCGAGTTGCGCCACGCCGGCGCCAAGGTGAGCGGAGTCGTGGCGCGCGACCGCGATGGCGTCGAGACCGTGATCGAGGCGCCGCTGACGATCGGCGCCGACGGGCGCGACTCGCGGATCGCCGAGCTCTCCGGGGTCAAGGTGAAGACCTACCCGCACGGCCGCTTCGCCTACGGTGGCTACTTCGAAGGCACCGCGCCGAAACACGCCACCGACGCCGCGATCTGGATGATGGACCCCGAATGGGCGGCCGCCTTCCCCACCGACGATGGCCTCGTCTTCTACGCGGCGATGCCGACCATGAAGCGCCTTCCCGAGTTCAAGGGTGACCCCCAGGCGGCCCTGATCGACTACTTCGAGGCGGTGCCGGAAGCTCCCTCGCTGCGCTCGGCGAAGCTGAGCGAGCGCGGCGTCGTCGGCAAGATCGACATGACCAACCGGATGCGGGTGCCGACCGCGCCGGGACTGGCGCTGATCGGCGACGCGGCGCTGGCGACCGACCCACTCTTCGGCGTCGGCTGCGGCTGGGCGTTCCAGTCGGCCGAATGGCTGGCCGACGCGGTGGCGCCGGCGCTGCGCGGCGAAGAGGCACTGGAGAAGGGGCTGCGGCGCTACCGGCGGAGGCACTCGCGCCACCTGCGCGGACACGCCCAGATGATCCACGGCTACGCGACCGGGCGGAAGCTGCAGCCCGGCGAGAAGCTGATGTTCTCCGGCGCGGCGCGCGACCCGCACGTGGCGATGATCTTCGACGCCTTCGGCACGCGGCAGATCGGCGCGACGCACGCGCTCGCGGTCGGGACGCCGCTGGCGCTCGTCGCCAACGCCCGCTACGCGCTGCGACATCGCGGCCGCGTGGGGCGCATCGGCACCGGCGTCGGGAGCGCCGCCTGATGGCGACCGA
>JAOPZF010000124.1 GCA_025964255.1 Solirubrobacterales bacterium | reverse complement strand
ATCCGTTCTTGGATTGCTTCCTTCGGCTGCCCCGGCGCGGCGGCGGCCTTCTTGCCGCGCAGTTCGGAGATCTGCGCCTTCAGCGCCTTTTCGCGGTTCTTGTGGCCGGTGACGATGTGTTCGAACTTGACGTGGTAGCTCGCTTCGATCCGTTCGAACTTGCCCGCCGTCGTCGCCTGGATCGCGGCCCGTTCCTTTTCTTCCTTGGCGCGCACCCCTTCGACCTGTTCCTTGGCTTTTTCGTTGGCTTCCGCCTGAAGTTCTTCGCTCGCCCGCTTGAAGAGCGCGTTGGCCTTGTGCCCGGCGGCGGTTTTCTTCGCCGTCAGTTTCGCCTCGTAGGTGTTTTTCTGTTCGGCGGAGGTGGGCGTGGTCGTCAGCCCGTCCATCTTCTTCACGTATTCGATGAAGGCTTTGTATTGGGACGAGGAGGCGAGCCCCGGCGTCTTCACCGCCAGGGCCGACCCCGGCACGGCGACGAATGCGAGGAGGGCGAGCGCACCGACGACGGGACCTCCGGACCATCTGCGTTTGCCCATCGCGAACCCTCCTTCATCGGATGACTTTTTCTGGTCGCGCAGCTACCCACTCCACCCGGCTCCTACGCGGGGCATACTTGCGGTCATGTGGCTACAGCGGACCGTCCGCCTCGAGCCGCGCCCGCGCGGCGTCCACCTGGTCACCGGCGAGGTACTCCTGGCGCTGCCGGAGCTCGCCGACTTCGAGGTCGGCCTCCTCCACCTCTTGATTCAGCACACCTCGGCGTCGCTGACCCTGAACGAGAACGCCTCGCCCGAAGTGCGCGCCGACCTGGACACCTGGCTCGACCGCGCGGTGCCAGAAGGCGCGCCCTACTGGACCCACACCCTCGAGGGTGACGACGACATGCCCGCCCACGTGAAGGCGGCGCTGATGGGCCCGTCCCTGACCCTCCCCCTGCGCACCGGCCGCCCGGCCTTGGGGACCTGGCAGGGCATCTACCTCTGCGAGCACCGCGACCGCGGCGGCCCGAGGTCGATCGTCGCGACCGCCTTCGGTCCGGGCGCAGGGGAGTCCACGCCCGGACCATCTTCCTAACGCTTATTCACAACTCTTGGCGATTTCTTCGACCGGTTTCAGGTCCTTTTCGAAGACCATCGATTCGGCGTCGGACTTGGACAGTTCGGCGACGCCTTCGGACACGCACTTGGCGAGTTCGGGGCTGACGCCTTCTTCCTTGGCCAGTTCCTTTTCGAGGACTTCGGCGAGCGAGGAGGCGTCGAACTTGGTGAAGCCGAGGAACTTGTTCAGCTTCCAGTTGCCGTCTTCTTCGACGACTTCGACTTCGACCGACTGGCCGTTGAGGCCGGTGCCTTCGACTTCGACTTCGGCGGTGGCCGATTCGCCGTTGACCTTGACGTTGGAGACATTCACCGTTTCGGCTTCGTCTTCCTTCGCTTCGGTTTCTTCTTCACAGGCCTTCGTCGCGGCGGCGCCCTTCTGTCCAGATTCGTTTTCGTTGAACGCCGGGGTCTGGAGTTCGGTGCACTTCGACGGGTCGCTGCTGGTCGCCGATTCTTCGATCACTTCTTCGATCTTGGCTTCTTCGCCGCCGCCCGAGGAGCTGCCGCCGCAGGCGGCGAGGGCGAGTGCCGCGGCGAGCAGCAGCAAGGGGAGGACGAGATGGGTTTTCTTCACTATTTCCTTTCGAGGGGCTGGTCCGGGGAGGTTCAGCGGCGCGGACTATCCGCAGCCGCCGGCGGCTTCTTCCAGCGGTTCCAGGTTCTTTTCGAAGACGATCATTTCGGCTTCTTCCTGCGACACACTGCCCAGGCTTTCGGACACGCACTTGGCGAGTTCGGGGCTGATCCTTCTTCTTCGCCGAGCTTTCTTTGTCCGGCTTCATCGGCACCGCTCCCCGGCGGCTTGAAAGGTCTCAATTGGTGCTGAGATCGGGTCTCGACCTTGATTACTGGTCGCTCTGCTGATCGGCGCATTACCATCCGCCGGGTGACCTATTCGATCATCGCCTTCGACCCCGACTCCGGCGAGTGCGGCGTCGCCGTCCAGTCGAACTGGTTCTCGGTCGGCAGCCTGGTGACCTTCGCCGAGCCCGGTGTCGGCGCGGTGGCGACGCAGGCCAACGTCGACGTCGGTTACGGGCCGCGCGGCCTGGCGCTGATGCGGGCGGGGCGGAGCGCCCCGGAAGCGCTCGCCGAGCTGGTCCCGGCTGACCCGCTGGAGCGCGAGCGGCAGGTGGCGATGGTCGACGTCCACGGCGGCGTCGTCGCCCACACCGGGGCGGATTGCTTCCGCTTCAGCGGCCAGGAGGTCGGCCACCACCACTCGGTCCAGGCGAACCTGATGAAGACCGCCGAGGTATGGGGGGCGATGTCGGAGGCATACCTGGGGAGCTCCGGGCCGCTGACCGCGCGGCTGCTCGACGCGCTCGACGCCGGTGAGGCGGCGGGCGGCGACCTGCGAGGGCGCCAGTCGGCGGCGATCCTCGTCGTCCCCGCGAGCGGCGAAGCCTGGGAACGGGTGATCGAGGTTCGGGTCGAGGACCACCCCGAGCCGTTGATCGAGCTGCGCCGGTTGGTCGCGATGCACGGCGCCTACGAGATCGCCCGCGAAGGCGACCACCTCGTCTCGACCGGGGACATGGACGGCGCCGCGACCAGGTACATCGAGGCCTGGGAACTTTCGCCGGAGCCGTTCGAGCTGCGCTTCTGGGCGGCCTTCGGCCTCGTCCACCGAGGCGAAGCCGAGCGCGGCGCGGCGCTGCTGCGCGAGCCGATCGACGCCTTCGAGGGCTGGGCGACGCTGCTCGCCCTGCTCGGCGAGGCCGACGCCCCGGCGGTCGCCGAGGCCCGCCGCCTCGTCGGCGTTCAGCCCGCCGGCGCGGACGGGGCCGGCGGCGTCGGACCGACGTAAGAGGCGCGCGGACGAAACCGCAGCCGATGCTCGTACTCCTCGAGCGCGTGCGCGACGATCCCCGCGATCCGCGCCACGGTGAAGATCGTCGCCGACGATCCCGCCCGCAACCCGTGCGCCTTGACCAGCGCCGCGAGCGCGAAGTCGACATTGGGGGCGGGTAGGCCGCGGGTCTCGGCCGCCTCCAGGAGCGCCGCCGTGGCGGGGTCGTGCCCCAAGCGGGCGAGCAGGTGGTCGGCACGCGGGTCGCGGTCACGGTAGACGCGGTGGCCGAAGCCGGGGCCGGGGCCGGCGGCGATGAGGACGTCGAGGGCAGCTCCCGGGTCGGCGCCGGCGGCGACCTCATCGAGGAGCGCTTCGACCGCGAGCCCGGCGCCGCCGTGGAGCGATCCACCGAGCGGCCCGAGCCCCGCCAGGATCACCCGATACGGGCCCGCCCAGGCCGACGCGGCCACCCGCGCGGCGAAGGTCGACGCCGCGAGTTCGTGGTCGGCGAGCAGGATCAGCGCCGCATTGAGCGACGCAACCTCCTCTGCCCGCGGCTTCGCGTCGGCGTCGGAAGCCAGGGCCGACCAGAGCCTCGCCACGGTGCTCGCGCTCAGGCCGTCGGCTGCGGTCGACCTAACCGGCGCTCCGTCCTGCGCGGTCGACCTAACCGGCGATATAGGAGGGTGAGGTCGACCGCGCCTGGGCGGGGGTGGCTTACGTCGACCGCGGTCGAGGGCGGTGAGGATCCCGGCGAAGACTTCGGAGCCGGCGCGGCGGACCGAGTCGGCGTCGCGGTCGTCGCGCGCCGGGTCGCGGGCGGCGAGGGTCGCGACCACGGCGGCGATCCGCTCGGCGTCGGGCGCTTCGGGACCGAGGGCGTCGCCGACCGCCGCGACGGCCCCGGCTCGCTCGTCGTCCAGCTTCCACGGCGCCGCGGGCGCGCCGTCCCAAAGCAGCGCGACGACTTCCTCGAAGCTGCGGAAGCGGGCCAGCTCGATCGCGTCGCGGCCTCGGTAGGACAGCCGCCCCGCCGGGTCGAGCAGGGTCAGCTCGGTCTCGACCACGACCTCGAGCGCGCTCGATCGATCCGGTCGGCGCGCCCGCGCCACCAGGCGCTCGACCTCGGCCGGGTCGAACTGGGAGTCGTGTGGCCCACTCGCCGGATGGCGCTCCAGGAGCCCGCGGCTGACGTAGGCGTAGACGGTCTCCCGTTTCACGCCGAGTCGGCGGGCGACCTCCTCGGTGCCGAGCCTGTCCTCGCTTTCGCGGTCCGCGTCGCTCACCCCACCAATGCTGACAGCGGCCGCGGGGCGGGGCCGACGTAGAGGGACGCCGGGCGGATAAGCCGGCCGGTCCGCTGCTGCTCGAGGATGTGCGCCGACCACCCCGCCGTCCGCGCGCAGACGAACAGCGGCGTGAAGAGGCTCTGCGGGACCTGCGCGTGGTCGAGCACGACCGCTGACCAGAACTCGACGTTGGTGGCGAGGACGCGGTCGGGCTTGTGCTCTTCGAGCGCCGCCAGTGCCGCCCGCTCCAATTCCCGCGCCACCTCGAGGCGCGGCGAGCCGAGCCGTTCGGCCAGCCGGCGGAGCACACGGGCGCGCGGGTCCTCGGCACGGTAGATGCGGTGGCCGAAGCCCATGATCCGCTCGCCGCGGTCGAGGATGCCGCGCACGTAGGCGTCGGCGTCGCCGCTGGCCTCGACCCCGTCGAGCATCCGCAGCACCCGGGCCGGGGCGCCGCCGTGGAGCGGGCCGGAGAGCGCCCCGACCGCGGCGCTGAGCGCGGCGGCGACGTCGGCCCCGGTCGAGGCGACGACCCGTGCGGTGAAGGTCGAGGCGTTCATCCCGTGCTCGGCGGCGGTGATCCAGTAGGCGTCGATCGCCGCGACCGCGTCGGGATCCGCCTCGCCGCGCCAGCGCAGCAGGAAGCGCTCGGCGAGCGTCCGGCCCTCGTCGATCCGCGACTGAGGGACGGGGGCGACGCCACCACCACGGGCGGACTGGGCGACGAAGGAGAGCGTGGTCGAGGCGGTGCGGGCGAGCTGGTCGCGGGCGACCTCGGGGCTGACGTCGACGAGCTGGTCGAATCCCCACTCGGGCGCGAGCGCCGCGATCGCCGACTGCACGTCGACCCGCGTGTCGCCGGTGCGGTAACCGAGCGGGTGCGTGCCCGCCGGCGCCAGCGGCCGATCCGGCCTTCCGTCGACCAACAGCCCCCAGACGCCCTCGAACGGCAGCGTCCCCACCAGCTCCTCGATGTCGATCCCCCGATACCTCAGCGCCCCGCCATCCCGATCCGGCTCCGCGATCTCCGAAGCAAACGCCAAGACCCCCTCCAACCCGTCCCGCACTTCGCCAGTCGCAGCCATGGTTCACCTCGTCTCGTAACTTGTCGCGGCCGATGCTCCGCCAGCACTTCCCGGCGAGCAACATTGATCGCAATCAACCCTCGCCTCGCCCGGTGATGGAGGGACTGGGATGACCCCTGAACGAACCTCCCCGCAGTTCGTGAGAGAAGGGGTCATCCCAGTCCCTCCCCGCCCACCCCGCGCATGCCCCTCGATAGATTGCGATCCATGAGCGAGAAGAGCCAAATCGGGGTCACCGGCCTCGCCGTGATGGGGGCGAATCTCGCCCGGAACATCGGGCGCAACGGCTGGTCGGTCGCCGTCCATAACCGCAGCCCGGAGAAAACCCGCCACTTCATGGCGGAATACGCGTCGGAGGCCGACTTCACCGGCACCGAGTCGAGCGAGGAGTTCGTCGAGGCCCTCGCGCGCCCGCGCAAGATCATCATCATGGTCAAAGCCGGAGCGCCGGTCGACGGGGTCATCGAGGAGCTGGCGCCGCTCCTCGACGACGGCGACATCCTGATCGACGCCGGCAACTCGCACTTCCCCGACACCAAGCGGCGGACCGCCGAACTCGAGGAGCGCGGCCTGCGCTTCCTCGGCGTCGGCGTCTCCGGCGGCGAGGAAGGGGCGCTGCTCGGGCCGAGCATCATGCCCGGCGGCACGCGTGAGGCCTACGCCGAGGTCGAGGAGATCTTCACCAAGATCGCCGCCCAGGTCGACGGCACCCCGTGCTGCACCTTCGTCGGCCCCGACGGCGCCGGCCACTACGTGAAGATGGTCCACAACGGCATCGAGTACGCCGACATCCAGCTGATCACCGAGGCCTACGACCTGATGCGGAACGTCGCCGGGCTCACCGTCCCGGAGATCGCGAAGACCTTCGAAGAGTGGAACGAAGGCGACCTCGAATCGTTCCTGATCGAAATCACCGCCAAAGTCCTCGCCAAGCAGGACCCGCAGGGCGACGGCCCGCTGATCGACGTGATCGTCGACCAGGCCGAGCAGAAAGGCACCGGCCGCTGGACCTCGGAGGACGCGCTCGAGCTGGGCGTGCCGCTGACCGCGATCACCGAGGCCGTCTTCGCCCGCGCGCTCTCCTCGCTGAAAGACGAGCGCACCGCCGCTTCGAAGATCCTCGCCGGGCCCGAGCCCGCGAAGACCGAGGACCGGCGCGAGCTCCTCGACGACATCCAGCACGCCCTCTACGCGAGCAAGGTCGTCGCCTACGCGCAGGGCTTCCAGCAGATGGCCGCCGCGTCGGAGAAAGAGGGCTGGGACCTCGACCTCGGCGCGATGGCGACGATCTGGCGCGGCGGCTGCATCATCCGCGCCCGCTTCCTCGACCGGATCAAAGAGGCCTACGACGACGGCGAGGTCGTCAACCTGCTCACCGTGCCGTACTTCCGCGACGCGGTCGCCTCGGGCGATGCGGCCTGGCGACGGGTGATCAACGCGGCGGTCGACCAGGGCGTCGCCGTCCCCGCCTTCACCTCCTCGCTCGCCTACTACGACGGCTACCGCCGCGAGCACGGGCCGGCCGGGCTGATCCAGGGCCTCCGCGACTACTTCGGCGCCCACACTTATCGGCGCACCGACGCCGAGGGCAGCTACCACGTGCGCTGGCCCCAGGACGGGGCGGAGGTGCGGACCGATGCGTAGTAGGGCCGCTCTCGGGTAAGGGACCGCCATGCCTGGATTTGCAATTGTTCGCGCCGATGACGTCGACGACGCCTACGCGGGCTCCGACGTCCCCGGCGAGTTCCGCAGACTGACCGACGCCCTCGGCGCCGAGCAGGTCTCGGTGACGCTGATCCGGGTGCCGCCGCACTCGGACATGGAACAGAGCACCGGCCACACCCACTCGGAGATCGAGGAGCTCTACATCGTCGCCAAGGGGACGATCACCTTCCGCTGCGACGACACCATCGACAAGGTCACCGCGCCCGCGGTCGTGCGGGTGTCACCGGGGACGGCGCGCTCGCACCGCAACGAGG
>JAOPZF010000112.1 GCA_025964255.1 Solirubrobacterales bacterium | reverse complement strand
GCAGCAGCTCTTGGTCACGCTCGCAGGGGAGGAAGTTCTGGGCCATGCGCCGATGCTCGCCGGCAGGGCGGACGGAGCGAGGTTTGTGCGACAGCCTCTATAGGGGTGACAAGTGACCAGTCGTGCTCCCGCCCGATGTGGACCTGTGTCGTTCCCGGCGAAACCCTCCCGGGACGCACCTCGGACGGCCGCCCGACGCTCCCCATTGCGCCTCAGTGCGCAAAGATCAGGCGGTGAGTGAATTTCGCATCGTCGTGCTCGCCTCGGGCAACGGCACCAACCTGCAGGCGATCCTCGACCAGCTGCACGGGCGCGACGGGATCGCGGTCGTCGGGGTCGGCTCCGACAAGCGCGAGGCGCGGGCGCTGGGGCGGGCGCGCGAGGCCGGGGTGGCCGCCGGGGTCTTCCCGCGTGAGGAGTTCGCCAACCGCGAGGCGCGCGACGAGGCGATGGGCGACTGGACCTGCGGCCTCGCGCCCGACCTCATCGTCCTCGCCGGCTACATGCAGATCCTCGACGCCGCTTTCGTCCGCCGCTTCCGCGACCGCATCGTCAACGTCCACCCCGCGCTGCTGCCGGCGTTCCCCGGGCTCGACGCGATCGGCCAGGCGCTCGAGGCGGGTGTCGACGTCACCGGCGTCACCGTCCACTTCGTCGACGAGGGGGTCGACACCGGCCCGCCGATCGTCTCCCGCGAGGTCCCGGTCCCCGCCAGCCGCGACCGGGGGGAGCTCGAAAACGCGCTACATGCGGTCGAGCATGACCTCTATCCGGAGGCGATACGCATGCTGGCCCGGGGCGAGGCTAGGATCGACGGCGGCGATCGACCGCAGGTCGCCGACCGATGAGCGACACCACCGCCGACACCAGTAGCGACGCCGCTTCCGCCGACAGCGGCCTCGGCGCGATCCGCGTCCGCCGGGCTCTGATCTCGGTCTCCGACAAGACCGGGGTCGTCGACTTCGCCAAGACCCTCGCCGGGCTCGGGGTGGAGATCCTCTCGACCGGCGGCACCGCGAGTGCGCTGCGCGAGGCGGGGCTCGAGGTGACCGACGTCTCCGCCTTCACCGGCCAGGAAGAGATCCTCGACGGCCGGGTGAAGACGCTCCACCCACGGCTGCACGCGGCGATCCTGGCGCGGCGCGACGACCCCGCCCATATGGACACTCTGGCCGCCGAGGGGATTGAGCCGATCGACCTCGTCGCGGTCAACCTCTACCCCTTCGAGCAGACCGTCGCCCGCGACGACGTCGACGAGCGCACCGCGATCGAGAACATCGACATCGGCGGGCCGACGATGATCCGCGCCGCGGCGAAGAACCACGAAGGGGTCGCGGTGGTGGTCAAGCCCGAGGCCTACGACGCGGTCTGCGCCGAGCTCGAGGTGGACGGCGCGGCGCTCCTCTCGGCGACGACCCGGCACTGGCTCGCCAACGAGGCCTTCGCCCAGACCGCGCGCTACGACGCCGCGATCAGCCGCTGGTTCGGGATGTCCTACGAGGACTTTCCGGAGCATCTGGCGATCGCCTACGAGAAGGAGCTCGACCTCTCCTACGGCGAGAACCCGCACCAGCGCGCGGCGCTCTACTCGGAGGCGGGCGCCCGTAGCCACATCCTCTCCTGCGTGCAGAAGCTGCACGGCAAGGCGCTCTCCTTCAACAACGTGCTGGACCTCGACGCGGCGCGCTCGCTCTGCGCCGACTTCGAGCCGCCCGCCTGCGTGATCGTCAAGCACAACAACCCGTGCGGGGTGGCGATCGGCGGCAACCTCGGCGAGGCGCACCGCAAGGCGCGCGCCTGCGACCCGATGTCGGCGTACGGCGGCGTGCTCGCCTTCAACCGGCCGATCGACAAGAAGATCGCCGAGGAACTGCACGCGACCTTCGTCGAGGTAGTGATCGCGCCCGGCTACAGCGACGAGGCGCTGGCGATCCTGCAGCAGAAGGAGCCGATCCGGATCCTCAACGAAGAGGAGAAGCGCGTCCGCGACCGCGGCGAACGCGATGTCAAGAAGGTGCTCGGCGGCGTGCTGATCCAGGAGCTCGACGACCAGCCCGACCTGCGCGAGTCGATGGAGGCTGTCACCCAGACCAAGCCGACCGAGGCGCAGTGGGACGACATGCTCTTCGCCTGGACCGTCTGCCGCCGCGTCCGCTCGAACGCGATCGTGATCGCCAAGGACGGCGCGACCGTCGGCATCGGCGCCGGCCAGATGAGCCGCGTCGACTCGGTCCGCCTGGCGGTCGAGAAGTGCCGCGAGGCGTTCGGCGAGGCAGCGGCCGACCTGCTCGCCAACTCCGCCCTCGCCTCCGACGCCTACTTCCCCTTCGCCGACGGCCCCGAGCTCGGCATCCAGGCCGGCGTCACCTCGGTGATCCAGCCCGGCGGCTCGATCCGCGACGACGAGGTGGTCGCCGCCTGCGACGCCCTCGACGTGGCAATGGTCTTCACCCGGCACCGCCACTTCCGCCACTAGCGGAGAGCGCCCCGTCGCGATGATGCTCCTCGTCACCGGCGCGAGCGGCGTCGGCAAGTCGACCGTGCGCGCGCTGATCGCCGAGGAGCTTGCGCCGGAGGTGAGGGCGGTCGAGCTCACCCAGATCGCCGGGCCGCCGACCTACGAGCGCGGCTGGCGGCAGCGCTCGGTGGAGCAGGTCGTCCAGGTTGCCTTGGCCGAGCAGGAGGCAGGACGGCATCTGCTGCTCGCCGGCGACCCGGTGTCGCCCGGCGAGGTCCTGGCGGCGCCCTCGGCGGACCAGCTCGACGGCTTCGCCGCCTGCCTCCTCGACTGTGCGCCCGAGGAGCAGGAGCGAAGGCTCCGCCAGCGCGGCGACCCGGAGGAGCTCCTCCCCCACCACCTCGCCTTCGCCGAGTGGATGCGCGGCCACGCCCGCAACCCGCGCCATCGCCTCGAGGTGATCGACTCCGGCTGGGATGAGATGCGCTGGGAGCGCCTGCCGGATGCCTGGGAGGTGCCCGTGATCGACACCACCGAGATCTCCCCGGCGGAGGCGGCGGCCGACGTGGTCGCCTGGTGCCGAGCGGTCACCGAAGCCGGTTGAGGATCCGCAGGGCGCCGGCTTTCAGCCGCGGCTCGACCGTGGAGGGGCGGAACCAGACCTGGGCCTGGAGGGCGCGGCCTTCCTGGCGGTAGTCGAATTTGAAGCTCGGGCCGGCGCACTCGAAATTGGCCCAGGTCCCGTCGGACCAGTGGAAATGCGCGGGGCGGCGGGGAAGGCGCGGAACGCGGATCGGCCTGCCGTTGGGGGCGAACCGCGCGTATTCGATCACCTGCAGAAGAGCGCCGCCCGGGGGCATCTCGGCGAGGACGCGGGGCGGCGGCCCGCACTGACCGGGCGGATGGCGGAGGACGATCAGGTAGGTCGCCGCGGCGTAGAGCTGGGCCGGATAGGTGACGTCGGTCAACGGCCGGTCGACCTCGTGCCAGCCGACCGGGACCGGGTCGACTGTGACAGGGGTCGCGAGCATCGTCAGCCCCAGCCGGGCGCGAGAAGGGCTTGCGGGAACAG
>JAOPZF010000110.1 GCA_025964255.1 Solirubrobacterales bacterium | reverse complement strand
GGCGCGGGCGACGCCGGCACCGCCGAGGGCCAGCACCGCCAGGCCGGCCACGACCCCGAGGCGGAAGCCGCGGGGTCGGGACCGGATCCGGCTATCGGTCATCCGGTGAACTGCGAGGGTCCGAACTTCGGGTGCAGCACGGGAGTCGGCACGCGGAAGCTGAAGGCGAGCGTCTTCGATTTCGTCCCGCCGTTGAAGGTGACGTGGGCGACGACCCGGTGGACTCCCGGCGTCATCGCGACGTGCACCGTTCGCGAGCCCCCGGCACCGACGCGGACGCCGTTGTCGGTGAAGGTGACGGTGTTGATCCGCCTTCCTTGGACGCTGGCGCTGACGCCCGAGGCGGTGTTCTTGCCGCGTACGAGTGTCGCGCTACCGCCGGTCTTCGCCGCCGACGGCTTCGTCGACTTCCCCTTCGGCTTCTTTTTGGTGCCGGCGCCTCCGTTGGCGACGGTCGACGTGGTGGTCGTCCCGGCGCTGGTCGAGGTCACCGTTTCGGTCGGGGTGGTCGAGGTTTCGGTCGCGCAGCCGGGCAGGGTCAGCACGTCGTTGATCAGGGTCACTTCGCCGTTGCGGGCGAGGGCGCGGCCGAGAACCGTGACGCCGCTGTTCAACGAGATCGAGGTCAGAGCCATCACGTTGCCCTCGAAGGCAGTGCCGCTGCCGAAGGTCGCCGAGCTGCCGATTTTCCAGAAGACGTTGCAGGGCGAGGCGCCGTTGGTGAGGACGACCGAGCTCGCCGAGGCGGTGGTCAGCGTGCTGCCGATCACGAAGACGAACTGCGCGTTGGGATCGCCGTGGGCGTCGAGGGTGAGCTGGCCGGTGAGCTGCGCCGAGGTGCTGTATCCGTAGGCGCCCGGGGAAAGGGTCAGGCCGCCGAGGTCGACGCCGGTAAGTTCGTTGCCGGGGGCGATCGGCTGGCCGGCGGCGACGTTGTAGGCCGTCGTCAGGTCCGCTTGCGCCTGGGCGGCGACAGCGTCGTTGGCATGGGTCGCGCCGTTGACGACGGCGGGAGCGCCGAAGCCGCTGAGCGAGGTGCCCGGCGTGACGCCGAGGTCGCCGTTGAGGACGGACGAGCCGGAGTTGGTGACGCCGGCGCCGCCGAGGACGACGAAGGGCTGGGCGGTGGCGAGGCCGACCGGGGCGGCGTTGGCGGCGATCGGGATCGCAACCATGATCGCCGTGAAGACGAAGCAGAGCGCGATGCCGATCAAGGCGACGCGTCCTCGAGTGAAGTCGAGGGGGTTGGACATGAAAGTCCTTCCTGATGTTGGAACATCCCAGACAACGCTCAACTTCGGGTGGTCGCGACGAACTCCGACGGAGTCCCACGACCCTGCGGACCCATCTCGCGAAGGGGGTGCCTGAGTCGAAAAGTCTGTTCCGGTGTATCGGCTGTATCGGCCGCCGCCGGGACCTACGTGAGCGGAACGGACGAACGATGCGAACCGGGGCCGACCGGCGCCTGGCCCCGGCCCCGGGAGACGTCCTAAGCGGCGAAGCGCTGTTCGGAGCGCGCCTTCGCCTTGGCGGCCTCGACCTCGCGGTTCTTCGGCGGCGCCGTGGTCACGAGATGGTCGAGCAGCTTCCGCGTCGCCGCGTCAACCGCCTCGACGGCTTCGCCGAACGCCTCGGCATTGGCCTGCGAGGGCTTGGTCGAGCCGCTGATCTTGCGCACGTACTGGAGCGCCGACGCGTGGGTCTCCTCGCGGGTCGCGGGTGGATCGAAATTGTGGAGGGTCCTGATGTTTCTGCACATGACCTGATCCTAGGCCGGGCGCCAGTAGAAGTCAGCCCCTGACGGGATCGGCTCGCCGGCCCGGGCGAGGGCGGCGCGGGCGTCGGCCTCGCGGAGCCCGGTGATTGCCATCACCTCGACCGTCGCCAGCGGATAGGGCGCCCAATCGAGCAGCTCGCCGACGTCATCCGGAGCAGGCCGGCGCTCCAGCTCAGGCGCCAGGTTCGCGACCGCGACTTCGTAGGCCTCGATCGGGGTGAAGCCGGGGACGACGATCATGCCGCCGGAGGCGTCGCCGAACTCGTAGGTCGGCGCCGTGTAACGGCGCTCCTCACGCGGGCCGCCGAGCTTGTGGTCGAGGGCGCGGGCGGCCGGTGCGGGCGAGCGGGCCGCGGCGACGTCGGCCTCGAGCGCCGCGCCGGTCTCCTCGCTCGCCACCCATACCGCCATCTCGCCGGAGTCGATTCCGGCGTCGTCGGCGGCGGCCTCGATCAGCATCGGATCGTCGATCAAGCCGCCCGCCATCCTCCGCACCCGCAGCGCCCGCAGCAACAACTCCTGACGCTCCGGCGCGTTCAGGCGCGCCGCGACCACCGCCCGGCACGCCGGTTCCGAGGACGACGGCCGCGGATAGGGCGCCGGATCGATCGGCATCCCGAACTTGCGCTGCAGGCCCGGCGCGCCCTGCGCCAGCCCCTCGGCCTCGCCTGGTTCACGGGTGAGGACGATCATCCGCGTCGTCCACTCGAGGCCCTCGCCGTAGTGCCAGCGCAACCGCAGCCGCCGGGGCTCGGCCGAGAACGCGAACGGACAGGCCGGGTCGGTGAAGAGGCTGATCGCGAGCACCACGCCGCGCAAACTACCTGGACGGATCGGCCCAGTTCCCAACCCGGCAACAACTCCGTCCCCCAGGTGCGATTCCATTCCCGAGAAGGCAACCGACGATGTCCGTCTCGACCCTCACTCAACCCCGCCTCGATGCCGCCCCGCCGCGGCTGATCCGCGACCGCCGCGCGCTACCCGACGGTGCCCTCACCACCGTCCACGTGGCGCGCTTCGATCGCGACGCCTTTGCCGTCTCGGTCGTCGCCCTCGATCCCCCGGGGACGCTGGTCGAGTGGGCCGCGGCGGCGGGCGCGGAGCACGCGATCGTCGGCGGCTTCTACATGCGGCCCGGCGGCCCGGCGCTCGGCGACGTCTGGGTCGGCGGCGAGGCGCTGCCCAGCGAACCTTTCGACTCGCCCTGGCACCGCTGCCGGGCCTGCGTCCACGTCGATGCGGGGGCCGTCGCGCTGCTGGCCCGCGAGGAGGTCGAGGGAGCGCCGCGCGGCGATCTCCTGCAGGCGGGGCCGATGCTGGTCCGCGAAGGGCAGCTGGCGGTCCATCCCGGCGTCGACGCCGAGGGCTTCTCGGCCGGCTCCCGCCAGTTCGACTCCGACATCAGCGAGGGTCGCTACCCGCGGGCGGCGCTCGGCCTTGCGGGACGTGACCTTGTCGCGGTCGTCTGCGACGGCCGCGCCGACGATGACGCGGGGATGACGATGAGGGAGCTCGCCGAGACGATGGCGGCGCTCGGCTGCGAGGACGCGATGAACCTCGACGGCGGCGGCTCTGCCTCGCTGGTCGTCGACGGCAAGCTGGTGAACACCCCCCGCGAGGAGCACGGCCTCGAACTGCGCGGCGGCCGCGAGATCGCCACCGCCCTCCGCATCTCCCCCCGCTGACCGATCCGTCCAGCTGTTCCTTATGCCGGGATACCGGTCATAAGGAACAGCTGGACGGGCGGACCAGGGTCGCCGCGTTCACGTTTCCTTCACCGCATCGCTACGGTGGGGGTGGATGTTTGACAAAGTCGAAAAGCTGCTGATGGGTACTTACTTCTACCCTCGCGGCGGATCGGCCCACGTGGCGCGGGCGCTTGCTCGGGAGTTGGAGACGCAGGGGACCGAGGTGACGCTGGTCTCGGGCTCGCGGACCGACCTCGGCCCCGCCGCCGACGCCAACGACTTCTACAAGGGGCTCGACGTGCGGGCGGTCGACTTCACCCCGGCGCTGGCCTCGGGACGGCCGGTCGACTTCGTCGGACCGGCCGGCACGGCGCCGATGCACGGCTCTTTCGAGAACCGCGAGGACGCCGTCGACCCGGTGCTGACCTCGCTCGACGACCGCCGCCTCGAGCTGCAGGTGGACGCCTGGGCGCGTGAGCTCGAGCGCGCCGCGGCGGGCGGCGTCGACCGGCTCTACCTCCACCACCTGACCCCACTTGACGAGGCGGCGGCGCGCGCCCTTCCCGGCGTGCCGATCATCGGCCACATCCACGGCACCGAGTTGCTGATGCTCGAGGCGATCGAGGCGGGAGCGGCCGCCGACCCGAGCCGCGCCGCGGCGTGGTCGGAGCGCCTCGGCCGCTGGGCGGCGGACTGCGAGCGACTGGTGGTCGGCGACGAGAAGGGGGTCGCCCGGGCGGCCGCGCTGCTCGACCTCCCGACCGAGCGCTTCTCGGTCCTGCCGAACGGCTTCGACCCGATCTTCGCCCCGCGCCCGGTCGACCGCGACGCGGTCTGGCAGGAGGCCATCGGCGTGGCGCCCAGCGGCACTGTCTTCGTCTACGTCGGCCGCTTCACCGCCGTCAAGCGACTGCCCGTCCTGATCGAGGCGTTCACGATGGCCCGCGCCCGGACCACCGAGCCGGCGTCCCTGATCCTCGTCGGCGGGCACCCCGGTGAGTGGGAGGGCGAGCATCCGGCGGCGGCGATCGAACGCCTCGGCGCCCGCGACGTCCACCTCGCCGGCTGGCACTCCCACGAGGAACTTCCCGACCTGCTGAATGCCGCCGACGCCCTCGTCCACGCCTCCGTCGCCGAGCAGTTCGGCCAGGTCCTGATCGAGGCGATGGCCTGCGGCCTGCCGGTCATCGCCGTCGATCGCGGCGGCCCCTCGACGATCGTCGACGACGGCTGGACCGGCCGGCTGGTCGAACCCGACGACCCCGAGGCCCTCGCCGCCGCGATCCTCGAAGCGATCGAGGACCCCGCCGAGCGCAAACTACGCGGCCGCCACGCCCGAGAAGAGGTCGACGGCCGCTACGCCTGGAGCGAGATCGGCCGCGAGGCCGCCGCCCTGGTCCGCGGCACAGTCCCGACCGGCCCGGCGCGCTAGACGTCCGCAGCGGCCGTCCACTCCGCCCGTCCGAGTTAGTCCCGGGCGTCTTTCGCGGGGAAGGTCAAGGGTTCGGCACGTTCGTCACGGATTCGCCCGAGAGAGGTACGGGAACGTCACAGGTCTTCATGCGCCCGAGGCCCGGATCCGGGGGTCGCGGTGACGCCTGAACACTTTTAGTTCCCCTGGGACAAAAAGTGTTCAGGCAGTCGTCGCTGAAGGTTTTTGGTCCTATGGCAACCAAAACCCTTCAGCCGTCCGTTCACTGGACGCTTTTCGTCCTATGGCAACGAAAAGTGTCCAGCGACGAGTGGGTCGCCCGAAGAAGTCGGGACGGACCGTGAACTTCTCCGGCTCTTCGTGACGGACCACTGACCTCCCAAGGCCAACCGGGGCGTCTTTCGTGGCGAAACCCGCGCCTCTTGTACTCCTCACACACACCCGGCCCTCTCGGTGGCGGCCTCAGCCTGCCAGGGCCGCCACCGAGAGGGCAGCGTTCCTTTGCCTCCGTGGCGCCAGCCCGATCCGGCCGCGGATCTGCCTGGTGCCAGCCGCCTCGGGCCACGAGCCCCCGGATGAGTTCGCAGAAATGGGCCGTATGCGGCCGAAAGTGCGAACTCAGTCGGGGGTGCCGCCTACTAGGGAATCAGGGCGAGCTTGCCGCCGGGGTGTTCGCCGGCCAGGAGGGTGAGGGCGGCGGCTGCTTCGTCCAGCGGGAAGGTGCGGGCGACCGGGACGACGAGCTCGCCGCGGGCGGCCAGGTCGACGAGTGCGGCGCGGTTCGAGTCGCGGAAGGCGGCGGAATCCGGTCGCGCGGCGCCGACCACCTCGAAGCCCTCCTCGCCGGCGCGGCCGGCGGCCGCGATCGTGACCAGGCGCGAGCGGTCGACAAGGGCGAGTGAGACGTCGACCGCCTCGTCGGTGCCGACGCAGTCGTAGGCGGCGTCGAATCCCTCCGGCGCGAGGTCGCGGAGGCGCCCCTCGAGGCCGTCGCCGTAGGTGACCGGCTCGCCACCGAAGCGCCGCACCTCGTCGAAGTTCGCCTCCGAGGCGGTGCCGATCGCGCGGACGCCGAGCGGGGCCAACTGCTGGAGGAGGCTGACGCCGACGGCTCCGGAGGTCCCGTGGATGACCATCGTCGTCCCCTCCCGCGCGGGCACGATGCGCAACATGTCCGCGGCCGTCCCGCCGACGAGCAGCAGGTTGGCCGCTTCGGGGAAGTCGAGCGTTGCGGGCTTGGCGAAGACGTCGGCGGCGGGGACCGTGAGCGCCGAGCTGCAGCCGCCGGAGACGCGGAAGGCGAGGATCTCGTCACCGACCTCCCCGCCACCCGAGGCGATCTCCGTGTCGGGCCCGATCGCGGTCAGCACCCCGGCGACCTCGAGACCGACCGGCAGCGGCAAGGCGTCGGGGTCGCCGCCGCGGGCACCGCTGAAGAGTTTGAAGTCGACCGGGTTGAGCCCGGCGGCCCGCACCTCGATCGTCACCTCTCCGGCTCCGGGGTCCGCAACCTCGACCTCGCGGACCTCGAGCACCTCCGGTCCGCCGTACATGGGAGCAAGGACTGCGCGCGCGATCGTCATGTGTCGGAAACCTAGACATCTCGGCATGCCGGCTTGAATCGCCGCCGCGGCATGGAGTGTCGCCGCGTGAGCTTCGACCGCCAGCCGACCCTCGAAGGATCGAAGTTCGACTCCGTCCCCTGGCGGCCTCCGACCACGACGCGTTCGTCGCGGTCGCGGGCGATCCGCTGATCTGGGCGGAGCATCCGGAGGCCGATCGCGCGACCCCGGAGAAGGTCAAGGGGTACTTCGCCGACGCGCTCGCCTCGGGCGGCGGGCGGGTGGTCACCAACACGGACGGCGAGGTCATCGGCAGCTCCCGCTTCGAGGAGGCCCACGAGGACGGGAACAGCATCCTCGTCGACCACACCTTCCTCGCCCGGCCCTACTGGGGGAGCGAGGACTACACGGAGGTCAAGGGCCTCCTCTTCGACCACGCCTTCACCGCCTACGAGACCGTCCAGCTGCGCATCGGTGTCGACAACGCCCGCACCCGCGCCGCCGTCGAGGAGCTGCTCGGCGCGGTCCACGTCGACACGGTCCCGACGCCCCTCGGAGATCACGCCGTCTACGAGCCCTCCCGCACCGCCTGGGCCGAGCGCGCCGCTGCGCCGTAACGACAGCGACGGCACCCTCACCGATCGCGAGGTCGCGGCCTGCGCCTGCCGGCGCGGGCGCGATGGCCGGCCTGTTCGCCGCCAAGCACGGCCTGATCTCGGTCGACGACGCCTAGTTCCACACTCGGAATCGCCGTGTCGATTAGTTCCGTCGCCGTTCGTCGTCTTGGTGTAAGCGAATCGACGAAGGAGAAGACGATGGAACTGACCGCGACGACGATGATCAGCCTCGATGGAGTGACCCAGGGGCCGGGTGGGCCTGAGGAGGACACCAGTGGCGGCTTCGACCTGGGCGGCTGGGTGATGCCCTACTTCGAAGACGACGGGGCGAAGTCCGTGCGCGAGAACTTCGAACGCGCCGACGCCTTCCTCCTCGGCCGCAAGACCTACGAGATCTTCGCCGCCTACTGGCCCCACGCCGACCCGGCGAACCCGATCGGCGCGGCCCTCAACAGCCTCCCGAAGCACGTCGTCTCCACCACCCTGACCGACCTCTCCTGGCCCGGCGCCTCCCTGATCGAGGGCGACCCGATCGAGGCGATCGCCGAGCTGAAGCGCCAACCCGGGCGCGAGCTGCAGATCCACGGCAGCATCATCCTCACCCAGTCCCTCCTAGCCGCGGGCCTGATCGACCGCCACCACCTCCTGGTCTTCCCCGTCGCCCTCCGCTCCGGCGCCCGCCTCTTCGAAGGCCCCGTCCCTCCCACCAAATACCGCCTCGACCAGGCATCGACGACCGCCACCGGCGTCCAGCTCCTCACCTACGTCCCCAACGGCGCCCCCGTCACCGGCTCCTTCGAGGACGCCCCCGAGCCCGACAGCGGCCCGATCATCCGCTGAGGTCCGGAGTCAGACGGCGTCGAGCCCCGGGATCGGGTCGATCGGCAGCTCACCGACCGCGTTTGCGTCGGCGATTACCCCGTCGAGATCAGGACCAGAGAGCTCGTCTCGGGGCATGGCCGGCCTTGACCGAGGAGACGAGGACGGAGACCGCTTGCTGGGAGAGCTGCTGGCCGAGGGTGACGCGCTCGTCCATCGACATCGAGGCGGCGAATTCCGCTTCCTGGCACGCCTCTTCCTCGTTGATCTTCGCCCACTCGGCGTCGTTGCCGGGGGCAAGAAGCGGGCTGTCGGTGCGCGTAGCCATGGGATCAGATGCTACCGAGCCGGGGTCGGAAGGTAGGCACAATCAAGAGATGAGCCTGCTTGCCTACATCAGCCTCTTTGCCGCGGTGGTGGCGACCTGGATCGCGGTCTCGGGGCCGGGTGAGGCGGCGCTTGTCAGTGCCGGGACGTTCGCCGCCGCGCGGTGAGGACGGGATCGCGCCGATACTTGTGATCGCGTTCCTCGGCACATTTGCCGGCAGCCTCGCCGCCTACTGGCTCGGACGGACCGGCGGCCGTCGCCTGCTCCTCTGGCCCGGGCCGATGCTCGCCTGCCGCACCCGCCTCCTCCTTCGCAGCGAGGGCCTCGTCCAGCGCCGCGCGTTCCTCGCCTCCTACTTCGGCCCCGGCTGGCTGGCGGGCATCAACGAGCTCCCGGCCCGGCCCTTCATCGCCGGTAGCGCCCTCTCGGGCCGATGTGGACGCTGACCATCGGGCTCGGCGCGTTTTTCGTCGGCCCGTCCCTCATCTCGGCCTACGACGACGTCGGCAGATGGGTGACGATCGCGGCCCTCGGCGTCGCGGCCTCGGCCGCGCTCTTCATCGTTATGCGGCGCGGCCGTAGCGCTCGAAGATCACGCGTGAGTTGAAGGTTTTGGTGTCGATCAGCTCCAGGTCGATCTGGTCGGGGACCGGGGGGATGAGCGGGGTGCCGCCGCCGACGATGACCGGGTAGCGGAAGATGCGGAACTCGTCGACCAGGCCCAGTTCGACCGCCTGCCCGGCGAGGCCGGCGCCGCCGATCTCGACGTCCTTCTCGTTGGCTGCGAGCGCGGTGGCGACCTCCTCCGCCAAGGTGCCCGTGGCGAGCCGGGCGTTGCCCTCGACCGTCTCGAGGGCGTGGCTGAAGACGACCTTCGGGATCGCCGACCAGACATCGGCGAACTCGGCCTGGTCCTTCTCGGCGCGCATCGCCGGGTCCGTCTCCCAGACCACCATCGATTCGTAGAGGTTGCGGCCCAGCAGACAGGCGCCGAGCTCGCGCACCTGATCGATGTGGAAGCGGAACTGCTCCTCGTCGGGAGGAGCCCAGTCGAACCCGCCGTCGCGGTCCTTGATGAACCCGTCGACCGAGACGCCCATCGAGACGATCAGCATGGCGTCATCGTAGAAGACGATCTCGACGAAATCACCATCAAGGCGTCAGCCGCTCGGCCGCTTCGCCGGCGGCGGCGAGGAGCGCCGACGTGTCGCTGCCCTCCCCCTGCCCCATCACCACGCCGACCGCGGTCGCTCGCTGCCCGCCGACCGTCACCGGGGTGAAGAACGCGAGACACCCGCCCGCCGCCGAGTCCGATCCGGTCTTGCCGGCGTAGCCCTCATCGAGCAGCGGGTTGAAGTTGGTGAGCGTGCCGGCGACCGGCAGGGTGACGCTGCCCATCGAGACGATGTGACGGAAGGCGGCGAAGTGCATCGCGCGCCGGAAGACGCGCAGCTGGTCGGCGGCGGTCGAGACCGTGCCCGGGTCGAAGCCGCTGGGGTCGGTGTAGGTCGTCGCGTCCATCCCGAGCGCGCCGGCTGCTTCGTTCATCGCGTCGACGAAGGCGCCTTCGCTCCCGGCCACCTGCGCCGCCAGCATGCGGGCGATGTTGTTGCCGGAGGGGATCAGCAACGCCTCGAGCAGCCGGCGCTCGGTCAGCCGCTCGCCCGCCTCGACCGCGACGACCGACTGTCCCTCATCGGCTTCCTCGGCGACAGCCTGCGCCTGGGCCGCGGTGACGGTCATCGTGAACCCGCCGCCCGCCCCGCTCAGCGGGTAGCGCTCGAGCGTCAGGTAGGCGGTCATCACCTTCGCCAGGCTGGCGATCGGGGCCGGCTCCTCGTCCGGGCTCACCTCCGGCCGGCCGTTGCCGATCACGATCGCCGCCTGTCCCTGCGACGGCCATTCGCCCGTTGACGAGGCCACGCCGCCGGCGCCGTGGGGCAAGCGCACCTTGCCGAGGGGCGCCGCGCCCGAGCCGCTCAGTAAGTGGTGGGCGACCGCGAACGGCGTAGCGACAAGGGCGAGGACGACGATCGCGCCGAGCAGCCGTGGACGGCCGCGACGCGTGCGATGGACGCGGTAGGTCGCTCTCGGTGCCGGTTCGCCATAGGCCACGCCCCCACCCTGCGCGCCCTGGCGTTGCCCCCACGTAAGGGCTTTTCGATACGCCGACAATATGCTCGGCCAGGGAGGATCAAGAGCATGCGCGTGCTGATCGTCGAGGACGAGCCGTATCTGGCGGAGGCCATTCGCGATGGTCTCCGCCTCGAAGCGATCGCCGCCGACATCGCCGGCGACGGCGACACCGCGCTCGGATTGCTGAGCGTCAACGCCTACGACATCGCCGTCCTCGACCGCGACATCCCCGGCCCCTCCGGCGACGAGATCGCCCGCCGCATCGTCGCCTCCGGCAGCGGCATGCCGATCCTCATGCTCACCGCCGCCGACCGGCTCGACGACAAGGCCTCGGGGTTCGAGCTCGGCGCCGACGACTACCTGACCAAGCCCTTCGAGCTGCAGGAGCTGGCGCTGCGCCTCCGCGCGCTCGACCGCCGCCGCGCCCACAACCGGCCGCCGGTGCGGGAGATCGCCGGCCTGCGCCTCGACCCGTTCCGGCGCGAGGTCTTCCGCGACGGCCGCTACGTCGCCCTCACCCGCAAGCAGTTCGCCGTGCTCGAGGTGCTGGTCGGCGCCGAAGGCGGAGTGGTCAGCGCCGAGGAGCTGCTCGAGCGGGCCTGGGACGAGAACGCCGACCCGTTCACCAACGCGGTCCGCATCACCGTCTCGGGACTGCGGAAGCGCCTCGGCGAGCCCGCGGTCATCGGCACCGTCCCCGGCGTCGGCTACCGCATCGAAGCCCCGGCGGACTGACGATGCCCCGCCTCCCCGCGCCCACGATCCGACTCCGCCTGACGGCGCTCTACGGCGGCCTCTTCCTCGTCTCGGGGACGGTGTTGCTGGCGATCGCCTACGTCCTCTTCCGCCGCGCCTCGGGTTCCAACCTGGTCGTCCTGCCCGCCGCCCGGTCCAGGCCGAGCGTCCACGTACGCGAGATGGCCGAACGCGCGTACTCGTCGTCGATCGAACGCAACACCGACGCTCTCCACCAGGGCCTCTTCCGTTCGGTGATCGTGCTGGCGATCATGACCGTCATCTCGATCGCCTTCGGCTACCTGGTCGCGGGCCGCGTCCTCCGCCCCCTCAGGGAGATGACCGCGACGACCCGGCAGATCTCCGAGCGCAACCTGAGCGAGCGCCTCGACCTACCGGGCCCGCGCGACGAGCTGAAGGACCTGGCCGACACGATCGACGGACTCCTCGGGCGACTCGAGGCGCACGTCGCCGAACAGCAACGATTCGCCGCCAACGCCTCGCACGAGTTGCGCACCCCGTTGGCGACGACGCAGGCCCTCCTCGACGTGGCCCGCAGCGATCCCGACCACAGCGGCGACGGCGAGCTGATCGACCGCCTCCACGCGGTCAACACGAGAGCGATCGACCTCACCGAGGCCCTCCTACTCCTCAGTCGTGCCGACCAACGTTCCTTCCATCGAGAAGAATTCGACCTCTCACTGATCGTCGAAGAAGCCGCCGAGACCCTCCTCCCCCTCGCGGAAAAGCACACAGTCACGATCGAGACCTCCGGCGACGCAACGCACGCCACCGGCTCCCAACCCCTCCTGCTCCAGCTGGCGACGAACCTGATCCACAATGCGATCGTCCACAACCTCCCTGACGGCGGCACCGTCTGGGTCACCACCACCGTTCAGCCCGACAGCGTCGAGCTCACCGTCGAGAACACCGGCGGGCACCTCACCCAAGAGTCACTCTCCACCCTCACCGAGCCGTTCCTCCGCGGGGACGGACGCACCCACACCGACCGCTCCGGCGTCGGCCTGGGCCTGGCGATCGTCAAGTCCATCGCCCAGGCCCACGATGGGAACCTCACCCTGATCCCCCGCGCCGACGGCGGCCTGCGGGTGACGGTGGAACTCCCCGCCGCGTCCCCGGTTGCCCGCCGGGCCGCCTGACCCTAGTCTTGCCCCGATGGGTGGTGGAAAGCGTGTGGTGGTGGTCGGCGCCGGCTTCGCGGGGCTGGCGGCGGCGGACGCGCTGCGCGCCCGCGGCGCCGAGGTGACGGTGCTCGAGGCACGCGATCGGGTCGGTGGCAGGGTCTGGTCGGTGCCGTTCGGCGACGGCGCCGTGGTCGAGCGAGGCGCCGAGTTCATCCTTCCCGACTACGAGGTGATGCAGTCCCTCGCGACCCGCTTCGGCATCCCACTGGTCCTGAAGGGGACGCCGTATGGGCGGCGGACCGCGATCGGCGAGGAGGCGGTCTCCGACTCCGACCTCGAGGCGGCGTTCGAGCGGATCCGCCGGGGACCGCCGGCCGGCGCGGCGAGTGTCGGCGAGGCGATCGCGGCGCTCGAGCTCGCGCCGCGACAGGCGGCGCTGCTCCGCACCCGGGTGGCGATCTCCAACGGCCACCCGGTCGACGACCTCGACGCCTCGGTGGTGGAGGAGTCCGCCTCGACCTTCGGCGACTTCGCGAACTGGACGCTCGCGGGCGGCAACATGCGGCTGGCCGATGCCCTGGCGGACGAGCTCGGCGACATCCTGCACCTCTCCTCACCCGTGCGCCGGATCCGCTGGTCGGACGCCGGCATCAGCATCGGCACCGACGACGCCGAGCTCGACGCCGACGCCGCCGTGATCGCGATCCCGACGGCTCCGCTCGGCGAGATCGAGTTCGACCCGCCGCTCGAGGGAGCCACGGCATCGGCCCTGCGCGCCGTCACCTACGGCCAGAACTCGAAGCTCTTCATCCGTCTCCTCACCCCGGCGCCGCCGAGCGCCGTGATGTCGATCGCGGGCCACTTCTGGACTTACACCCAGCTCGGCGCCGACGGCGAGCCGGCCCCTTTCCTCGTCAGCTACGCCGGGACGCGGGCGGCGATCGAGGCGCTCGGGGGCAGCGAGCAGCCGGAGCGCTGGGTCGCCGCCACGCTGTCTCTGCGAACCGACCTGGACCTCGATGCCGACCCCGCCGCCGCCCTCCTCTCCAACTGGGACGAGGATCCCTGGGTGCGGGGTTCCTACTCGGCCCGCTCGCTCGCCTCCCCGATCCGCGACGACGACCTGCAGCGGCCGATCGGCCCGCTCTTCTTCGCCGGCGAGCACACCGCGGGCGCCTGGCACGGCCTGATGGAGGGCGCCCTGCGCAGCGGCGGGCGCGCCGCCGAGCAGTTGCTCGACTCGCGCCCGTAAGCCCCCGGCCTACTCGCGCGGAAAGCCGGGCGCCGCGGCTAGCGCCGTACCTCTTCGGGCTCCTCGTACCACTGCTTGCGCTCGCCGATCCGGGCGCGCATCTTCCAGCGGCGGGACTTCGGGGCCTCCTCCATCGCCGCCAACAGGCGCTCGATCCGGGCGGCGATCGCCTCCCGGCGCGGGTCCGGCAGCTCCAGCTCCCCGACCCCGCCGCGCAGGCACTCGAGGTTCAGCTCGAAGGTCCGCTGCAGGCCCCAGTCCTGGGCGGTCAGCGAGGCGATCCCGGCGGCGTTGATCGCGTCGGCGCCGTCCTCCGCGCGGTCGGCGCCCGTTACCTCGGCGCCGTCGAGCAGCGCGAACGCGTCGCGCTGATCCTTGCGGTTCAGCTCGACGATCTGGAGCTTCGTCATCAACAGCTCGGCGGCCGGCAGAGTGACGGCGCGCACCTCCAGCCGCTCGGCCAGCGGCAACTCGTGGCACATCTCGAAGCGGCCGACGAAGACGTCGATCTGACGGCCCCGCTGGGGGTCCCAGAAGAGCAGGCGCCGGGCACCGTTGAGGGCGTTGAACTGTTCGTCGCCCTGGTATCCGGCCCGGGTCAGGACCTCCCCCAGGCGGCCGCCCGCGCCGGAGGCGCAGACGAAGTCGAGGTCGAGGATCTCCCGCTCGAAGATCGGATCGAGCCTCGCCCCGAGCAGCAACCGGATCGCCATCCCGCCGATCAGCCGCGCCGGCACCTCGGCCGCCGCGACCGCCGCGAGCAGACGGCCCGCCTCCTTGACCAGGTCGGCCTCCGTCGTCGCCTCGGACGCCACGCTCAGCCCACCACGAACTGGTAGTTCGCTGCCTCGCCCTGTAGGTGGACCAGGCATCCGGAGATACGACCCGTGTGGTAATCGCTGCCCGGGTTGATGCAGAGGGTGCGGCCGATGTGGGTCGCCCCGCGCGACTCGTGGACGTGGCCGTGCAGCGACAGGAGCGGCTGGTGGCGCTCGATCGCCTCGCGCACGGCGCGCGATCCGCACGGTGCCATGCTCGGCTGGCCGGCAACGGTGACCACGGTGAGATCGTCGTCGAGTTCCGGCGCCGTGTCCAGGCCCGAGTCGTACGGCGGCACGTGGAGGTTGAACACACAACGGGCCATGTCGTCCACCTGCGCCGCCATCGCGTCGATCCGCCGCGTCAGCTCGTCCTCCGGCAGCTCCCGCGGCGAGGCGAACGGGGTCGGGTTGGAGTAGCCGAGCGAGAGCATCGTGTAGCCCTCGAAATCGACCACGCGGTCGTCGCACCCCTCGATCCGCGTCGCCGCCTCGATCGCGCCGTCGACCCCTTGTGGGTCGTCGTTGCCGGGCATCACGAAGCAGCGCACCTCGGAGTCGCCGAGCCGCTCCCGCGCCAGCGCCAGCCATTCGCCGAACGTCTTCAGCATCACCTCCTCGAACCAGACCTCGCGTTCCTCCTCGGTCAGGGCGGCGACCCGGTCGATCTCCTCGCGGGTCATCAGGTGCGGGTACATCCCATTCGCTCGCACCTGTTCTTCGAGTTTCGCGATCTCTTCCTCACCGTGGACCTCCACCCGTTGGCCGAACATGGTCGCGGAGTACGCCTTCCCACCGTCCTCGACTATCGGGATCACGGCCTTGCCGGTCAGGTCGCCGCCCATCACCAGCACCTTGGCCTTATAGACCTCCGGCGCACGCAGAAACTTGCGCCAGAGCACCTCGGTGCCGTGGATGTCGGAGGCGTAATAGAGACGCAGCCGCTCACCACCGTTCTTCTTGCCGAAGAGCCCCATCCTCACTCCGGCGGCAGTTCGGCGTGGGCGAGCTCGATGTCGATGCCCTGCGAGCGCCGGATCGCGCGGGAGATGAAATACACCGCGAGGCCGACGATGTAGACGGCGACCGCCATCTCCAGCTTGCCCGGGTTGTCGGCGAGGCTGGCGCCCGACCCCGGATCCCAGAGGAGGATCGCGATCGCCCCGGAGAAGCCGAGGAAGGCGAGGCCACCGACCAACGAGATCAGCGGGATGCCGAGGACGCGCCGGTTGTAGGGCGAGCTCTCCACCATCGCCTTCTGGGTGAACGGCAGGACTACGCCCGACAGCGCGGTGAAGAGCAGCGTGGTCGAGAGGCCGAGCAGCACCGAAAGCGTGGTGAACCATTCGGTGAACGCGTAGATCGCGGTGCTGGCGATCGCCAGGAGGCTGACGATCGCGATCGCCACGACCGGCGAGTGCGAACGCGGCTCGACGTAGGAAAGTTTCTGAGGCATGATCCGGTCGAAGGACCAGGAGAACATGCTGCGGCTGACCAGGATCATCGTCTGCGGCAGCCAGATCAGCAGTCCGACGCTGAACCCGAGCAGGATGATCGTCCCCCACACCGGGCTGCCCGAGGCGATCGCCATCAGCTCCGGATAGGCGGGCGCTTCGCTGAAGCCGTAGGCGCTCGGTTCGGCGAAGCCGAGGGCCCCGTTGGTCCCGTAGCCGACCACGTGCGTGTAGAGCGGGGTGAGGATCAGCAGCACCACCACGGCGACCGCCACCGCGCCCGGGATCGAGAGCATGTGCGTGCGTTTCTTCAGCCTGATCTCGCCGGCGAAGTAGTTGCTCGAGTAGATGAAGCCGAAGATGAACCAGAAGGCGGAGACCGATTTCAGGGTCGCGGTGAAGTTGAAGCCCGACTGCGCGTAACCGGCTTCGCCTGCCGAGTGCTGCATCGCCTGGAAGGCGTGCGGGACGCCGAGGTTCGCGCCGTATTCGTTGAAGTTGGAGATGAAGCCGCCTTCCGAGCCGAACAGCCCGACCAGGGCCGGTAAGAGGAAGGCGCCGACCATGTAGAGGACGAAGGCGCCGACCTGCAGCTTGAAGAAGAGGCGCACGCCACCGACGACGAAGATCGCCGCCGAGGCCAGCACGGCGACGGTGCCGGTGATGAAGAGCCCCGCGTCGGTGGAGAACCATTCGCCGAAGGAGAGCCAGCCGCTGGAGCCGGTGTAGCCGGCCATCATGTGGGCGAAGGCGCCGATCCCGTAGCTGGCGAAGTAGGTGGTGTAGACGCCGTAGACGACGGCCAGCCAGAAGCAATAGCTGGCGTTGGCGGCAAACCCGATCGCCGGGTGCAGGGCGCGGCTGTTGAAGACGTAGTCGCCGCCGGTCCGCGGCATGATCTGCGCCAGCATCGCGTAGAGGAAGGCTCCCGGCAGGCCAAGGGCGGCGGCGATCAGGAAGGCGAGGATCGCGTTCGAGCCGTTGTAGTAGAAGGAGTAGAGGAGCCAGAAGAAGCCGAACGTCAGCGCGACGCTCGACCACATCACGTTGTAGAACAGCGCGTCGACGGTGCGCCCCTCGCGCACCAGGCCGGTCGCTTTCCGGGTGAACAGCTGCGGCGGGGCAGGGGCCTTACCGCTGTCGACCGCACTCATCTGCTTCCTCCTTTGGAGTGGCTCTTGGACCGCACTTCGACCGGCATCCGGGTCGGCTCGAAGCTCAGGTAATCGACCCGCGCGTCGGCGGCCCCCGCCGTGCCGACCTCGACCAGCAGGGTCTGCTCGCCATCGGCCGCCGCGGCGACGACGGAGCCGTCGGCGTCGACCGCGCAGCTCTCGCCGACGAACCGGAACCCCGATTCGGCGCCGCTGCGGTTGACGTAGAGGTGCGGGACGCGGTTCTCCAGCGCCCGCGCCTGGACGTGGAGACGGTGTTCGCGCCCGAACGGCTCCATGTTCGCCGCGCAGGTCACCAGCAGGTCGGCCCCGGCCATCGCCGCGGCGCGGGCGAGCTCGGGGAACTCGACGTCGAAGCAGATCAGCGGCGCGACCCGACGGCCGGCGAGCTCGACCACCTCGAGCCAGGACCCCGCGCGGAAGACGTCCGCCTCGGCGCCGAACAGCTGCGCCTTGCGATAGACGACGACCAGCTCGCCGTCCTCGTCGATGCAGGCGACCGAGTCGTAGAGGGCGAGCGGCCCGCGCTCGATGAAGCCGACCAGGGCCGCGGTGTGGGCCTCGCGGCAGGCGGCCGCGATCGCCCCGATCTCCTCGCCGGCGGGATCGCAGGCGAGGGCCTCCGGCTCTTCGAGGCGGTAGCCGCCGAGGAAGAGCTCCGGGAAGACGGCGATCTCCGCATCGGGCCGTGCCCGGATCTCCTCCGCGGCGCGGCGCGCGTCGGCGCCGGCCGAGCCCGTCCCGGGCTCCGGCTGGACGAGCAGCGCCAACATCCCTAGAGGGTCGCCCCGCCGTGGAAGGCCATCGCCTCGACCGCGACCCGGACCCCCATCAAGCTGGTCGCGGGCGTCGCCTCGAGACTCGGCGCGACCTCGACCACGTCGACGCCGACGAGGCCGCCGGCCGACACGCCGCGGACCAGCTCGATCGCCTCGCGGCTGGTCAGCCCACCCGGCGTCGGGCAACAGGTGGCGGCGCCGTGGGCGGCGTCGAGCGAGTCGACGTCGAAGCTGAGGTAGACGCCGCCGGCCGCGGCGCGGGTGATCTCGCGGGCCTGGTCGACCGCCCAGGCGGTCCCCTTCTCCCAGATTTCCTCCAGCCAGATCACCTTGATGCCCTGTTCGCGGCAGTAGGCGAGCTCGGTCCGCGGGTTCATCCAGCCCGACATCCCGATCAGCACGACGCGGGAGGGGTCGAAGCCGGCCTCGACCGCGCGGGTGATCGGGCAGCAGTGGTTCAGCTTCTCACCGCCGACGTCGGGGGCGGTGTCGAGGTGGGTGTCGATCAGGATCAGCGCCGGATCCTCGACGTGCTCGGTGACCGCCCAGGCGGCCGGGATCGTGACCGAGTGGTCGCCGCCGAGAGTGACCGGCAGCGCTCCGGCGCGGAGGATCTCGAGCAGGTCGGCCTTCGCCCGGTCGAAGGTGACCTGCGGGTTGGCGAGGGCGAGGTCGCAGTCGCCGCAGTCGACCGGGGCGAGGGTGTCGGCGAGGTCGAAGTCGAGGGTCGCGTTGTAGGTGAGGAACTGGCAGGAGACCTCGCGCATGCCGCGCGGCCCGTAGTTGGCGCCGGTGCGGCTGATCGAGGTGGAGTCGAACGGGATGCCGTAGATCGCCGCCCGGGCGCCCGCCTCACGCAGCGCGTCGGCCTTCGCCGGCACGTGGGGGAAGGACATGAACGACCCGGCGAGACCCGAGTGCAACAGGCTGTTCCACATCGTCCGATCGGCTGGTTGCGAGTTCACGCCATAGATCCCTTCGCTCTCGCCCCGACACCCTCGCTTTCCCTTTCCCCCGAGGATGCCAAAGCGTTTTTGCAATTCCCGGCCCCAGCTTATGCAGAAACGCTTTTGCAAGTCAAGGCGTTTTCGTTAGATTGCGCCTTGTGGAGGAGCCGATCGGTATCAAGGAGGTCGCCGCCGCGGCCGGCGTGTCGATCACGACCGTCTCCCACGCGCTCAGCGGCAAGGGCCGGCTGCCCGAGGCGACCCGGGAGCGGGTCCGCGAAGTCGCCGAGCAGCTCGGCTACCGCCCCAACGTCAGCGCCCGCAAGCTCGGCGGCGGCTCCAGCGGCCTGCTCGCCCTCGCTGTCTCCCAGGTCGAGGACCTGGCCTTCCAGCTCGGTGACTTCGACTACTTCGCCAGCCTGATCCGCTACGCGACGACGGCGGCCCTCGACCGCGGCTACGCCCTGGCGATCGCCCCCGCCGCCGACGCCGAGGGCGCGCTGCACAAAATGCCCGCCGACGGGGCGGTCGTCGTCGACCCGGTCCCCGATGACGCCTCGGTCGCCTTCCTCCGCACCCGCGGGGTCCCGATCGTCACCACCGGGCGCCTGCTCGACGGCGGCGAGGACGGCTACTGGGTGGACAACGACCACCGCGCCGGCGTGCGCAGCGTCCTCGACCACCTCCGCCGCGTCGGCGCCCGCCGGATCGCCCTGGTCGCGCCCCGCTCCTTCGCCTCCTACATCGTCGACGTCCGGGCGGGATACGCCGAGTGGTGCGCCGAGCACGGCTGCGAGGAGATCGTCGGCACCGCCCCCGACGTGACCGAGACGGGCGGCTTCGAAGCCGCCTCGGCGCTGCTCGAGCGGCCGGATCCTCCCGACGCCATCTACGCCGCCCTCGACCGCCTCGCGATCGGCGTCCTCCTCGCGGCGACCGCGAAGGGCGCCCACGTCCCCGACGACCTTCGCGTCGCCGCCTGCACCGACTCGGTCGCCGCCCAGACGGCCAGGCCCCCCCTCACCACGCTCGGCCTGAACCCGGAGAAGATCGGCCGCGAGGCGGTCGGCATGCTGATCGACCTGATCGAGGACACCCCGGTCTCCCCCCGCCACCGGATCGTCCCGACCAAGCTGATCGAACGCGAGTCGACCCTCGGCTCGGATCCGGGCCTGTAGGTGATTGGAGGTTCAGGGGCCGGCACAGGGACGTGAGGAACTCCACGCTCCCGTCACCGTTCCGCGAGGAACGTCACCGGTTCTCATGCGTTCCGGCACTCTTCGCGGAGGGTCGACGGGTGCCGTTCGTCGCTTGTACCCCAATACGGCTACAAGCGACGAACAGCAGATCGCCACGCGTGAAGAAGCCGGGACAACGTGTGACGTTCCGTAGGTCTTCGTCACGGACCCCGCGCCTTCTTGAGGTCCTCGCCGGTGAGTTCGCAGAAACCCGCGGTATGCGCGGGAAAGTGCGAACTCACTGCGGTAGGCCCGCCGGTGCCGCCGGCCCTTCCCCGCACTCGCAGCCGCCGCTTCCACGCCGTCCGCGCCCACCTCCTCGAGCACTCTGGCGACCGCACTGCGGCCCTCAACGCCTACGAAACCGGGGCCGACCTCGCCACCAGCACCCAGCAGCAGCTGTACCTCCAGCAACAGATCAAGAAGCTGCGGGCGGGTTGAGGTCAGGGGTGCAGCGGTCGCCGCCCCGATCGGCCCAGGCATGCGCCTTGGAGAGTTGGCGGTCAGACGGTTAGGCGCACCGCGACCTCGTACTTGCCGACCGCCGTGCGCGTCCCGGGAGTCTCGTCGGCGGGCATCGCGCTCAACGTCGCGTCCCCTCGCGCGTAGTCGTCCTCGTTGTCGAAGAAGACGATCACAACCGACTTCTCCGCCTCGGCGTCGTGGAGCATCACGATCTCCTTCGCCGGGATGTCGTCCGGGGGCCCCTCGCCGATCTGCTGCTTCATCTCCTCGACCCGGGACGCGCTCACCCCGTCGAAGGACACAACTCTTGCCAGTGCCATCACATCCTCCTTATTTCCGAATAAACCACCTTGCAGATCACGCTCTCACAGACCCCTCGAGCGCGCCGGCCAAAGTCGACCGTGCGAAGATCGACGCTTCCGCAGAGCGCACAAGGAGGAGTGACCGGTGCCAGGACCAGCTAGGACCCGACTCGCCGCAAAGGGCCGCCGTAAGTTCGGTCGGGCCACCTTCGCCGGCGCCCTGATCGCCGCCGTCCTCTTCTCCTGCCTCGCCGCGGCGAGCGCGGGGGCGGCCGCGAACGAGGCCGAATTCTACGGCCGCACCGGCGCCGGCAACTCCGTCTCCTGCGCGATCTACGACGGCTACGCCGGCTCGACCGCGGCCTTCTGCGAGTACGTCTCCAATCGCACCCAGGCGAAAGCCACGCTCACGGCCTCTGGCGCAGTCGTCCTCTGCCGCACCCACTCGATCACCTCCAACCGCTGCGGCCTCGGCAACGCCGGAGAGAACTCCCCCACCTACAAGGTCGGCAAGACCGTGACGATCGGCCCCTTCGCCTGCACCGTCCGCGGCGCCGGGGTTCGCTGCATCGTCACCGCGTCCGGCAAGGGCTTCCTCCTCGGCGCCAAAAGGCTCCAAGGCGTCGGCGGCGCGACGGTCCGCCGACGCTAGAAGCGCCTTCCCGACCTAACTCACTTGGTGGCTGCCGCCGAGCTTCGCGGAGCCGCCGTCCGCGTCGGTACCGTCTCGGCGGGCGGCCTGACCATTGACCGATTTCGAAACTACTCGGCGCGACGTTGGAACCTGGCGGTATCTCGTCGTCGGAGTCAGCGGTGAGCTCGGCCTCCCTGACGTCGACCGCCTCCAGAAGATGCTCGCCGAGACCGACGCGGATGAAGGTGTCGTCATCGGGCTGGAAGGCTGCGAGCTGATCGATTCCATCGCCTTGGCCGCCCTCTTCCGCGCGCGTGACGACTTCGCCCGGAACGATCGCCGTCTGGTGATCGGCGGCCCGAACGAGCACGTCCGTCGCATCCTCCAGATCAGCGGCCTGGATATGGACGGCGTCGTCTACGAGAGCGTCGAGCGCGCCCTGTACGACCTATAGCTGTTGATGGAGGGTCACGCATGACCGAGGCGCCGAAGGATCCCCGGGTCGCCGAGTACGTCGAGGGGATGCGCGCGTGGAGGCCCGAGTTCGAGGCCCTGCGGCCGGTGCTGCTTGGAGCCGGGCTGGAAGAGGACTTCAAGTGGCGCAAGCCCTGCTACACGCACGGCGGATCGAACGTCGTCATCTTCCAGCCGTTCAAGGACCTGTGCGCGCTGCTGTTCTTCAAGGGCGCGCTGCTCGAGGACCCCGACGGCGCGCTCAGGGAGCAAGGTGAGAACACCCGCTCCGCGCTGCGCCTCGAGTTCCGCTCCGTCGCCGACGTCACCGCCGCGAAGGGCACCATCGCCGCGCTCGCCGAGGACGCGATCCGCGTCGAGCAGGCCGGCCTCTCGGTCCCCAAGCGCGCCCCCGACGACGACGGCCCCTACCCCGATGAGCTCTACGACCAGCTCGACGCCGACCCCGCCCTACGCGACGCCTGGGAGCGCCTCACCCCCGGCCGCCGGCGCGGCTGGCTTCTGCACTTCAACGGCGCCAAGCAGTCCAAGACCCGCGTCGCCCGCATCGAGCGCGCCACCCCGCGGATCTTGGAAGGCTTCGGGATGCACGACTAGACCACGGCGACCGCGCCCGAGAGGAAGGACGGATGTCCGATCTCGCGCCATGCCGGCGGACGTCAAATCTGAAAACGGACCGGATCGCTAAAGCCATCCGGTCTCCGAGCCGATGTCCTCGCTGTCGATCAGACTGACTATGAGTCGCGGTCATCGCCGAGCCTCCCGATCCAGTGAAGGAGATGCGCATGAGGAGCACCGTGTTGAGGACTGGACCGTCGATCCTGCTGGTGGCGGTCTTGGCCATGCTTGGGCTCGGCGCCGCTACCGCACCTTGCAGCTCGGCGGCGGCGAAGCCTGCCCACGGGCCCGTGATCGTGGTCAAGACCGTCCACCAGGCACGGGGCACCGTCGTCCTTCACGTCAAGGCGCGCCGCGATCTGCGCAGCGCCGTGGTCCAGCTCGACGGGCATCGGGTCGAATCCGAACTTCCCCTCGAGCGGGGACAGCAACGGGCGATTGTCCTCGACCACGGCGACGGGGTCCGTTTCGGCCGCAACCGGATTACGGTCAAGGCCCGCACCCGGAACGGTGGCAGGGCGCTGGTGCGAGACGTGGTCACGGTGAGGCGCGACGCTCCCCTGCCCGCGATCAGGCAGCCGCGCCGGATCGTCGCCAGCCACGCCGCCCGCCTCGACGGTCGCAAGACGCGCTCGGCGCACGGCGGAAAGCTGGGCTTCCGCTGGCGGGTCGTCGGCGCTCCGGTCGGCTCCCGGGTCTCGCTGCGCGGCGCCGAAAGCCGTCGCCCACGGCTGCTCGCGAGCGATCCCGGTGACTACCGGGTCGCGTTGACCGTGACCGAGAGCGGCGCGAAGACGCGCGGTACCGCCGCGAGCGCGAGCTCGAGCGCCCCTGACTGCGCTGTCTCCGGTTCCACCCAGTCCGGCCAGGCGGTGAACCCGGGAAGCGGCCCGATCGCCTCGATGCCGTTGAACCAGCTGCCGAAGGGAGCGCTGACGATCGTCGACAGTCGCAACGCGGCGAGCCCGGAAGGCGGACCCCAGCCACAGGCTGTCCCGGGCTGCGCGACGACGGTCACCGACGTCGAAGTGAAACCGAACTTCGAACCGATCGGCGTCGCGATCGACACCAGGGCCGAAGTCGAAGAAACGGCCGGCATCCGCATCGGCGCCTCGTTCTATCCCTTCCCCGTCAACGGTGAAGGCGGCGCGAGATTCGTCCTCCTGGATGCGGGGACGCTCGAACTGATCCGCACCGAAAACGTCGCCCTGAACGGCAGCCACATCGAAATCGCCCAGAAGATGGCGGCCGAAAGCGCTCCCGGCCGGAACGTTCTCGTCGTCTCCTCCTGCCGCTACGCCAACTGCAACACGGATCCCGTCGACGCCCGCACCGGTTTCTCGGCGATCGAAAGCTATGGCCCCGGCAGGCGTGGACCGAGGACCGAAAACCAGGGCATCGCCCTCGGCGCCATCAACGAAAGCGAAAACCAGCGCTACGGCGAACTCGCCGGCTGGCTGCGACCCGGCGTCTCACTCGACGGCGGGAAGGAATACTTCGGCTTCGTCAATCCCGAACGGTTCGCCTTCGACACCGAGGCCTCCGGCACCTCGTTTTCCAACACGATCCGGGTCGGCACCACCGAATACCCGGCGAGCGTGTCCGGCGCCGTCGGCGGGTTCGAGGTCCTCGTCCTCGGTCCCGATCTCGAACCCGAACTGGGCACGCCGGTCGCCTTCTCAACCATCTCGACCACCGGCGAAGGACAGGCCCAGGAAGAAGCGATGACGGCGCTGCTGAACCGGACCAGCTCACTGCAGACCGTGATCGTGCAGAGCATCGGCGACGCCCAGCCCGACTCCGGCGCGGCGACGGCTCTCGGGCAGGCGCTCGCGCGGCTGGGCGCCAGCCCTTGGACCTTCCTCAGCCTCAACGGCAGCGGCGGCTACGCGTTCGTCGGCAACGGCGCCAACCCGCAAGTCGTCGAGCCCGGACACGTCGAACCGGAAGTCGCGGAAACCAGCGAAGAGCTGTCTCACGGCGGCGATGGCTCCCTACACGGCCTGCTCACCCGCAACCCGGAATCGGCTCTCTCGCCAGACCTCGCCGACGCGATCGGGACGCCGAACTACGAACTCGACCAGGTCACCTACCAGCCCGGCGTCCCGTGGCCGCAGACCAACACCGAAGGAAAGGTCGCCGCCATCCAGTACCTGGCCGAAGCGCTCGGGCTCACGCCGGGCGAAGGATCCTGTTACCGACCCGCAGAGCCCGACTTCCGCTCCTCCTACTGCGACCTCTCGCTGGATATCGACGCGACCGAGAACGAGCTCGAAAGGCAGAAGTACCCCGCCGGCGAAAACGTCTCGTTCACCCAGGCGGAATTCGAAGCCGTGCAGAGTGAGCTGGAGACCGAGCTCGACGACGTCGCCGACGTACGGAAGATGGTCGGCGCGCTGAAAGAACCACTCGGCGGCCAGAGCCCGGCCGTCGACGCGCAGCAGATCGCGGGCGAAGTCCTCGATGCCCTGCCGCCGGGCAGCGGCAGCGGCAACGCGACGGCCGGCAAGCTCAGCCTCGCCAGCGCGATCCTGCACGCGGGCTCGAACATACCCACGGTGGGCGAGGGCCTCGGCGCGATCGCCTCGGTGCTCGGCCTCGCCGGCGAACTCGAGCAGGAAAACGGCGAATACTCGCCCGACTGGCAGATCCAGGCCGCAGCCGACGAAATCGGCGGCAAGGTGAAGAGCCGGCTGACCGCGATGTCGGCGGGGCTGGGGGCGATCGAAGAGATCCTCGTCACCGACTGGGGCAAGCTGTCCGCCGCCGCCGCCGGGGCGGCCGGGCCCTGGGGCATCAACGCCACCGGAATCCAGCAACAGAGCTCGGCCATCGAACTCGGGATCAACCAGTGGATGTGGAAAGCGATCCTGCCCGCGGCCTTCGAACTGGTCGCGTTCCCCGGTGCCCAGCCGGGCGTCCAGGAAGGGCTCTACTGCATGACCAACAAGGTCTATCCGACCGAATGGCACCCGTGGCGGGGCGCGCCTTCCAGTTCGGTCTTCTTCCCACTCGTCAGCTTCGAACGGGGCAAGCTCATGGCCTCCGGTGCCTACGGGATGCTCGACGGGAGCTTCACCAAGAAGTCCTCCAAGCAGGTCAGCTCGGGCCTGGCCGAAAAGATCTTCGGCCCGCCCGGACAGGGTGCGGCGCTCACCGCGCCCGAACTCTTCGAAGACTCCCACTGGACGATCGCGCACCCGGGGATGATCGAAACGGAAGAAGAGGAGAAGGTGGGCAACTGCGGCTGGTGAGGGAACGATGAACGCAGTGCCGGGCGCGCCGACCGTGGATCTACGCTCTGGCGGTGAGCGCGCGGCCGCGAGGACGAACTGATGCCGGGGTCGCCCGCGGGGAAGCCCGGCGCAAGGCGCTCGTCGTCGCCGCGGCCGAGCTGTTCGCCGAGTCGGGCTACCACGCCACCCGGCTCGCCGACGTCGGGGCCCGCGCCGGGATAGGGCGCCCCGCCGTGCTGCACCATTTCGAGTCCAAGGAAGCGCTCGTCCACGCGGTCCTCGACGAGCACGAGCGGCAGTTCATGGCCGTCCGTCTGCGGGTCGCCCAACACCGCGGTCTGGCCGGCATCGGCCAGCTCGTTCAGATCATGGAGTTCCAGCACGAAGACCGCCGGCGCACGACGCTATGGACGATGCTCCTGGCCGAGAGCACGTCACCGACCGCTCCGCTGCGCGCGCGGATGATCGACAACCACAACCAGTTCCGCTTCTCGATCACCTTCCTGCTGGGACAGGCCCAGGAGGACGGCGAGCTCCGCCCCAACATCGATTTCAACCGTGAGGCAGACGTCATCATCGCGTTCTTCAACGGCCTCGAAACCTCCTGGCTACTCGACGAGACAGTCCCGATCGTCGACCTCGCCCGCGGCTTCCTCGACGAGCTGATCGCCCGGATCCGGAAGCCCTGACGGCGCGACCGAGCGACCTCGACCAGGCCGGCCGAGCACCCCTCAGCTACGGCGCCCCGCCATCAGTGGTGGGCCGCCGCCACCGCGCCTGGGTCAAGGACCTCTTCCAACAACTAGCCACCGACCTAGGCGCCCCCGACCCGCCCCTCCTGGCGGCCCAACATCTGATGCTCTACGACGGCGCAACCGTCGCCGCCGACCTCGGCAGCTACCCCGACGCCGCCCGAGCCGCCCGCAATGCCGCCGAGCGCCTGATCGACTCGGCGGGCTGACACTCTCGCTCTGTTTTTGCATGCCTCTCGACCTGCTCCCAGTCAGGCAGATCGTCGCCGGGCGACAATCGAATCCTTCGGCGCCCGGCCTCGGCATCGTTCTCGGCGCCTTCCGGCGGCGGCCAGATCTCGAGCCAGCGGCGGAGATCGCGGTCAACGGCGAACGCGAGCACATCCTCTGCGACATCGACGAAGTCGGGGTCGGAGCGCTCGACGAAATGTAATCGCGAGCCCATGGCCCGGGCCCACACCGAGGTCAATCGCCCGACAAAAAGGGTGGATTCAACGGACCATCCGAAAGGCGCGAGACCGACTCAAGCTGTCTGGAGAAGGGACAGGCCCCCGCTCCCCCGCGTAAACTTCGCTGAGTGGCAGAGCACAGGCTTCCCGAGGGAAGGGCGTGGATAGAAAGCTTGTTGAGTCTGGGAGCGTCTCTTGGATATGCGACGGAGGACGAGTTCAACGTTGCTGCTCCGGGCGAATCCGAAGCGCCCGTGGATGTCGCGTGGCTGCGCTCAACTAGCGACCAGTTTCCGCTCTTTATCTTCGAGGTTGAGTCGGTCGCCTCCGGCCAGATGGCACAGAATGCCGGCAAGGTCTTTTCTCAAGAGACGGACCTCTTTGAGAAGCCCCTATTTCACTTTCACCTGGTGCTTAGCGGCTCCGGAGAAAGCAGCCGGGTGAAGACTTCACAAAGGCTCTTCGGCGTCTTCAATTACCGCATCTACATGATGGCCGAGGCAAACGCCATCGAAAAGGCGCTCTGCGACGTTCTTTCACAACATCGGCGGGTCAGCGACAGGCTCGACGTGATGGAGCTAGCGAACACCCTGAAAGCAGGGATCTGGGGCGACATCGACCTTCAGGGAGTCTGGCGCCACGCAGAGGGAATCGGATTCCCCGCCGCCTGGCTTCGCGCTTATGCCACCCTCGCCAGACAAGACTCAACCTATATTGAGCATTTCTTGCGAATTCTCAAAATGGAGCTCGAGGAGACACGGCTCGACCCAGCTCAATACGGAACCTACGTGGGACTTCACTGCGCTGAGGCAATCCATGCTGCACTGCTTGGCTCCCGACATCCGGAGCTAGGGAACCGGTGTCTTGTCCAACTAGAAGAGTGGCAGGCCGGCGACGGTGTGATGAGGTCGGTCGCCCCCTACTACGGACGAAACGAGGAATACGACAACTTCGTCTTTGCGCTAATGCCTGCGATCTGGGGCCTTCTCGCCGCACTATTTGATCATGTAACCGGGGCTCGAAGATGGATTCTTGAACAAATGGAGTTGGTGGTGGGCAGAGATAACGTCGACTACGCGTTCTCAGCGCTGACCGCGACGTGGATGCTTCACATTGCCGCTGGGGGCAGTGAAGACTGCCGGCGGTTTTTTGAGGTGGCGCGGAGGCGCATAAACTTGGAAGGTGGAATTGCGTGGGGGATGGCGCTCGAGCCACCGGTGATCGGCGGCTTGATGGAGGATCTAGACGATTGGCTTCTGCGGCTAGAAGCGGATTCCGAGCTGATTCCCGACCTCGACGAGTTCCGAGCACTTATGCGGCCCGACCCGGACGGCGACCTTGTCGACGTCGCCCTCGACTACCTCCTTTCCGACTCCCTTCCAATTTCAAGTGCGCCGACTCTGGCTGCTCTCGCCTGTCAGGCTGGCGGCAACCCCTCTTGAAGCAGAGGTGCGATCTGCTGAAGACGGACAGTCATCCACTTGCTGTGCTCATGTCGATCGGCGGGTACCATCGCCGCTAATGAATCGGCGCGGCAGGACCCGAGGAGCTTTGGTTGGTCCTCGGCATCGATCTCGACGACGACAAGCCACCAGCTCGCATCACGGACACCCTGTTCAAACTCGTTCCGAGTTATGTGGACCTCGGCCTGCCAACCTGCTCGCCTAGTTGCCTTGACCTCGAAACGACGGTCTTCGCCAGCGAGGTCAGGAGCGGTGATGTCATAGCCGAGTTGATCGGAAATCGTGCTGACTCGGATAACCGCCGCCGCAAGGTCGGGCCTCTCAAGATCGTGGAGCTGGCGGCGAGATCGCTCGAGGATGTATTCCTCACCTATCTCGCCCACTTCGGCAAGCCGTTGCGAGTTAACCCGCCGACCTGCCTCGAGCAGGATCAGTTCGCGAAGATCGGGATCTGAGATCACCTCCTCGACCGTAGTGCGCTCCCGATCGGGGATTAATGCCTCTCGAACCCGCTTGGTGGCAGTAACGCTGCGTAGCCAGCCCGGCGGTCGGCGGATGAGGAGGAGCTCGAGAAGAAGGCGTATCGCAGCGCCATCTTGCATGGCCGCAATTCTCAGAACCTGCTCGTCAACTGCCAGATTCCGACCAGAGGGCTCTATCAACTCAAGCTCGGCCAACACCCGTTGGCCAGCGAGGAAGTCCGGGCCCCCGAGGACGCCATTGCTTGGCAAGCGACGAAATGACTCCCGGGCGTCGCCGAGCGGCGTCAAGGGCGCTTGGAGAGTACGAGCTACCTGGTGAGCACTCCGCAGCTCATGGCGCGACGGAATTGATCGGTCAGCCATCCTTGGCCTGCAAGTGAGCGAAGAGCGCCTCGACGTCGGCAACATCGGCGCTATTGAAAGGCGGCCCAATATCCTCCTCGTCGGGCAGCGCCATGGTTACGATATCGGGGTCGCGCAGCATGTCGCCCAAGCGCGCCGCCTTCTCACTCACGCGAACATCAACGACTTGATCGATCGTCCCTTGACAGATAAGGAAGGTGACCCGCGTCTCGTCGTCAGGTCGCAGACCGAGCCGGTGGATGCGGTCAAGACTTTGTAGGTACTGACCAGCATTAAAGGTTCTCTCGAGGTACACAGCCTCGTGACATGCGCGGTGGAGGCTGATCCCCTCGCCCACTGCCGCCGGGTTAGCAAGCAGGACCCAGCAGTCAGGGTTATTACGAAAGCGCTCAAGCTCGCCCTCGCGGTTGGGGTCGGCACGTGGGTTGTTGAAGACGGATGGAATGCCGCCGTGGACCACTGCTGGATGGTAGGCCTCGAAAAGTACGCTACGCAGCAACTCAAGGTTACGAACGAAGTTCGACCAAACGACGGTCTTCCGCCCGCGCTCCTGGTTCTCCTTGAGGATCTCAAGCAACTTGACAAACTTGGCGGGCGTTTCGTACTCGCCGTAAGCGGCGAGTAGATCCGCCAGCGTCATGTCAGCGGCAATCTCCAGGGGCGGATGACGGAAATACGGCGGGTCGTCGGTCGACGAACCAGCAGTGAGTAAGTCAGGGTTGGTGGCAGCCTCGAGGAGATACATGACAACTTCTCCCATGCGGGCGAAGTTCGCTTGGGCGCGTGCATCGAGACGCAACGTCCCTGCATACCGACTGCGGAGTGCCGTGTAGATATCTCGCTGTAGACCCTGCAACTCAACTGGAACAACATTCATCTCGACCGAGGGAAGTCCGAGGTCGCTCTTCGTCGTCCTCGCATAAAGAGGTGCGATTGCCTTTCCTACTTCGCGCCCTGCTTCTGACCCGGGACGTCGCGCCCAGGCGCTGGCTGGAAGGACCTCGTGACCCCGACCGAGCCAGAGAAAATCAAGCAGGACGCCGAGATCACGGGGGCTCTGCGGCGCGGGCGTGCCAGTGAGGACATCACGCCGCGACGCAAGATAGCCGAGATCAAGACAGGCCGATCCCCACTCGCCCCCTCGCCCACGCTTGATCCGATGAGCCTCGTCCAAGCAGACCAAGGTGGGAACCTCTGCCACCCAATCCGCGGTGGAGCTATAGGAGAAAATCAAGCGCTGGTAGTTGACAAAGAGGATCTCGATGTCCGCGGGGATCGGATTGCCGTCGTGATAGTGAATGTTCGGAGCCGGGGACAGACACTGGCCCACTTCCTCCTGCCAAACTTCATACGCCGCAAGTGGTCCAACCACGAGCATCCGCTCAACTCGGCCAGCCGTCCTTTCGGCCTCATAACAACCGATTTGGACCGTCGTCTTCCCGGCTCCCGGCACCGAAAAGTTGGCGCCATTTGCGAGGCCGAGGAGCTCGGCGAGGTCTCGGCACTGGAAGCTGCGGAGTTCGCGACCCGCGAAACGCGATCCGCTCAAGCGCTGGCTGACATTCTCGAGTTGGACTCCGTTCTCGAGAGTGGCCTGCAAGACTGCCCCTTCGGCACGGTGACGACCTACCAACTCGCGGCTCTTCGCGTCCCACTCGAGTCCTACACCGTGGCGAATGCAGGCATCGCGAAGCCAGGCAGTTCTGTCGAGAAAATCCTCGAGAGGCACCTCTAAGGCAACGGCAGGCTCGCGTCCATTCGAGCCCCACTCTGAACGCGCGCGTGACCAGAAGCGGTTGGAGACACCGGCGTCACGGCGAGCCTCAATTACCCTCCCCGAGTCGCGAACAACGAACGCGAGCGTTCCAGCCATCTAAGCGGTTGCGTCGAGTTCGGCCTGCAGCGATTCCACACGCACGCCAACACGATCAAGTGCGTCTCGCAAGGTCGCGGAGTCGAACTCGCCGTCATCCTTCACGCCCGCATAAGCGTCGGTTGCCGCTCGCAGCTTGCGATCTGCGTCTTCGACAAGGTTTGCGGGACGAAGGAGACGACTGTCACGGCGGCGATCGATCTCGATTTCGGCGGCGGCCTCGGTCAGAACACTTCGAAGACCTTTGCAGACCTCTTCTCGTTCTAGCCGGCGCGGGCCTTCCTCCGTTGGCAGTTCCACGGGGTCGTCTTCGTAGGTTGAGGCGAGTAGATCAACTAGTGCGCTGATTTTCTGGACGTCGTCGGGAACAGCTGACCCCGCCTCGGTACCGTCGGCATCACCCAGTACGTCAAGCCCGTCGGGCTCCGCTGGAGTCTCGTCCTCCGATGACTCCATCAAGCCAAGGGCCGGCACCACGTCGGCGAAGAGCTCGCTTGCGGCTAGGCTCGGAATCACGTAGTCCTCAAGTACCTCGCCGTCGAGATAGCGCAGGCGCCGGTACGGGACGTTGGAGAGGATCCCGAGCAGGCGGACCTGCAGCAGTTCACTGGCGGCCGTCGGATTCTCTTTCCTAAGGTCGTTGACTTTGGTGTCAAGCTCCTCGAGGGCGACCTCCTGCTCATCGAAGCTGGTCAGCGGTAGGCGGTTATCGCCTCGCTCCTGGATCTCACGCAGCATCACCAACACCCGCGTGTCTTGGTCGACTTTCTCGACTCCACGGCGCACTGATTTCTCATCGCGGGAGATCGCAGGGTTGAGTGCGCGTGCGACTTCCTCCCCTGACCGATTCTGCACGTTGATCAAGTCGTCAACGAAGAGGAGTCGATTCGTGAAGGTGTATTCCTCCCAGAAATCCCGCTGCATCTGAAGCGTCAGCTCGAGATCGTTGATCTCTGCCGTCGTCGTATCGGCCGGTAACACCGCAACGTCGATATAGCTCCTGCCGATGTCCCGAAGGGCGACGGCACGGCGATTCGCGTTCACGAGAAGGCCAGCGCGGGTGACGACACCAAACTGCAACTGGCCGTCGTCGGCGAGGTTCTGCTTAAGATCTTGGAAGTTTTCCCCCGTTTCACGGAGAATCTCGGCGATTGCGTCCTGTGCCTCTTCTGAGAAGGGATCGGTGCGAACGATCTCCGCCCTCGGATCGGACTCGAGTTGAGCGCGGATACGGTGACTGAAGGGGCTGAGGACCGTCGCCTCAAGCTCTAGCTGAATTACCGGGAAGCGTTCCCTGCCGTCGCGCCACGGCAAGGTGAGGTATTCCTGTTTCGTTGGATCATGGGCAGCAAGCCGTTCGCCGATCAACTCGATCCGGGCTTCCTCAGTCATCGCCATCTCTCAGTGCCCTTCGATCGGCTTACCAAGACGGATATAGGTGCTAGGTCCCTCGCCGAGATGGCGCCGGTAGCTCTTGCCAAAAGTCCGGTAACTGCGGGTTCGGCTGATCTTCTTGCCTGCAAGCTCAGCAGCGAGGTCCGCCACCGCAAGCCCAGCGGCGACCAACTGTTCGGACTGCGGCCCGGTGCCTTTATTCGCAACAACCAGTTTCTTCGGATCACTATATCCGCGTCGGCACTCAAGCACCAGATCGTGACTGAACGCCCGTCGGCCTCTCTTGGAGTGGTCCGACTCGTTCTCGGCATGACCGACTGCGAGCGCTGAGACGGAAAAACCAGCATGCCCCAGCGCACGGGCCAAGGCCCACCAAGCCTGTCCCGCAGTGTTATGGAAGGTAAGGATTACCCGTCCGTTGGTTTTTAGCGTTCGTGCAGTCTCACGGAGCACCGACGTCAAGAGTTCGCAGTACCGGGCAGCGTCGGTCCCCCTCGTCGAGTTTGGGACCACCTCCGACCGTAGGTCGAGCCGGATGCTCTTACTGACCAACGAGGTCGCCTGCGCCCACACCAAAAACAACGCGCCCAGCTCGGCGTATTGGATGTCGTCGAAGTAGGGCGGGTCAGTGAGGACAAGGTCGACCGAGTTGTCGGGAAGGAGCTGAGAGGTGCTCGAACCTTGGACGACGGTGGGTTGCCCGAGTTCATCTTGCTTGAGTCGGTCACCGCGGCGGCTGTTCAGCCTTAGCGGTTTTCGTCCTTCGAATTCATTTGCCCAGCGTGCCGCTCTGACCGAATGGCCGAGTCGGCGGACCAAGGTTCCGCGACCACGCTCAGCGAGCAGGTTCGTCTCGGCGGCTAAACCGGTGAGACTAAATCGGTGGTTTGCCGTCACCTCGAATGCCTTTGGGTAGTGGCGGTCCCAGCGACTTGCGTATCCAGCCATCTCTGCGGCCCCGCACAGAATCAACCGCAGGCGGTTCGCGACAGCGGGGTCGATCTGCATCTCGTCGATCGCCGCGGCCGCTGTGAGCATGGTGTCGAGCTGGCGTGCGGGATAGAGATCCGCCCACTTGATAATTCCGCCATTCCGCAGTCGGCGGGTCTCTATCCCGCTCGGAATGTTCGCTACCAGTGGTGCCGGAAGCACAGGACGATTCTTAACCGCCGCATCCCGATCGCCGTCATTAAGGCGATCGAAATGGGCCAATCCTCCACAAAGCCGCTGCACAAGGACTGGCTGCCAGGTGAACTTGGCAGCGAAGGCTTGGAAGGTTTCACCACAGCCGGGCGCACAACAATGGAAGCGGCCGCCCGCCACACAGGCCTTGTCGGGATCTCGCAGATCATGGCCACAGTTTGAGCAGCGCCGGTCGACCACGGTCATAGCGGATCGGGTGATTGCTCCGCAACCCCCGCAGCCAAAATACGCGTCGGTCTCCCCCTTTGCTCGGCTTGCACGAGTGACCATCGAATAGGGGTACAGATACGCGTGCCCGTCACAACCTGGGCACTGAGCCCTGCGGACCCAAAAGGTAGTCAAGGTCTCCGAATCGCCGTGAGTCGCGCAGTTCGCCCCGTAAAGCTCTTTTCGGAGTCCGCTGAGTCCCGAAAGCCAAGCCTCTCCGCCCTGTTCTAGCGCCTCCGGATCGACTTGATCAAGAGCGGTCGCAAGCCCAGTCGCAGCCCAGGGATGGAGGTCCTGTGCGTATATGTCCAAACCGCGCTGTACAGCCTCCAGGGCGACCGTGCCGCCTCCGCTGAAAGGGTCCGAGACCCGTAAGTCTGCATCGCCAGCCGCATCGAGAATCTCGCCGATCAGCGCATGGGGACGTCGCGCCCACCAACGGAAGAGTGAGACCGCCGGTGCGTAAACCTCGCGATTTCGCTGCTGGCGGGCGACATCAAGGTCGAGCGCAGGCCAATCGATCCTCTGGAGAATGCTATGCGGCGCTTGGGCCATAAGCGGCTAACCCTAGAAGATCAGTCAGCCGTACTCGCGAACACTTGATCTGAGGCGACGGCGGGGCCAGGCTAGGAATCCGGCGTACAAAGCCCTCCCGAGAAAGAGGGTCCGCGCTCGTGGTCCCCTGCGAATAGCGGGAGGCACAATCCCAATCTGCGCCGCGGTCCGCGAATGGCGGGCGGGCAGCCCCTGATCTACTTTTCAACAGGGCCCGGGGCGCCAGCCCGCTGAAGGACATCGCGCAGCTTGCGCTGGTCCGCCGCTGAGAGGCCCTCGATCCAGGCCGGGGGCTTGTACATCTCCTCGCTCGCCCGCGCACGCAGCTTCTTGCCGGCGGCGGTGAGTTCGACCACCTTGACGCGGCGGTCGGCTGCGGAAGGTTTGCGCTTGGCGAGGTTGCGCTCTTCGAGGGTGTCGACGATGCCGGTGACGTTGGAGGGGTCGCAGTGGAGGAGCTCGGCCATACGGCCCATCGGCTGGGGCTGGTCGAGGAAGCGGAGGGCGCCGAGGATCGAGGGGGTCACTCCCACCTTGTGGGCGATCTCGATGAAGCGGGGCGGGTAGACGAGGGGGATGAGGAGGCCCCAGGCCTCGGCGGCGAGGGAGTCGCCGGGGGCCGAAGTCGGTTTGACGTTGGGGGCCACGGAAGCTAGGGTAGCCCAAATGTTGAGGATCTCAACTTTCGAGCGAAGCAAGCACCGGAGGGACGATGGCCGCAGTTAGCTCAGTGGAGACAGCAGGGAGCGCCGGCATCGAAGCCGTCGACCTCGTGCGCGAGTTCAAAAAAGGGCCGCGGGCCGTAGACGGGATCAACCTGCGGGTCGAGCCGGGCGAAATTTACGGCTTCCTCGGGCCCAACGGCGCGGGCAAGTCGACGACGGTGCTGATGCTGACGACGCTCCTCCCGCCCACCGCCGGGACCGCCAAGGTCGCCGGCTTCGACATCGTCAAAGAAGGGCCGAAGGTCCGCTCGGCGATCGGCGCCGCCCTGCAGGAGGCGGCGCTCGACCCGCTCCTCACCGGCAACGAGCACATGCGGCTGCAGACGGCGCTGCACGGTCTCGGCAAGGCCGAACGCGAAGAGCGCGGCCACGAACTGCTCGAGCGCGTCGGGCTCACCAAAGCCGCGGACCGCAAAGTCGGCGGCTACTCGGGCGGGATGAAACGGCGGCTCGACCTGGCGCTGGCCCTCGCCCATCAGCCGCGGATCCTCTTCCTCGACGAGCCGACCACCGGCCTCGACATCCAGAGCCGCACCGCGCTCTGGGAGGAGGTCGCGCGGCTGGCGCGCGAGGACGGCGTCACCGTCTTCCTCACCACCCAGTACCTCGAGGAGGCCGACGCGCTCGCCAACCGGGTCGGGATCATCGACCACGGCAACATCGTCGCCGAGGGCACGCCGACCGAGCTGAAGGCGGAGATCGGCCGGCCGACGGTCGAAGTCGTCCCCTGCGACCCGGGCGAGCGCAAGCGCACCGCGGCGGTCCTCGCCCGCTTCGGCGAGCCCGGCGACGCCGGCACCAAAGGCGCCGCGGTCCTGCTCGCCGGCGGTGACACGGAGCTGGCCGAGGTGGTGCGGGCGCTCGACGCCGAGGGGATCACGATCGAGACGCTGCAGCTGCACGCGCCCTCGCTCGACGACGTCTTCCTCGCCAAGACCGGCCACAGCCTCGAGGGCGCCGAAGAGGTCACCGAGGAGGCCCACGACGCCCGCGCCGAAGCGGCCGAGGCGGCGTGAACAGCGCCCTCCCCACCCAGGTCGGGCAGCTCGCCCGCCGCTCGGTCATCCGGACCCTGCGCCAGCCGGCGCAGATCGTCCCCTCGCTGATCTTCCCGATGTTCCTGCTGGCGGTGAACTCGGGCGGGCTGAAAAGCGTCGTCAACCTGCCCGGCTTCCCGACCAATTCGTACCTGACCTTCGCCCTCGCGATCACCTTCATGCAGGGCGCGCTGTTCTCGGTGATCAACTCCGGCACCGACCTCGCCCGTGACATCGAGACCGGCTTCCTCAACCGCATGGCGCTGACCCCGCTGCGCGGCGCGGCGCTGCTCAGCGGCCTGCTCGCCGGCTCACTGATGCTGGGACTGATGCAGGCGCTCGCCTACCTGATCGTCGGCCTCGCCTTCGGCGCCGAACTGACCGCCGGGGTCGGCGGCTTCTTCGTGATCATCGCCCTTTCGGTCTGCGTCACCGTCGCCTTCGGCACGATCGGCCTCTTCGCCGCGCTGCGGACCGGGTCGGGCGAAGCGGTCCAGGGCCTCTTCCCGGTCTTCTTCGTCTTCCTCTTCCTCTCCTCGATGTCGCTGCCGCTGAACCTGATCCAGACCCAGTGGTTCCACACCGTCGCCACGCTCAACCCGGTCTCCTACCTGCTGCAGGCGTTCCGCTCACTGCTGATCGAAGGCTGGGAGCCGGGCAAGATCGCGCTCGGCTTCGGCATCGCGTTCGCCCTGTTCGCGCTGGGGATGCTCGGCGCATCGAGCGCCCTGAAGACGCGGCTGGTGCGCACGTGAGCCCCGCCCCTCCTACCACCGAGCATCGCCCCACGGCGGGCTTCCGCACCGTCGCCCGCGCTGTGGCCTGGCGCAGCATGCACAACTTCCTCACGAACAAAGCACTGCTGATCCCGGCGCTGATCTTCCCGCTCTTCTTCTTCGCCTCCTTCGCCGGCGGGCTCTCGGCCGTCGGCAACGTGCCCGGCTTCGACTTCCCGACCGGCTACACGGCCTTCCAGTACTGCTTCGTGCTGCTGCAGTCGGCGGCCTTCGGCGGCGTCTTCACCGGCTTCGGGATCGCCCGCGATTTCGAGACCGGCTTCGGCCGCCGCTACCTGCTCGCCGCCACCGACCGCCGCGGGATCATCGCCGGCTACGGGCTCGCCGCGCTGGGCCGCGCCTTTGTCACCTGGGCCGTCCTCACTGCGGTCGCCCTCGTCGGCGGCATGAACATCGACGGCTCCGGGGTCGACCTGATCGGCATGTTCACGCTGGCGATCCTGCTCAACATCACCGCGACCCTCTGGGCGTCGGGAGTGGCGCTGCGAATCCGCTCGATCCAGGCCGGCCCGCTGATGCAGCTGCCGGTCTTCCTGATCCTCTTCCTCGCCCCGGTCTACGTGCCGCTCTCCCTGCTCAGCGGCTGGATCCACGCGGTCGCCTCGGTCAACCCGGTGACCGCGCTGCTCGAGGCCGCCCGCGGCTTCATCTCCGGCGACCCGACCGTGATCGCGCTCGCCTTCGTGCTCGGGATCGCCCTCCCGATCGTCTTCGCCCTCTGGTCCCGCGGCGGCCTACGGCGCGCCGAAGCCGCCGGCTAGCGCGATCACTTTTTCTGCTGCTTGATCTTGACCCTGATCGTCTGGGTAATTTCCACGCCGTTGGCATCGATGACGGCGATGGTGACCGTGACCGTTCCGGTGCCGGCCTTCGCGAGCGCCTTCCTCACTGACCTCGGCAGCACGACCTTGACCTTCGCCGAGCCGCCGGCGGACATCGTCGCCGGCACGAGCACTTTGAGGTTGAACTTCTGGCCGCCGAGTTTCGCGGTGGCCGCCTTCGAGCCGATCTGACAAGCAGATTCACCGCAGCTGATCGTTCCCAGCGTCGGCTGGCCACCCTGCACGCTCACCGGCTTGCTCGATGATTCGACCGCCGGTTCGCTCGGGGCAGGCGCAGGGGCCGGCGTCGAGGTTGCCGGGGTCGGCGTCGGAGTCGAGATAACGGGCGGCGGGCCGGCGATCGTCAAGGGGACAGGTACCTGCTCGCCGTCGAGTCCCACGGTGATCCCGGCCGAGCCTGCTTCGAAGCCCGCCGTGAAGGTCGAGCCGACGCCGCTGGCGAGGGTCGCCGCCGGAGTGGAGAACGTGCCGAGCTGGGAGCCGAAGGTGACGATCCCGGGAACGCCTCCGACGACGGCCCCGTTGCTGTCGGTATCGGCCGCCGCGATGACCACTGCGCTCGCGCCGAACCCGAGTTCCGAGGCCGACGCGCTGCCGGTCAACACCACGTAGGGGGCAGCTTCGACGCCGGTCCCGACCGTGTCGCAACCGCTCACTCCAGGGCCGCCGTTGCAACCCCACCAGTTGTCGCTCGCGTCGAGCGTTCCTTCGACCGTGTTGTCGACCCCCATGTGGGTACTGCCGGTGATGCTGTTGCCGGCGATCTCGATGCCGAGACCGTCGACGTTCCAGTTGCTGAGCGCACGGGTGTCGATGCCGTCGTAAGAGTCGGAGATCGTGTTGCCGCTGATTTCGATCGCTTCGACTTCGGGGCTGAGCTGGATCGCGTAGGGGTTGCAGCCCTCAAAGCTGTTTTCGGTGACGCTAACTTCAGTCGAGGGCACCAATCCGTACTGGCTGCCGAAGAGCTGCAGGCACCCCGTCGTCCCGTTGCCCTCGAAGGAGTTCCCGGAGACCGTGGATTCGTGGAGGTCGATCTGCAGTCCCGCTTCCCCCGGCGATTCGGTGTCGATCGTGTTGCCGGTGACGGCAGCTGCCGAAGTGTCGGCGCCGATGTCGCTTGCCGCTTCGATCGCGTTGCCGCTCATCTGGAGACCTGCGATCGTCCCGGCCCCGCTGTTGAAGATGCCGTAGTAGGTGACCGGGTCGGCGATGACATTTCCGGCGATCGTCAGGTCCGCGTAAGCGGCGTCGCCGAGGTAGATGTCGTAGCCGATGCCGGCGATCGAGTTGTGTTCGATCGCGATCCCTTCGCCGCCGGCCTGGAGCGTGATCGCGCCTTCGCCGCCTTCGATGATGTCGTCGGCGATCGTCAGGCGATCGATGTCGTCGCCGACGGTGCGGATCGGTGCGCCCACGCCGGGGGTGCTCGTCGACACCGTGAAGCCCTCGACGGTGACACCTCCGGCCTGCGGCGTGACTGCCGCGACGCCGGTGTTGCCGCCGTCGATGGTGGCCTCGGGTCCACGCGGGCCCTGGTTCGGATCGATCCCCGCGTTCGGGCCGATCAGGGTCAAGGACTTGGAAATCGTCAGGTTTTCGGGGTACGTCCCGGGAGCGACCTGGACGGTGTCGCCGGCGCTCGCTTCAGCGATCGCGTGCTGGATCGTCGCGCATGGGTGGCCGGGTTCCAGGCAGTTGTTGGAGGCGTCCGCACCAGTCAGGGCAGCGACGTAGCGCGACGCGGGGGCTGCCGAAGCGACCCCTGAGCCAAAGGCGAGAGACGCAAATCCGAAGGCACACATCAGGGCGGCAAAGCGCCCCCACCCCGGCAAGAACCGCGAGTGCCGCGTCAGCATCATTGGTCCCGAAATTTGATGTCCTTCCATATGGGGAGCGGCCGATGAAACTTCCGTGACTGCCCGGGGTCGATCTCATGGCCGCGGTGCCCGGATCGAAAAGGTCCACTCCCTGTGTCCGATCTGTATCGGCATCGAAACGGCAACTTCTGAGACCGGGTCCAATTCGGCCGGTTCGTCCGGCCAACCCGGAACGGGCGATCCGGAAGGATCAGGCGACGGCGACAGCCCCGAGCGCGTCCTCGGGCCGGGTCCACTCCCGACCCTGGTCGCCCGCGACCGTCTCGTCGGTGAGCCTGCCCTCGTGGACGCTCAGCCCGCCGAGGAAGCCCGGGTCGGAGGCGAGCGCGGCGCTCACGCCCTGGTCGGCCAGGCGCACTACATACGGGAGGGTCGCGTTGGTCAGCGCCCGGGTCGAGGTGATCGGCACCGCGCCCGGCATGTTGGCGACGCAGTAGTGACTGATCCCGTCGACCTCGTAGACCGGGTCGGTGTGGGTGGTCGGGCGCGAGGTCTCGAAGCAACCGCCCTGGTCGATCGCGACGTCGACGAGGACCGAGCGCGGCTTCATCAGCGCGAGTTGGGCGCGGCTGACGACGTGCGGCGCCTTCGCCCCTTTGACGAGGACGGCGCCGATCACGAGGTCGGCCTCGGCGAGCCGCGCCTCGACCTCGAGCGCGGTCGCGTAGCCGGTCTGGATCCGGCCGGCGAAGATCTGATCGAGCTCCCGCAGGCGGTCGATCGAGCGGTCGAGGACGACGACGTCGGCACCGAGGCCGGCCGCCATCCGCGCCGCGTTGGTGCCGACGATGCCGCCGCCGATCACCAGCACCTTGCCCGCGGCGACGCCGGGGACGCCGCCGAGCAGGACGCCGGAGCCGCCCGCCGGGCGTCCCAACATGAAGGCGCCGGCCTGGGTCGCGAGCCGGCCCGCGACCTCGCTCATCGGCGCCAGCAAGGGCAGCCGGCCGGCGCGGTCGGTGATCGTCTCGTAGGCGACGCAGGTCGCGCCGGAGT
>JAOPZF010000097.1 GCA_025964255.1 Solirubrobacterales bacterium | reverse complement strand
ACGAAGCGCCGGGCGCGCTCGCCGGCGCGCCGCTGGACGACCTCGACGAGGCGCTCCATGCGCTCGATCTTGACCTCGTGCGGGACATCGTCGGCGAGCAGCGCCGCCTCGGTGCCGCGGCGGGGTGAGAAGACGAAGGTGAAGGCGCCGTCGTAGCCGACCTCCTCCGCGACTTCCAGGGTCTGGGCGAAGTCGGCCTCGGTCTCGCCGGGGAAGCCGACGATGATGTCGGTGGTGATCGCGCAGTCGGGGACGTGCTCGCGGATCAGCGACACCCGGTCCATGTAGCGGGCGCGGTCGTAGGTTCGCCGCATCCGTTTCAGCACCGTGCTCGAGCCCGACTGCAGCGGCAGGTGGATCTGCTCGCAAAGCGCGGGGAGCTCGGCGTGCGCGCGGATCACGTCCTCTTTCATGTCCTTCGGGTGCGGCGAGGTGTAGCGGATGCGGTCGATCCCGGGGACCGCGTCGACGCGGGTGAGCAGCTCGGCGAAGGTGATCCGCGAATCGCGCGGCAGGTCGCGACCGTAGCTGTTCACATTCTGGCCCAGCAGCGTCACCTCGCGCACGCCGTCGGCGGCGAGCGCCTCGGTCTCGGCGATCAACTCGACCGGGTCGCGGCTGACCTCGCGACCCCGGGTCGAGGGAACGATGCAGTAGGAGCAGCGGCAATTGCAGCCCTGCGCGATCTGCAGCCAGCCCTGAAACTCGCGCTCGCGCCGGGTCGGCAGATGACCGGCGAAGTCCTCGAACTCGAAGTACCCCTGCGCGGTGAGCGAGTCGGAGTTGAGGAACTCGGCCAGCTTGTGGATCTGGCCGGGGCCGAAGGCGACATCGACGAAGGGGAAGCGCTCGAACACTTCCTCCTTGACCGACTGCGCCCAGCAGCCGCCGACCCCGACAGTGCGGCTCGGGTCTTCGCTCTTCAGTCGTTTCGCCTCACCGAGGTGGCCGATGAAGCGGCTGTCGGCTGACTCGCGGATCGAGCAGGTGTTGAAGAGGATCAGGTCGGCTTCGGATCTCTCCGCCGCCTCTTTGTAGCCGAGCGAGGTCAGCATGCCCCGCATCCGCTCGGAGTCATGCACGTTCATCTGGCACCCGAAGGTGGTGACGTGAAAGCGCTTCACGCGCTCAGGGTACCGAGGGCGCCGCCGGAGGCGAGCCTATTTTTTCGGTTCGCCTTCGGTGATGTCCTGGGCGACGTAGGCGGCGACGTTTTCGATTTCTTCTTCGGACAGGGTGCCGGCGAAGGCGGGCATCCCGCCGCCGCCGTTGGTGACCTGTTCGATCGCGCCCGCTTCGCTCTGCGCCAGAGGCATCGTCGTCAGGTCGGGACCGCCGTTGCCGCCGTGACCGGTGGCACCGTGGCAGGTCGAGCAGTTTTCGGAGAAGACGACAGAGCCGGCTTCAGGTTCGCCGCCGCCGGCGGTGGAGGATTCGGTGGCTCCTTCTTCGCCTTCGCCTTCCGTCGCTTCGCCTTCTTCGCCGCTTTCAGAAGATTCTTCGCCGCCTTCGGACGATTCGCCGGATTCGGCTTCTTCTTCACGTTTTTCGGCTTCCGCTTCTTCGAACGGGCCGCTGGTATCCGCTTTCTGAATTTCTTCGCTCGCCTTCGAGTACTCGGCGTTGTGATCACGCGACTCGTCCTTGCCGTGCAGGACGGCAAAGGTGCCCGAGAGCACGGCGAAGGCAGCGAACCAGATGATGATCACCGGCATCCATTTGCCGGGGAAGTTGTCCCCGGCTTTGAGGCCGAAGACGCTGACGCTGACGGCAGAGGCGGCGAGAATGCCGCCGCAGATGAAGAAGAGAGTTTCGTTGGACATCAGGCGGCGCGAATCCTATTGATCTGAGGGAAGCGGGTGCTTGCCGGCCGTGCCAGGCCGCTCTAGGCGGCCTGGGCCTCGGTGATCGGGCCGCTGATCGGGGCGGCGCCCTCGGTGGCCGCGGCGGGCGGCGTGCTGCCGATTCCGAGCGCCGTGCGCACCTTGGTTTCGATCTCCAAGGACAGCTCCGGGTTGTCTTTCAGGAACTGTTTGGCGTTGTTGCGCCCCTGACCGAGGCGCACTTCGCCGTAGGAGAAGAACGAGCCCGATTTCTGGACCAGGTCCTGCTCGATGCCGAAGTCGAGCAGACCACCCTCGCGGGAGATCCCGACCCCGTACTCGATGTCGAACTCGGCCTGGCGGAACGGCGACGCGACCTTGTTCTTGACGACTTTCACGCGGACCCGGTTGCCGACCGCTTCGGTCCCTTCCTTGAGGGTCTCGATGCGGCGGATGTCGAGCCGCTGCGACGCGTAGAACTTGAGCGCCCGGCCACCCGGCTGGGTCTCCGGCGAGCCGAACTGGACGCCGATCTTTTCGCGGATCTGGTTGGTGAAGATGCAGACCGTGTTGGTCCGGTTGAGCGACCCCGCGAGTTTCCGCAGCGCCTGCGACATCAGCCGTGCCTGGAGGCCGACCGTGGTGTCGCCGATCTGGCCGTCGAGCTCCGCTTTCGGGGTCAGCGCCGCGACCGAGTCGATCGCGACCACGTCGACCGCCGCCGAGGCGATCAGCCGGTCGGCGATCTGCAGCGCCTGCTCTCCGTAGTCCGGCTGTGAGACGAGCAGCTCGTCGGTGTCGACGCCGATCGCCCGCGAGTAGACCGGGTCGATCGCGTGCTCGGTGTCGATGAAGGCGCAGACGCCGCCGCGGGCCTGGGCCTGGGCGATGATGTGGTTGACCAGCGTGGTCTTTCCGGAGGACTCGGGGCCGAAGATCTCGACGATCCGGCCGCGCGGCACTCCACCTATCCCGAGTGCCAGGTCGAGGGCCAGCGAGCCGGTCGGGATCGAATCGACCTTGATCGTGCCTTTGTCGCCGAGGCGCATCAGCGAGCCCTCGCCGAACTCGCGTCTGATTCCGGTGACGGCCGCCTCAAGCGCGGTGTCCTTCGCTTTGGCCTCCTTCGCCGAGGCGTCTTTCAAGCTCACTTTTCTCTCCGCCATCTCATCATCACCTCACTGCTGCCCGCTTCTGGGCAGCTCGACTTGGGCCAGCGGGACGTATTGGGAGCCCCCCGGCTGGAGTACAGAACGGTAAAGCGTCAATCGGACGCCATAGAACGGCTCTTTGAGCGACTTCGGAAGCTCCGCGGGCCATCTTGCGACGGCCGCCGGACGGCGCGATCCGGACCCCTCCGATCGCACCCGGGCGACCGTTACGTGGGGCCAGAAATTACGCTCCTCGGGCTCGTGCAGGCCTTCCTCGGCCAGTCGGGCCACCAGATCACGCTGGAGGTCGCCGGTGGCCGGAGAAGGCGCCGGGAGGGCGAACATCGAGGCCCGCTTGCGCCCCGGCATCGGGATCGGGTCCTCGAGCTTCGACAGCACCATCTCGGACTCGGTCTCCCGCAACACGTCGGCGATCGCTTCCACCTCGGCCGCCCCGCGGTGGCCGAGGAAGACGAGCGTCACGTGCAGCGACTCGGGCCGCACCGGCTTGAGGACCGGATCGACGAGCTCGTCCCGCCCCCACGCGGCGACGCCGGCGCGGATCTTGTCCGGCAGGTCGAGCGCGACGAACAGGCGCTGCCTTCTCGGTTTGTTCCCCTTGGTCTCTGCCATGAGGCCAAGCTAGGAGTGAAATGCGCGCGGCTCAACACCGCTTTGCAAATTCTCTGGGTATTTAGGCCGGCGAATCGGCGTCGTCACCGCTGAGGAGGATCCGCAGCAGGTGCATCGCGACCAGGCCCGAGCGTTCGCGGATGTCGGAACGGCCGCCTGGGATGACCGGATCGCGGGCGATCACGGTGCCGTCGGCGAGCCGCGCGTTGAAGCAGACGTAGCCGACCGGCTTCTCCTGGGTACCCCCTCCCGGCCCGGCAATCCCCGTGATCGAGACCGCGACATCGGCGTCGAAGCGCTCCAACGCCCCCTTCGCCATCGCCTCGGCGACCTGCGGCGACACCGCGCCGAACTCCTCGATCAGCTCCTTCGGAACCCCGAGTAGCTCTTCTTTGGCCTCGTAGGAGTAGGTGACGGCGCTCCCGGCAAAGTAGTCCGAGGCTCCCGGAACGTTGGTGATCCGCGCCGCCATGAGGCCCCCACTGCACGACTCGGCCAGTCCCAGCCGGTGCCCCTTCAGCAGCTTCGCCACCTGGTCGTCGATCGTCTGCCCGTCGAGGCTGAAGGTCTCGCGCCGGTGGCGCCGCTGGAGGCCGTCGCGGACCGCCATCGCCACCGCCTCGGTCTCCTCGCGCCAGCGCACGTCGATCTCGATCTCGCCGCGGCGCAGGCAGGTCGTCACCTCGACCGCCTCGACGTCGACCCCGTCGTCGTCCTCGATCTCACGCAGGCTCTTGGCGATTTCCGACTCGGGGACGCCGAACATCCGCATCGTCAGCCCGTGCAGCGGCGTCGTCTGGGCCAGCACGGCCTTCACCCCGTCGGTCGCCAGCGCCACCGGCCACATCGGCTGCAGCTCGCGCGGCGGCCCGGGCAGGACGATCACGACGCGTCCGGGACCGTCACCGAACGGCACCACCAGGCCCGGCGCGGTCCCCACCGGATCGAGCGCCTCCGCCCCCTCCGGGACCATCGCCTGCTTGCGGTTGGCGTCCATCACCGCCGCCTCGTCGACTTTGAAGGCGCGCGTTTTGGCGAACCGCCGCAGGATCGCGGCGATCTTCGCTTCCATCTCGACGTCCAGCTTCATCTCCCGCCCGGCGAAGCGCCCGACGACCTCCGCCGTCAGGTCGTCCGCGGTCGGCCCGAGGCCGCCGCTGGTGATGATCAGGTCCATCCCCTCGGCGTCGAGGAACCTCAGCGCGTGCTCGAGGTCGTCGGGACGGTCGGCGACGACGATGATGTGGGCGACCTCGATCCCCAGCCCGGCCAGCTGTTCTGAGACCCAGGGACCGTTGATGTCGGTGATGCGAGCGGTGATCACCTCGGTCCCGGTGACCACGATCCCCGCTCTGACTACGCCCTCCTTCACGGGGGCGAAACTACCGGACCGCGTCCGTCAGGAAGCGTCGCCGTCGACGTCGGCCCCGACCGGGGAAGGCGTCTGCGCCCCGCTCCCGGACCCCGGCCCACCGATGACCCGGGCCAGATCGGCCGTCGTGATCAGTACCTGGCGCGGTTTCGACCCCTCGTAGCCGGAGATCACGCCGCGCCGCTCGAGCATGTCGATCAGCCGCCCGGCCCGCGTGTAACCGACCCGCAGGCGCCTCTGGATCATCGAGACGGAAGCCGTTTCGGTCTGCACGACCAGGCGGATCGCCTCGTCGAGCAGGTCGTCGGAGTCGGGGTCCATGTCGTCCTCCCCCCGCCCGTTGCCGTCGTCGGCGCCCTCGGGCGTCTCCAGCAGTTCCTCCTCGAACTCCGGTTCGCCCTGCCGCGCCCAGTGGTTGGTGATGTTGGCGATCTCGTCCTCGGTGATGAACGCCCCCTGCACGCGCTCCAGCTTCGAGCTGCCGGCATTGCGGAAGAGCATGTCCCCCATGCCGAGCAGCGACTCGGCGCCGCCCTGGTCGAGGATCACCCGCGAGTCGGTCTGCGAGGAGACCGAGAAGGCGATCCGGCTCGGGATGTTGACCTTGATCGTGCCGGTGATGATGTCGGTCGAGGGGCGCTGGGTCGCCAGCACAAGGTGGATGCCGGTGGCGCGTGACTTCTGCGCCAGGCGGATGATCGAGTCCTCGACTTCGGCGGGCGCGACCATCATCAGGTCCGCGAGCTCGTCGATCACGCAGAGGATGTGCGGCAGCGGCGCCTCCCCGGCTTTGAGGCGGATCCGGTTCAGCTCCTCGAGGTTGCGGGCGCGCGCCTGCGACATCACGCCGTAGCGGGTCTCCATCTCGACGATCAGGTTGGCGAGCACGTTGGCGGCGAGCCGCGGCGAGGTCACCACCGGCGTCAGCAGGTGCGGCACGCTCTCGTAGTGGTTGAGCTCCACCTGCTTGGGGTCGACCAGCACCAGGCGCACTTCGTTCGGCGATGCCCCCATCAGGATCGAGGAGAGCATAGCGTTGACGCAGGCGCTCTTGCCCGAGCCCGTGGTCCCGGCGACGAGGACATGCGGCATCTTCGCGATGTCGGTCCAGACCGGGTTGCCGTCGATCCCCTTGCCGAGCCAGGCGACCAGCGGCGATGCCTTCTGCGGCCGGCCGGCGTAGATGTCGCCGAGGCGGACCATGCGGCGCTTCGCGTTCGGCACCTCGACCCCGACCGCCTGCTTGCCGGGGATCGGCGCGAGGATGCGGATGTCGGTCGAGGCCAGCGCGTAGGCCAGGTCGTTGGAGAGCTCGGTGACTTTCTTGACTTTGATGCCCGGAGCGAGGCGCAGTTCGTACAAGGAGACGTGCGGTCCGCTGACGACGCCGACGATCTTCGCCTCGACCCCGAAGTGGCCGAGCGCTTCGATCAGCTTGCGGCCGGTCAGTTGCTGGTCTTTGGGGTCGGGTCCCTTGTCGCCTTTGCCGCGCTCGAGCACGCGCGGGGACGGCAGCTGGTAGTCGATCTCCTCGGAGGTGGTGACGCCGCGGAGGTTGCCCTGCGGGGTCGTGCCCGGGGACTTCGTCTCACGGATCTCGGGGAAGACCTGTTGGACCGGCTCGGGATCGGGAAGGTCGACCTCTGGCTCGGGCTCGGCCAGGGCCTGCGTCTCTTCGGTCTGAGCCTCCTCCTTGCCGTCGTCGGAGAAGTCGAAGATCCCGGGAGCGAAGATTCCGTCGTCCTCCGGGTCCTCGGCGAGGGCGACGGTCGGCTCGAAGTCGTCGTCGTCCTCCGGGTAGTCCTTCATCACGTCGGTCTGGGCGGCCTTGGTCTCGGCGGTCCGTTCGTCGCGGGCCTGTTTGCGCCGTTTGACCTCCTCCGAGCTCTGCCGCACCGTCCGCGCGGTCGCTTCGCTCGCCTTGGCGCCGCCGAAGAAGATCGCCCGGAGGGTGTGGCCGATTCCCCGTGCCAGCGCCGAGACCGAGGTGCCGGTCAGCAGCATCCCGCCCGCGACCAACATCAGGAGGGTGAAGATTCGCGCGCCGACCGAGCCGAACAGGTACTCGAGCGCCGTTTCGATCCCATAGCCGACCTTGCCGCCTTCCCAGCCGAAGAAGAGCACGAACAGTAGGTAGATCCCGGCCGCGACGAGGAACAGGCCGATGAAGTCGAGATGGCGCTGCTCGAGGCCGTCGAACAGCGAGATTCCACCGCGGGATTTGGCGGCTTTGCCTCGTTTGGCTTTCGCTTTCGCTTTGCCTTTGGGTTTGCTGGCAGGGGAGCGCTTCTGTCGAACGAACACGGGTCCGGTTTCGACACCGATCACGCTTCCCCTGTACGCCTTTGGGTCCAGGTCGCAAACCCCCTCTAAATTCGCAATAAAAGGAGCGGCGACCGCGCTCAAACCCCTTTAACATCGCTGCATGCTCAGCACCGACCCAGAGGTCCAACAAGGGGGCCGCGTCCTCGTCGTCGAGGACGACGCCGACATCGCCGACGTCCTGCGCCGCTCGCTGCGCAATGAGGGCTACGAGGTCCGCACCTCCGCCGACGGCGTCGAGGCACTCGACGTGGCCGTCGGCTTCGTCCCCGACCTGGTCGTCCTCGACCTCGGCCTGCCCGGGCTCGACGGGATCGAGGTCTGCCGCCGGCTCCGCATGGAGGGCGACGTGCCGATCCTGATGCTGACCGCCCGGGCCGAGACCGAGGACCGCGTCACCGGCCTCGACTCGGGTGCCGACGACTATCTGGTCAAGCCCTTCGAGCGCAAGGAGCTCCTGGCGCGGATCCGCGCCCTCCTGCGTCGCCGGCCGCCGCGCGGCGCCGCCTCGCTCGAGGTCGGCGACCTGCAACTGAACCCCGACACCCGCGAGGTCCACCGCGGCGAGCGCGAAATCGAGCTCACCAACCGCGAGTTCGAGCTGCTCGAGTTCCTGATGCGCAACGAGCGCCTGGTCGTCTCCCGCGAGCGCCTGCTCGACGAAGTCTGGGGCTACGACCCGATGGCCGCGACGAACACGATCGACGTCTTCATCTCCAACCTGCGACGCAAGCTCGAGGCGGGCGGCGAGCCCCGCCTCCTCCACACCAAACGCGGCGCGGGGTACGTCCTCAAAGACTGATGGTCGCCTCCGCACGCAGCAACACCGCGGCCTGGGCGCGGCGACTCGTGCATCCTCGCGCCTGGCCGGTCCGTTGGCGCCTGGCCTCGGTCTCTTCTGGTCTGACGCTGGTGATCCTGCTGATCTTCGGCGGCACGATCGGCCAGATCGCCACCACCCGGGTCCGCGACGACTTCAACAACGAGGTGCGCACGGCGGTCGAAAGCCTGGAACGTGAAATCCACATCTACTACTCGGCGCTCGGGGAAGCGGAAGTGTTCCCGGAATCCCTCGCGCCGTACGTCGCCACCGAGGACGCGAAGCTTCGCGTCTACGACCGGACCGGCGCCGAGATCAGACAGTTCCACGCCGGAGGCCTCGGTCCGGCGCCGCAGGAAACCGGGACGGTCGAGCGCAACGGGATGCGGATCGAGACCGCGGTGGTCTCCGGCAGCGGCTACGTCCAGTACGGCCGCAGTACCGCCCACGTCGACGCGACGATCGACCGCATCTGGTTACTGGTCGCGCTCGGGATCCTCGGCGGCACCTTGCTGGCGGCGCTGGCCGGGGTGGCGATCGCGAGCCGCGCGATGCGGCCGATCGCTGCGCTGACCGCGAGCGCCCGGGAAGTCTCCGAGACGCGCGACACCTCACGCCACATGCCCGCCCCGCCGGTCGACGACGAGGTCGGCGAACTGGCGAAGACGTTGGAGGAGATGCTCCGCTCGCTCGACGGGGCGCGCTCCGAGCGCGAGCAGGCGCTGCAGCAGCAGCGTGAGTTCGTCGCCGACGCATCGCACGAGCTGCGTACGCCGCTGACCAGCGTGCTCGCCAACCTGGAGCTGCTGCAGGCCTCGCTTGGCGGGCCGGGACAGGCCGAAGACCGCGAGATGGTCGATTCGGCGCTGCGCTCCTCACGGCGGATGAGCCGGCTCGTCTCCGACCTCCTGCTGCTGGCGCGAGCCGACGCGGGTCGGCTCGCGCCCCACGGACGCTGCGACCTGGCCGAAATCGCGGGCGACGCGGCTCTAGAGGCGGCGCCGCTGATGGGCGGCCGCCACTTCGAGATCGACAACGAGAAGCCGCTGCGGGTCGAAGGCAGCGCCGACGAGCTCCACCGGATGATCCTCAATTTGCTCGACAACGCCGCCCGCCACACGCCGGAGGGCGCGACGATCGAGCTGCGGCTCTCCGAGCAGGGCGACGACGCGGTAGTCGAAGTCGCCGACGACGGGCCCGGTATCCCGGTCGCGATGCGGTCCCAGATCTTCGACCGCTTCGTCCGCGGCGAAGGGCCCTCCGACACCGCTCGTGGGACCGGCACCGGGCTCGGCCTGGCGATCGTCAGCGCCGTCGCGGCCTCCCACGGCGGCACCGTCGAAGCGACCGAATCGGCCTCCGGTGGGGCCCTCTTCCGCGCCCGGATCCCGGTCGCGGGAGGCGACCGCGCCGAGAAAAAGCATTCAACCTCAATCTTTTAGGGACGCTTTATCCACGCTGCGTAGATTCCCCCGTGGACGAGACACTAGCCCGCCGGGATTCTCCCCAGACACTGTCCCGGCGGGCTTTTTTTTGGCGCGACGTGCGGGCGCCTCGCGGTGTCCTCGGTCATTCGGTTCGGGTCATGCACTGGAGTGCACTCCCCTCGCCTCATTTCCCTGCGTCCTTGCGAGGCTGGCGCACGTCGCGCCAAAGCGCGCCTAGACCTGAATTACTACGGGCAGAACCATGGGGCGGCGCTTGAGGCGCTGCCAGACGAACTTGCCGATGATTTCGTGCAGGTCCTCCTGGATCAGGTCGGACTCGCGGGTGCCCGCCTCGGAGGCATCTTCGAGCGAGTCTTCGACCAGGTCCTTGAGGTCGTCGAGCAGTTTCTGCTCTTTATCGAGGAAGGGGACGCCGCGGAGGATGACCTCAGGGTCGGCGACGATCGAGCCGTCGTCGCCGGAGACCGTGACGACGACGATGAAGATGCCGTCGGCGGAGATGTCGCGGCGGTCGCGCAGCGCGGCGTCTTCGGGATCGCCGATGTTGACGCCGTCGACGTACATCGTGCCGACTTTCTGGTCCTCGCCGAAGCGGGCACCTTTCTCGTCGATTTCGAGCGGCAGGCCGTTGCGGCCCTTGAAGATGTTCTCCGCCGGGATCCCGACCGATTCGGCCAGGTCCGAGTGCAGGCGGATCCGCTGGAAGTCACCGTGGACCGGCAGCACGTAGCGCGGCTTGGTCAGGTTCAGCATCAGTTTCAGTTCCTCACGGTAACCGTGGCCGGAGGCGTGGATCGGCGCGTCTTTGGCGGTGATCACCTTCGCCCCGATCTCGTAGATGCGGTCGATCGTCTCGTTGACGGCGCGCTCGTTGCCGGGCACCGACGTGGCCGAGAAGACGACGGTGTCGCCCTTGTGCAGCCGCACGTCACGGTGATCGTTGTTGGCCATCCGGCGCAGCGCCGACAGCGGCTCGCCCTGGCTGCCGGTGGAGATCACGACGACTTTCTCGTCGGGGAAGTTCTCGATCTCCCGCGGCTGGATGAAGATTCCCTGCGGCGCCCGCGTCATCCCGAGGTTGGAGGCGATGTTGAAGTTCTTGCGCATCGAGCGGCCGACCAGCGCGACTTTACGGTCGAGCGCGACGGCGGCGTCGATCACCTGCTGGACGCGGTGGATGTTGGACGCGAACGAGGTGACGATGATTCGTCCCTCGCACTGCGCGAACTGGTTCAACAGGCCTGGGCCGACGCTCGACTCCGACGGGGCGACGCCCGGGCGGTCGGCGTTGGTCGAGTCGCCGGCGAGCAGCAGCAGGCCTTCGCGGCCGATCTCGGCGAGGCGCGAGATATCGGCCGGGCGGCCGTCGACCGGGGTCTGGTCGAACTTGTAGTCGCCGGTCATCAGCATCGAGCCGAGCTCGGTGGTGATCAGCACGCCGCGCATGTCGGGGATCGAGTGGGTCATGTGGACGAGCTCCAGCTCGAACGGCCCACGTTTCACCTTCTCCCCCGCTGCCAGCTCCTGCAGCGGAGTCTTGTCGCCGAGCTTGTGCTCGTCGAGCTTGGAGCGGACCATGCCGATCGTCAGCATGCCGCCGTAGATGACCGGCGGGATGCCGATCTCGCGCAGCACGTAAGGCAGCGCGCCGACGTGGTCCTCGTGACCGTGGGTGAGGACGATCGCCTCGATGTCGGCGGCGCGCTCGCGCAGGTAGGCGAAGTCGGGCAGGACGAGGTCGATGCCGTGCATCTCCGCCGTCGGGAACATCAATCCGGTGTCGACGATGATGATGCGGCCGTCGTATTCGACGACCGTCATGTTCTTGCCGATCTCGCCGAGGCCGCCTAGGGGCAGCACTCGAAGTGTCTTACTGGGCACTTTCGTAGCTCTTTCTCTTTGAAGTTCTTTTTTAGCCGGCGGCGACGGAGAGCCCAATGCCCTCCAGTGCCGCCCGTACCGCTGCCCGTTGATCGGGGTCGGCGGAGACCAGCGGCAGACGCAGCCGGTCAGGGGCGAGGCCGAGCATCTCGAGCGCGGCCTTCAGCGGAATCGGGTTGGTCGTCACCGAAAGGCCCTCGTACACAGGGGTCAGTTCGGCGTCGATCTCCCGCGCCCGCTCCAAGTTGTTGTCCTGCGCGGCGTCCCACATCGCCCGCATCTGCTCGCCGACGACGTGAGTCGCGACACCGATCACGCCCGCGCCGCCGAACTCCAGCACGCGCAGGAAGGTGTTGTCGTTGCCGGCGAGGACCGCGAGACCCTCGATCGGCCCGAGTTCGTCGTCATTGGCCTGCTTGACCGCGACGATGTTGTCGACCGCCGCCAGATCACCGAGCAGCGCCGTGTCGGCGTTGACGATCACCCGCGAGGGGATGTTGTACATGATCACCGGCTGGTCCGGGACGGCCGCGGCGACCGTTTCGAAGTGGGCCCGGATACCCGCCGGATTGGGCTTGTTGTAGTAGGGCACGACGACCAGCGAGGCGTCGGCGCTCGCGTCGGCCGCCATCTTGGTCAGTTCGCAGGAGTGGCGGGTGTCGTTGGTCCCGGTACCGACCACCAGGAGGACATCGTCACCGACCTCCTTGCGCACCGCGCGCAGAAGCTCGATCGTCTCGCCGTCGGTCAGGGTCGGGCACTCGCCGGTCGAGCCGGCGATCACGAGCCCGTTCGAACCGTGTTCGAGCAGGTGCGTCGCCAGTCGTCGGCCGGCGTCGTTGTCGACGGCGCCGGACTCGGCGAATGGCGTCGCCATCGCCGTGAAAATTCCGCGTAGCTCCTTCATCGTCTCCAGGGTACCTCTCCGCCGCGGACTGACGTGC
>JAOPZF010000070.1 GCA_025964255.1 Solirubrobacterales bacterium | reverse complement strand
GCGCGCCTTCGGCGACCTCGCTGGAGAGGTCCTCTTCGCCGGGCGCATTGCGCTTGCGGCTGACCTCGTCGTGCCAGGTGGCGAAGCGCTCGGTGAAGGCGCCGACCTCGAACGTCCAGACACCTTCTACGTCCGGAGTGAAGGTGCCGACCCAGCGGTCGCCGTCGACCTCGCGATCGACCCAGGTCATCGGCGTCTCCTCCCACTCCCCGCCCGGCGGGCGGGTGCGGAGCACGGCGCGGACCTGGTCGTGCCCGTCGCGGAAGACTTCGGCCGAGGCGACGACCGGCTCTCCCAGCGTCCGCTTGACGTCGAACCGCCCGCCGTCGACCGAGGGCTGGACGTCGAGGATGCGGATCCGCGGCGGCGGGTCGAAATGGGCCTTCTCCTCGACCGTCGTCGACTCCGAGGGCGTCGGCTCCGCGCCGCCGGGCCCGTCCCCGTTCGCGCCGCTTGCCGTCGGTTCGGCCGCCGTCCCCGCGCCGCCGTCGTCCGGCACGATCGTCGAGGTCGTCGCTCCGATGCCGAAGAGCCCCCCGAACAGGGTGCCGAGCGCCTGAGCGAGGCGATGGGTGAGTCGCTTGAAAACGGATACTGGCATCAGGAACTCCATCTTTCCCCACAATCGACCCACTGGTAACTCCGATAACCGATCTTTCTCATCTGCGATGACCCGTTCTTCGGGGTCGAACCCCCTGCCGCGGGCGAGCGGAGTGCAGTTGCATCCCACCTCGCTGCCCGGCGGGCGGCTCGGCGAGGAGGCCTTCGCCTTCGTCGATTGGCTCGCCGAAGCGGGCCAGAGCTGGTGGCAGATGCTGCCGCTCGGGCCGGTCGGCGAGGGCGGCTCCCCATATAAGGCGCCGTCGGCGTTCGCCGGATCGGCGACGCTGCTTGCCGAGCCCGACGCGCCGGTGAGCGCGGCGGAACTCGACGCGCTGCGTGAGCGCGAGGCCTACTGGCTGCCCGACTGGGAGGCCTACGCTGGCGACGGCGCGGGCGCGGATCAGGTGCGCTTCGACCGCGAGTGGTCGGCGCTCCGCCTCTATGCGACCGAGCGCGGCGTGCGGATCATCGGCGACCTGCCGATCTACGTCGCCGAGGACGGCGCCGACCACCGCGCCCATCCGGAGCTCTTCCAGACCGGCGTCCAGGCCGGCGTCCCGCCCGACCAGTTCACCGACGCGGGCCAGCTCTGGGGCAACCCGCTCTACGACTGGCCGGCGCTGCGCCGGCGCAGGTACCGCTGGTGGGTCGAGCGGCTGCGGCGCACCTCCCAGCTCGTCGACCTCTCGCGGATCGACCACTTCCGCGGCTTCGTCGCCTACTGGTCGGTGCCCCTCGGCGACAAAGACGCGCGCGGCGGCCACTGGAAACGCGGCCCCGGGCGGGCGCTCTTCGACGCGATCGGCGGGCAGCTCGGCGACGTGCCATTGATCGCCGAGAACCTCGGCGAGATCACCGAGCCGGTCGAACGCCTGCGCCGCGAACTCTCGCTCCCGGGCATGGCGGTGATGCAGTTCGCCTTCGACCCGAGCCAGCCGCGGAGTCCTTACAAACTCGAGCGCCACGAGGAGAACGACGTCGTCTACACCGGCACCCACGACGGCGATACCGCCCGCGGTTGGATCGAGACGCTGAGCGGCGCCTCCCTCGAGGAGTTCGAAAGTGAGATCGCCCGCGTCGGCGTCGAGGAGCCTGAGCCCTGGTGGTCGCTCGTCCGCCTGACGATGTCCTCCCGCTGCCGCACCTGCATGGTCCAGATGCAAGACATCCTCGGCCTCGGGAGCGAGGCCCGCATGAACACCCCCGGCACCGTCGGCCCCCAGAACTGGACCTGGCGCATGGACGAGGGTGCCCTGACCCCCGAGCTGGCGAAGCGCCTGCGCGACGCGACCGCCGAAGCGAACCGCCTCCCTGGTTAGCGGTCGAGGAGGCGGAGTCGGGCGCTGCGGGCTGACACCTTCGCGTGGCGGTAGGCGTAGGTGAGGTCGCCGCGGAGGCGGTTCGTTCTGGTGGTCTCGTAGGTGACAAGGGGACGGGGATGACCCCCTCCCTCACGAACAGCGGGGAGGTTCGTTCGGGGGTCATCCCCGTCCCCTTGACGTAGTCGCGGGATGAAGACGGGCATGCCCTCGTGGGCCAGTGCCTCGACGACCCTTTCGGCGATGGCGATCTGGCCAAGGGCCGTTGGGTGGACGTGGTCGGGCATCAGAACGCGGCGGCCGCGGAAGCCGCGCAGGTCGACGATCGTGGCGCCAACGTCGTGCGCCGCCGCCTCGATCGTTGTGTTGGCGACCTCGACCTTGGCGCCGGCGCGGGGGCGTCCCAGGTCGAGCGGGATGGTCAGGACGACGATGCGGTCGCACCTTTCGGCGAGGTAGGTGAGAACCGTACGCAGGTCCACAGCGAACGCGTCGGGATCCCAGTCGGGTGACCGGACGTCGTTGACGCCGATGTGGAGAGCGCCGAGGTCGTAGCGGGCGTCGGGGTGGGCGCTGCGCTCGCGCGCCGCCGCCAGTTGCGCGCCCGCGACGTCCGCGACCCGCGCCCCGTCGACAGCGAAGTTCGTGAGCGCAAGCCCGAGCGCCCGCGCGGTCCACTGCGTCCACGACTGCAGCGCCACGCCCCACTGCAGCTCGCCGCCGCCGTTGGTGATCGAGTCGCCGAAGGCGAGCAGGCCGAGCCGGGGTTCAGAGTTCACTCGCGCATCTTGGCGGGTACCCGAAGGGACATGGCTCCCACCCCCACCGATATCCCCAAGAAGGTCAAGCCGCTCGCCGAAGAGCTGATTGACAACACCTACGCCCGCGAAAATCTGCAGGAAGGCGTCGAGAAGTTGCACGACGCGTACGACCGCGCGCGCAAGCGGCGGGTCAAGCCGTCACGCGACCGCAAGCTGCGCAAGCAGGTCGAGTCGGCGATCAAGGCGATCGACGAGGGCACCGCGGCGCTCGCGTCCGGCCGGCGCAAGCCGTCCCACAAAGGCCGCAACGCGGTGCTCGGCCTCCTCGTCGTCACCGCCGCCGGAACCGCGGTCGCCCTGACGGTCAGCGAGAACCTGCGCGGCCGGGTCTTCGGCTCGGCCAAGGCGCTCGGCGACGAGATCGCCGGCAGCGACCCGGAGAGCGGCGCCACCGCCTGACCCTCGGGTGAGTTCGCAGTTTGGTTCGCTATGCGGCCGAAACCGCGAACTCGCCCGCTCGATCCTCAGGTGAACTCGGAGAGGACGGTGTTGATCGTCGTGGCGAGGCCGCGGCCGTTGGCACCGGTCTCGTCGAAGTCCGGGTTGTAGATCGTGATCTGCAGGCCGACCGCGAGGCCGGAGCCGATCGCCATCCCGAGCGCCGCCGCCAGTTCGCCCCAGATAAGGCCGTCGGGGCTCGGGTCATCGACCGCGGACATGCACGCCCCGTCGAGCACGTCGGCGTCGACGTGGATCCAGAAGCCGTCGAGTTCCTCCTCGCCTCGGCGCTGCAGGAGGGAGAGGGCTTCCGCCATCGCCGCGTCGACACCGAGGGAGCGGACGCGCTCGCGCGCGATGACGCCCATCTCCTCGGGGAGCGGCTGGCAGCCGCCCTCGCTGCGCTCGGCGCGGTCGCGGTTGCCGAAGACGACGACGTCGCGCGGCTCGACCACCGGCACCCGGCCCTCGAGCTCGGTGAGGACCGCGGGGCCACGACCGGTGGCGAAAGCGAGGTCCGACGCGGAGGCGGCGCCGTCGATCGTGGTGCGCTCCGGCTGCCAGTAGTCGGCGTGGCCGTCGATGTAGAGGAGGCCGAAGCGTCCGCGCCGGCGCAACCCGAGCATCGTGCCGAGGAGGATCGAGCAGTCGCCACCGAGGACGAGGGCGAAGCGCTCGGCGTCGACGATCTCCCCCACCGCGTCGGCGAGCCGCGAGGAGTATTCGACCAGCGGCTCTACGTTCATCACCTGGGTCTGCGGGTCGCGCGCCGCCGAGTAACCGGTCGCCTCGACCCGGCCCGCGGCAACGGCGCCGAGTCCCTCCGCGATCCCCTCCTCGAGTAGGCGCGCAGGCGCCTTTTCCACGCCGCGGTGTTCCGGCACGTGGCCGAGCGCCGAAGGTGCCTCGAGGATCGAGATGCCCGGGATCACGCCTGCACCGCTCCGGTCTCCGTGTCGGTGGGCGCCTCCACGCCGGCAAGCCTCTCGCACTCGGCGAAAAAGCGCTCCCGTTCACCGGCGGTCTC
>JAOPZF010000055.1 GCA_025964255.1 Solirubrobacterales bacterium | reverse complement strand
CGGCGGCAGGCCCGGAGGTTCTCGGGGCTGCGGGGCAGCGACGAGGACGAGGGCGCCAGCGGCAGGACCTTGGCGACGGGGAACATCTCCTCGCCGGTCTCGCGATCACGGTAGATCTGGCCCGGTTCGGCGGGGGCGATCGCCTCGCGGCCGGAGGCCGGGGCGCGCATGCGGTAGAGCTGCTTACTGTTCATCGCCGCCAAGACTAATAGCTTGCGCGGAACAACATGCGCGTCCTCATCTTCCACGGATACATGCTGCGCGGCACCGGCAGCAACATCTACAACGTGAATCTGGCTCCGGCACTGGCCCGGCTGGGTCACGAGGTCCACCTGGTCTGCCAGGACCGCGAGGTGAAGATCCCCGGCGTCCAGATCCACAACCCGGACATCGACGTCCTCCTGCCGGTCTACGTCAAGGATCCGTATCCGGGCTTCGAGGTCAAGACCTTCCCCGAGATGACCGAGGCCGAGCTCGATCGCTACCTCGACGCCAACGTCGCCGCGGTGCAGGAAGTCGCCGCCGAAGCGGGGGGTATCGACGCCGCGCTCGCCAACCACCTGGTGATGGGCCCGGCGATCCTTTCCCGCGCCGACATCGCTCCATTCGCGGCGAAGATCCACGGCTCGGCGCTCGAGTACACGGTCAAACCGCATCCGCGCTTCCTTCCTTATGCCTATGAGGGCATGGAGGCGGCCCAGGGTGTCCTGGTCGGCTCGGCCCACACCGGCGAATCGCTCTGGGCGGCGCTCCCCGATCTGCTCGGCCTCGAGGCTAAGACGCGGCTCGGCCCGCCCGGGGTCGACGTCGAGGAGTTCGCTCCGATCGAGGCGGCGCGTGACCCGCTGGTCGTCTTCGTCGGCAAGCTGATCGTCTCCAAGGGGGTCGACCTGCTTCTCGCCGCGTGGCCGCTGGTCCGCGCCAAGCACCCGGACGTGCGGCTCCAGGTGGCGGGCTTCGGCGCCTATGAGGACGGCCTGCGCCGCCTGCGGACGGCGCTCGACCGCGGCGACCTCGAGGCCGCCCGCGCCGTCGCCGCGGCCGGCTGGGGGCTCGAGGGGGGAGAGGAGAAGCCGCTGCCGATCCTCTCCGCCTTCCTCGCCGACCCGCCGCCGGGCTACGCCGAGGCAGCCCGCGCCGCCGCCGGCTCGGTCGAGTGGCTGGGACGACTCGAGCACGACGAGGTCGCCGCCCTGCTGCCGCACGCCGAGGCCCTGGTGATGCCCTCGACCTTCCCCGAGGCGTTCGGGATGGTCGCGGTCGAGGCCGCCTCCGCCGGCACGCTGCCCGTCTCCGCCGGCCACTCGGGGATGCTCGAGGTATCCGAACGCCTCTCCGCCGACCAACCGGCCGCGGTCGCGCCACTGACGTCGTTCCCGATCGAGCCCGACGCGGTCCAGGCGATGGCCGACCGGCTCGACCGCTGGCTCGAGTTGCCCGAGGTGACGCGCGCCGAGTCCCGAGCGACGCTCGTCGACACCGTCGCGCGCGTCTGGAGCTGGGAGGGAGTGGCCCGTGGAGTGCTCGACGCAGCGGCCGGAAACCTAGATGGGTTGCCGATCCCGGCGCCTTAGTGCCGAGCGCGACTTGACCTGGCAAAGCGTCCCGCCGCAGCTTCAATAGAATGCCGCCCGCGTTGTTCTCGAACCGCCTCCCCATAGCCAAGATGGCCGCCGCGGTCGTCGCGCTCGCGGCGATCCTCGCGGCGATCATGCTGTCCTTCAACTGGGACGGAGCGGAGGATTCGACCGCCGCGCCGAAAATCGACAACCTGCTGAACATCATGATCGTGCTGTCGTCGATCGTCTTCGCGGTCGTCGTCGTCGCCCTGGGCTACGCGCTGCTCACCTTCCGCGCGAAACCGGGTGACGAGTCCGACGGTGAGCCGATCCACGGCAATACCCGCCTGGAGATCATGTGGACGGTCATCCCGACGATCATCGTCCTCTTCTGCGGTGGCTGGAGCTGGAAAACGCTCAACGAAATCGAAGAACGGACCGGCCACGAAATGACCGTGGACGTCTTCTCCCAGCAATACGCGTGGTCGTTCGGGTATCCGGGCAAAGAATATGCCTACTCACAGGGCGTCCTCCACGTCCCGGTGAACCGCCAGATCGTCTTCAAAATGCACTCGCAGGATGTGATCCACGCCTTCTGGGTTCCCCAGTGGCGGATCAAGAAAGACAACGTCCCGGGGATCACGACGACCATCGTCGTCACCCCGACCAAGACCGGGACCTATCAGCTGATCTGCACCGAACTCTGCGGCTTCGGCCACTCCTCGATGCGCGCCAAAGTGATCGTCCAGTCGGAAAAAGCCTTTGACAAATGGGTCAACGGCATCACGGAAAAAGTGCCCACGCCGCTGATGGTGTCAGTGAAACAGGACACGGAGACGAATCCGGAACCGCTCGAAAGGGTGGATGCGGAATAATGGAGGCGAAGTAATGGTTGCATCGTTCACTCGACCCGGTTGGTATCGCGCGGTCCTCTGCACGGTCGCCGCGGCGGCGTTCGGCTTCGGTCTCGTCGTGCTCCTGCGCTCGATTTCGGGCCTTTCCGCCTTCCAGAGTGAACAGACCGGCTACCCGCAGGTCATCGTGCCGCTGATCACCGCGCCGCTCGGCTTCCTCGCCGGGATCGGTTGCTTCGACTACTGGATCCGCTGGGGCCTCGGCCTGCCGACGATCCCTGACGATCACTCGTCGCACGGGGCGCACACCTGGAAGGACTACTTCAAGGTCAACACCGACCACAAGGTCATCGGCATCCAGTACATCGTCACCTCGTTCATCTTCTTCCTGATCGGCGGGATGATGGCGATGCTGATCCGGGCCGAGCTCGCGCAGCCGGGCACCCAGATCGTCAGCGCCGGCACCTTCAACAGCCTCTTCTCGACCCACGCGGTGCTGATGATCTTCGTCTTCATCATCCCGATGTTCGCCGGCATCGCGAACTACGTCCTGCCGCTGATGATCGGCGCACCGGACATGGCCTTCCCGCGCCTCAACGCGCTGAGCTACTGGATGCTGCCGATGGCGGGCATCGTCTTCCTCGCCTCGTTCCTCGCGCCGGGCGGGGCTTTCGACGCTGGTTGGACGGGTTACGCGCCGCTATCGACCGGGGCCCCGTTAGGCCAGTCGTTCTTCAACGTCGGCGTCCAGCTGGCCGGCTTCTCATCGATCTTCACCGCGCTCAACTTCCTGGTCACGATCATCACCATGCGTGCGCCCGGGATGACTTTCTGGCGGATGCCGCTGCTGGTCTGGGCGAACCTCTCGACCTCGCTGCTCGTGGTCGCCGCGACGCCGTTCATCTCGGGCGTCCAGTTCATGGTCCTGTTCGACCGCCTGATGCACACGAACTTCTTCCAGTTCGGTGCCGGTGGCGACGTGATCAGCTACCAGCACATCTTCTGGTTCTACTCACACCCGGCGGTCTACATCATGATCTTGCCCGGCTTCGGGATCATCTCCGAGGTCATATCCGTGCACTCTCGTAAACCGATCTTCGGTTACCGATTGATGGCATTGGCGCTGATCGGGATCGTCGTGCTCAGCTACTCGGTCTGGGCGCACCACATGTTCGTCGCGGGGATGTTCTCCTGGCTGCGCGTGCCGATGATGTTCACCACGCTGCTGATCGCGGTGCCGACCGGGATCAAGATCTTCTCCTGGCTGGGAACGCTCTATTTCGGCAAAATCCACACGAAATCGACGGCGATGCTGTTCGCCTTGGCGATGATCGTCACCTTCTCGG
>JAOPZF010000027.1 GCA_025964255.1 Solirubrobacterales bacterium | reverse complement strand
CGAGCAGCACGGCGCGGGCGGCGTCGAGGCCGGCGGGCGCGGGCGCGGCGGCGCCATCGGCGAGGTGGAGGATGTTCTTGCCCTCGAAGTTGCCCGTCTCGGTGACGCCGTAGTAGGCGAGGATCGCGTCGGTATCCAGCGGGGCGGGCTCGGCGTCCGGCCCGCGAGCGCCGACCGCCGCGGCACTCTCCAGCACCGCCCGCATCTCGTCCGGCGTCCAGACGTAGAACTTGCCCTCCTCGCCCTCGGAGTCGGCGTCGTAGGCGGAGTAGAAGCCGCCCTCGGGTCCGCGCATCTCCCGCAGCAGCCAGTCGAGCGTCTCTTCGCAGACCCGCCGGTAGCGCTCGTGCCCGAGCACCTGCCAGCCGTGCAGGTAAGCGCGTGCGAGCAGGGCGTTGTCGTAGAGCATCTTCTCGAAGTGGGGGACGAGCCAGGCTGAGTCGACCGCGTAGCGGGCGAAGCCGCCACCGACCTGGTCGTAGATGCCGCCGGCGAGCATCGCGTCGAGGGTGCGTTCGACGTGCTCCAGGCCGGTCCGCCGGGAGAGCAGCAGCTCCAGGGAATCGCTCGGCGGGAACTTCGGCGCGCGCCCGAAGCCGCCGTTCGCCGGGTCGGCGTGGGAGAGCAGCGTCGTCACCGCCTCCGCCAGCTGCTCGGGCCCGGGCGCCAAGCCCGGGTCGATCTTCGCCAGCGCCTCGAGCCGGCCGACCATCGTCGCGGCCCGCTCGCGGATCTCGTCGCGCTGGCCGCGGTAGGCCTCGAGCACCGCTTCCATCACCATGCGGAAGCTCGGCATCCCGCGCGAGTCGTCGGGCGGGAAGTAGGTGCCGCCGTAGAAGGGAACTGCCTCGGGGTCGAGGAACACGGTCATCGGCCAGCCGCCCTGGCCGGTGAAGGCCTGGACCGCCTCCATGTAGATCGCGTCGACGTCGGGCCGCTCCTCGCGGTCGACCTTGATCGGGACGAAATTGGCGTTCATGTACGCCGCGGTGTCGGGGTCCTCGAAGGACTCGCGCTCCATCACGTGGCACCAGTGGCAGGCCGAATAGCCGACCGAGAGCAGGATCGGCAGGTCCTCCGCGCGCGCCCGCCCGAGCGCCTCCTCGCCCCACGGGAACCAGTCGACCGGGTTCTCCGCGTGCTGTAGGAGATAGGGACTGGTCTCGCGAGCGAGCCGATTGGCCATTGATTTGAGACTAATTCATCGCCGCCGGCAGCAAGTTCGGCTACCTTCGGACGTTCAGTGGGTGTGGATAACAGCGGCAGACGGGACGCCTCCCTACAGGCAGTGCTGGCGAAATTGGAGCCGGCGGACCGTCAGGTCGTCCTCGACGCGCTCGAAGCGGCCCAGAAAACCGAGACCGAGCTGCGCTATCTCGCCGATCACGATCCGCTGACGGCGCTGCTGAATCGGCGCGCATTCCGTACCCGCCTCGACACCTACGTGAACTTCGCCGCCCGCTACGGCGGCCGCGGCGCGGTGATGGTGATCGACGTCGACGGGCTGAAGGAGGTCAACGACAAGCTCGGCCACCAGCAGGGAGACAACCTGATCCGGCGGGTCGCGACGATGCTGCGGGACCGGGTCCGCGCCACCGATATCGTCGCCCGCCTCTCCGGCGACGAGTTCGCGGTGCTTATGCCGCAGTCGGACGTCGAGGGGGCATTGCAGCTCGGCGAAGACCTGCGGGTGCAGGTCGCCGACGACTTCGTCAATGAACCGGACCTGGCCGGGGCGACGATCAGCGTCGGAATCACGATGTTCGGCGCCGAATCAGACGGCGGCGCGGAGGCGGTGCTGGCGGCGGCCGACCAGGCGATGTACCGGGCCAAGGCAGAGGGGCGCAACCGGACCTCTCTCTTCGAGACGCCGGTCGAGGCGAGCCAGTCCGAATCGCGCAGGATGACGACCAGCGCGAAGATCCGTAACGCCATCACGCAGAACCGGCTCAGCCTGGCGACGCAGCCGATCCAGAGCCTCAGTGACGGTGTGGTCCAGCGCTTCGAGCTGCTGCTGCGGATGCGCGGCGAGTCGGGCGAGCTACTGCCTGCCAGGAGCTTCATCGGCGTCGCCGAGCGCTCGGGGATGATCCAGGAGCTCGACCGCTGGGTCGTCGGCCAGGCGCTCGACCTGCTCGGCGAGCGCGAGCGAGCGGGCCATCCGGTGTCCCTCCACGTCAACCTCTCGGGCGCCTCGCTGACCGACATCTCGGTGCTCGAGTACATCGAGCGGCGGCTCGACGAAGGCGACGGCGACCCGGCGCGCTGCACCTTCGAGATCACCCAGACCGCGCGGATCGAGGACCTCGAGGTGGCGGCGAGCTTCGCCGACCGGCTGACCGAGTTTGGCTGCGAAGTCGCGATCGACGACTACGGCTCCGGCTTCGGCCCCTTCGAGTACCTGAAGCGCTTCCCCTTCGACGTGATCAAGATCGACGGCTCATTCGTCCGCGACCTGCCCGAAAACGACGCCGACCAGCTCACCGTGCAAGCGATCGTCGGTATCGCCCGGGGGCTCGGCAAGCAGACGATCGCCGAGTTCGTCGAGGACGAGGCGACCGCGCAGATGCTGCGCGCCTACGGCGTCGACATGGCTCAGGGGTACCACCTCGGCCCGCCGGTGAGCGTCGAGGAAGCGCTGTTCGAAACGACCTAGCCGTCAGCGTCAGCGGTGCGAATTCCCTCGAGGGTGGCAGCCAGGAGCGCGCCTAGATCGGGGAACAGCGCTGGATCCTCTAAGAGCGCACTCAAACCAAGGCCGACAGGGTCGACTGAGGTGAAGCCAGCATCCTTCACCAAGGCGGACAACTCGTCGATCGAGGGTGCTGTCGAATCCTCGCCAAAGACCTGCGACCAGTCACCATCTTCTCCTGGGTTCCCAGGTTCAGGTCGGGCTATCCACAAGGCGGAAACTCCGCCGGCTCGCTCAACTCGATCTCGCACAACTTCGTAGATATCTGTCGCCTTCGCGGCGCCAGCGATATGAAGGACCCAGACAGCTAGGAGTAGAACCTCTCCAGCATCAGTCTCCCGCAATTCGGCAAGTAGTGTTGCTGGCTGTTCGGCGCACCATCTGGCGGCCCCGGGTACGTCGAAAAGCAAGGCGGCGACAAGACCCCACATGTATCCCAAGTGTTCGATCTCGTACTGGGTCCACTGGGTTCCTGAGCCCGTGAACGGTCCGACTTTGTCGCCGATGTGGTTGATTTCCTGCCAGCGTTGGAGGATGTCAAAGGCCTTCGATCCCACCTCGGGTCTCAGTGCGCCGATCAAACCCAACTCAATGGGTTCGCAGGCGACGGAGGCCATATAAGACCCGTATTCATCCTCTCTTGGCTGCAAGGGCTCCAGAAAGAGGTCGGGAGGTTCGTGTCCTTCGTCGAGTTGAGCGCGCCAGATCTCGTCGAGTCGATTGGAGAGCAGAGGCAGAAAGCGGTTCGGATCAGCCTTAGAAAGCTGTACCAAGCATCTCTCAGTTATTCCCACGAGATTGATTGACTTTGCGTAGTTCGCTACGTGGTTAAGCAGTGGCTGTGGCCATGGGGGCTTGGCGATCACCGACAGAAGCCGGGCGCCGTCGACCCGATCAGACACGCGACTATGAACCTGCAGGATGTTCTCCAGAAGCTCGAGCGGCTCTCTGTCGTCTTCGAAGAGGTGAATCGAGTAGTTGTGTGCTCCGAAGACCGTTGCGGCATCTATCGGGCGATCGGAGTTCAATCCCCCACTGACAACGATGTGGAAAAGATGTAGTGGCTTACGGAGCTGATCCGATCTCTTTCCGAGCACCTTCATCGCGTTCGCTGCGATACCGCCGCTCGCCGTCGTCTCAACCTCAAAGGCTATGAGTGGCACGCCATCGCCCGGTCGCCTTAACCACGCGACGTCGATGGCAGCGGTTCCCGGTTCGAGCCGCCACTCCGGCTCTGACGTATAGAAAAGCGACTCACCCAGTTCAAGCAAACTGTCGATGACTTGCTGGCTGCTGCTCAGTAAATGCTTTGGCATTTCTTGTCAGACGCTCTTCCGGAGCTGGGCGCGTTTGACCTTGCCGCTGGTCGTCTTCGGCAGCTCGTCGACGAAGTCGACGATGCGGGGCGCCTTGTAGGGCGCGGTCTGGGCGCGGCAGTGGTCTTTCAGCTCCTGGACCAGCTCGGCGCTCGGCTCGCCGTCGCGGAGGACGACGATCGCGCGGACGACGCTGCCGCGTTCGGGGTCCGGGGCGGCGACCGCGGCGGCGTCGGCGACGGCGGGGTGGGAGAGGAGCGCCGCCTCGACCTCGGTCGGGCCGATCCGGTAGCCGGAGGAGCTGATGATGTCGTCGTTGCGCCCGTCGAAGAAGAGGAACCCCTCGTCGTCTTTGGTGACCAGGTCACCGGTCGGCCACCACTCGCCCTCGAACCGCTCGTCGTCGAGGTAGCGGCTGAAGAAGGTGGGGGAGGAGGCGGCGCGCAGTTGCAGCTCGCCGTCCTCGATCCGCACCTCGATGCCGGGGAGCGGCACGCCCATCGAACCCGGTTTGACCGCCTCGCCGACGAGGTTGGCGGTCACTTGGCCGGTCTCGGTCTGGCCGTAGCCGTCGGCGGGCTCGAGGCCCGTCGCGGCCTGCCAGGCGGCGATCGTCTCGGGGTCGAGCGGCTCGCCCGCGGAGACCATCCGGCGCAGGGCGGGGAGGGGGCGCAGAGCGGTTCGGCGGGCCAGCATCCGGTACTCGGTCGGCGCCTGGCAGAGGACGTTGACGCCGAGCGCCTCGGCGAGGTCGAGCCGCTCCTCGGGGTCGAAGCGGCCGTCGTGGATCACCGCCGCGGCGCCGGTCAGCCACGGGGCGAGGAAGACGTTGCGGGCGGACTTCGACCAGCCGGTGGCGGTCGTGCACCAGGCGAGGTCGCCGCGGCGCGAGCCGAACCAGTGCTCTGCCTGCACCTGCTGCCCGAACAAGTAGCGGTAGGCGTGGACGACGCCACGCGGGTCGCCGGTCGTGCCGGAGGTGAAGACGATCAGCGCCGGGTCCTCGGCGGCCATGTCGGCGACCGCGGCCGGCGTCTCGTGCGGCTGGTCCTCGTCGAGCACGTAGGCGATGTCGGCCATCGTCATCACCGGGACGCCGTCAGGCAGCTCCCCGAGCAGCCGTTCCTCGCCGACGCAGAGCGCTGGGTTCGAGGCCGCGACCCGCAGCTCCAGGTCCTTGCGCCGCAGCTGCGTGTTGCAGGGCAGCGCCACCGCGCCCATCCTCCAGCAGGCGAGCAGCGTCAGCACCCACTCGATCCGATTCCCGACCAGCGTCATCACCACGTCGCCCCGCTTCACCCCGCGCGCCGCGAACGCCCCCGACAGCCCCGCCGAGGTGGCGACCATTTCGCCGAAGTGCCATCTGCGCCCCCGCGCCTCCGCGTCCACCTCGACGATTCCCAGCCGCGAAGCCGGCGACCGCTCCATCAGGTCATCGATGATGTTCACGGGCGGAAGTCTTTCGGATTCCGTGCAGCCTCAGTCCCACCCCCACGTCGACGGGCCGAAAACTCAAGACTGAGTGGAGTTTTCGGCCCATCAACGTAGGGGTGTGCCGCGTTTGCGGCTAGCGGAGTTCGCTCGAGTTCTTGCCGAGGAGCTGGCGGGCGATGATCAGCAGCTGGATCTGCTGGGTGCCCTCGAAGATGTCGAGGATCTTCGCGTCGCGGGCCCACTTCTCGAGGAGCTCGGTCTCGCCGAGGCCGACGGCGCCGCAGAGCTCGACGCAGCCGAGGGTGACGTCGACGCAGGTGCGCCCCGCCTTAGCCTTCGCCATCGAGGCCTGAAGGGAGTTCGGCTTCGAGTTGTCGGCCATCCACGCCGCCTGCAGGGTGAGCAGGTAGGACGCCTCGTAGTCGGACTCCATCTCGAGGAAGCGGGCCGCCGCCGCGGACTGGGAGAGGGCCGGGGTGTCGTAGTCGACCTCGACCCCCGCCGAGGAGAGCTGCCGGCGAGTCTCCTCGAGCGCCGCCCGCGTCACCCCGACCGCCATCGCCGCCACCAAGGGCCGCGTGTTGTCGAAGGTCTGCATCGCTCCCGCGAAGCCTTTCTCGACATTGACGTCGGGATTTCCGAGCAGCGCCTCCTTCGGCACCCGGCAGTCCTGCAGGGTGAAGTTGGCGGTGTCGGAGGCGCGGATCCCGAGCTTGTGCTCGAGCCGGTCCAGCTTGAGGCCGGGGTTGTCTCGCTCGACGATGAACGACTTGATCGCGGCGCGGCCGGCACTGCGGTCGAGGGTCGCCCAGACGACGATCAGGTCGGCCCGGTCGCCCGAGGTGACGAAGATCTTCTCGCCGTTCAAGACGTACTCGTCGCCGTCCAGCTCCGCGGTGGTGCGGATCGCGGCCGAGTCGGAGCCCGCTTCGGGCTCGGTGATCGCCATCGCGGCCCACTTGCCGCCGTAGTGCTCGAGCTGCTCCTCGGTCGCCACGCTGGCGATCGCCGAGTTGCCGAGGCCCTGGCGCGGCATCGAGAGCAGCAGGCCGACGTCGCCCCAGCAGAGCTCGATGATGCCGAGCACGGTGGAGAGGTTGGAGCCGTTGCGGTTCTCGCCTGGGTCCGACCCGTTGGCGGAGCGGCGCACGCCGGCGGCACCGGCGCCGCCCATGTCGGAGCCCTCGTTCATGCCGTCGATCAGCGACGCCAGCATGTCGAGCTCTTTCGGGTAGGCGTGCTCGGCCTCGTCGTACTTGCGGGAGATCGGGCGGAACACCTCGGTCGCGACCTGGTTGGCCTGCTGGGCGAGGGGCTTGTATTTCTTCGGGATCTCGAGATTGATCATGGTGTCTCCTTTCGCTCGTCGCGTCCGCTAGACGAGCAGGGCGCCCTCCATCACGCCCGCGGATCGCAGGTCCCGGTACCAGCGCTCGACCGGGTGCTCCTTGACGAAGCCGTGGCCGCCGAGCAGCTGGACGCCGTCGGAGCCGATCTTCATCCCCTTCTGGGCGCAGAGCCGGCGGGCGATGGCTGCCTCGCGGGCGAAGTCCTCACCGCGGTCGGCGCGGCTCGCCGCTCGGTAGGTGGTGAGGCGCATGCCGCTCGACTCGATGCCGATGTCGGAGACCGGGAAGGCGACGCCCTGCCGGTTGGACACCGGTTCGCCGAAAGCCTGGCGGTCGTTGACGTAAGGGATCACGTAGTCGAGGATCGCCTGCGCGGTGCCGACCGCGAGCGAGCTCCAGGCGATCCGCGCCCGGTTGACGCACTCGACGTAGTCGGTGCGCTTGCCCTCGCCGAGGATCGCGGTGCTCGGGACGCGCGCGCCCTCGAGGATCAGCTTCCCGGTCGCGGCGGGGCGGAGGCCCATCGCCGGCTCGTCCTCGATCGAGAGACCTTTGGTGCCGGACTCGACGACGAACAGCGCCGGGCCGATGCCCTCGGCCTCCGCGGCGACGAGGAAGAGCTCGCACTCGGTGGCGCGGGCGATCAGCGACTTGGCGCCGTCAAGCATCCAGTCGTCGCCGTCGCGCTTCGCCTTCGTCTCGAGCTTCAGCGGGTCGAACAGCGGCCGCGGCTCGATCATCGCCAGCGCCGCCGCAGGGACGTCCTCGCCGGTGAAGGAGGGAAGGTAGGTCGCCTCCTGCTCGGCCGAGCCCCAGAGCCCGATCGCGGTGGCGACCGCGCCGGGGGCGAGCGCCGCGTAGGCGATCCCCATGTCGCCGTGGGCGAGCGCCTCGCCGATCAGCACGCTGGTCGTCGCCGCCCCTTCTTCCATCACCCCGCCGAGCTCCGCGGGGACCCCGAGCATCGCGACGCCGAGCTCGGTCGCCTGCGCCAGCACCTCGGCCGGGGTCTTGCGCTCGTCGTCGGCCGCTTTGGCCGCCGGGCGGATCTTCTCCTCGGCGAACGCGCTTCCCGCCTCCTGGAACATCTGCTGCTCGTCGTCGGGGGTGACGTCGAAAAGGCCCTTCGACTTGGAGCGCGGCTGGCGCGCCGGTTTGCCCAGCTGCTGGGCGGCCTTGAAGGTGCGCCCGGCGGCGGTCGCCGTGCGGAAGCCCTGTTTGGTGCCCTGGAAGAGGGCCCGCTCCACGCCTTTGCGGATGCGGATGCGGTCGAGCAGGTCGGAGCCCGCGAGCCAATTCAACCCTCGCAGGCCGATGCCCATCGCGCGTTCGGCCACGCCCTGGTTGTTGTCGATCGTCGTCGGAGTCACTTTGCCTTTCCTTTGGGACTGGTCTTGACGGCGACCGGGGTGATCCGGCCGTCCAGATGCCTGTTGTCGCGCTTCTTGCCGTGGCCTCGCACCGTGAAGTCGATCTCCTCGCCCTCGTCCGACGTGGCGAATTCGACCTTGGCCGGCAGGAGGATCGGGCGGCGGAAGCGGACGTCGGTCTCGAAGGCGTCGGGGAGGCGAGGCTCGAGCGCCGCCAGCGCTCGCGCCTTCGTCCACATCCCGTGCGCGATCGCCGCCGGGAACCCCAGCGGCTTCGCCGTCAGCGCGTGCATGTGGATCGGGTTGCGGTCGCCGGAGACGGCCGCGTAGCGGCGGCCAAGGTCGCCGGGGAGGGTCCAGGTGGCGCTCGCCGCGACGTCTTCGTCGACGATCGGGAACGCCTCCGCGGGCGCGGCGCCCGGATCACCCTTGCCGCGGCGCAGGAAGGTGCTGGTCGACTCCCAGGCGATCTGGCGGCCGATCCGCACCTCGGCGACGACGTCGAACGCCTTCCCTTTGGCGTGCGGCTGGACCTTCGACGCCTCGACCCGGAGCGAGAGCTCCTCGCCGACCCCGATCCGCCGGTGCTGGGTGATCTTGTTGGCGACGTGGACGAGGCCGACCGCGCCGAACGGGAAATCGCCGTCGGACATCAGCGCCATGTGCAGCGGGAACGCGAGCACGTGGGGGTAGGTCGGCGGCAGGTGGTCGCGGAGGACGAAGCCGCAGACCTTGGCGTAGGCGGCGACCGCGGCCGGGTCGGGAGTGACCCCGTCGAGCTCGAGCCGCACCGCCGGGATCTCGCCGCCGCCCCCCGGGACGAACGGCAGGCGCGATGCGCCTGGCACCAACGGCAGCGCGGCGCGGGCGTAGAGCGGCAGGATGCTCGGCGCGCTCGTCAGCTTCTTGGTCTTGACCCCGGCAGCCACCGTCACGCCCCCAGCAGGCTCTGCCCGCAGACGCGGACGACGTTGCCGTTGACTCCCGTGGTGGCGGGGGAGGCGAACCAGGCGATCGTCTCGGCGACGTCGACCGGCAGGCCCCCCTGGGAGAGCGAGGAGAGCCGGCGGCTGGCTTCGCGCGGGCCGATCGGCATCGCCGCAGTCATCTTGGTCTCGATGAAGCCCGGGGCGACCGCATTGATCGTCGCCTTGCGTTTGGCCAGCTCCGGCGCCATCGATTCGACCATTCCGATCACGCCCGCCTTCGAGGCGGCGTAGTTGGTCTGGCCCGAGTTGCCCGCGATCCCCGACATCGAGGAGACGCAGACGATGCGGCCGTTCGGGTTCAGGCGTTTGGCGTCCAGCAGGGCGTCGTCGATCCGCTCCTCGGAGGAGAGGTTGATCTCCATCAGCTGCGCCCAGCGGTCTTCGGGCATCTTCGCGAGCGTGCGGTCGCGGGTGACGCCGGCATTGTGGACGACGATGTCGACGCCGCCGGAGAAGTGCGCGGCGATCTGGTCGGGCGCGTCGTCAGCGGTGATGTCGAGGGCGAGCGCTTCGCCGCCGAGCGCCTCGACCACGGCGCGCAGCTCGTTCTCGGCCTGCGGCACGTCGAGGCCGACGACCTTGGCGCCGTCGCGACCGAGCGTGGCGGCAATCGCCGCGCCGATCCCGCGCGAGGCGCCGGTCACCAGCGCCGTCTTGCCCGACAGCGGCAGGTCCCAGTCGATCTCTGGCGCCGGCGCGACGCCCTTGCCGATGCGGATCACCTGGCCGTCGACATAAGCCGAGCGCGGCGAGAGGAGGAAGCGCAGGGTCGAGTCGAGATGGTCTTCGGCGCCGGGCTCGACGTAGACAAGCTGCGCGGTCGCGCCCTTGCCGCCGATCTCCTTGGCGAGCGAGCGGGTGAAGCCCTCGAGCGCCCGCTGCGCGGTGTGGGCACGGGCCGAGCCGGCGAGCGCCGGGGTGGTGCCGAGGACGATGACGCGCCCGCTGCTCCGCAGGCGTGGGACGGCGGGGTAGAAGAAGCGCTGCAGCTCGACCAGCTCGGTCGAGTCGGCGATCCCGGAGGCGTCGAAGACGAGCGCCTTGGCCTTGCCCTCGGCGCCGGCGCGTTCGGCGCCGATGTCGTCGAGCAGCTTCTTCAGCGGACGCTCGAGCCGGCCGCCGGGGGCGGCGCCGCTCAGCACCGGCCCGGCGATAACCGGGCTGCCGGGTCGGAAGCGGTCGAGGTCGACCGGCTGGGGGAGGCCGACCTGCTTGGCGACGCTCGAGACGACCGGCGCGTTGACGATCTGTGAGTAGCGATCAGGCATCAGTTACTTGGCTCCTTCCGGGGCCTCGAGGATCGCGACGACGCCCTGGCCGCCGGCGGCGCAGATCGAGATCACGCCGCGTCCTTTTCCGTCTTCGTGCAGCTGTTTGGCGAGGCCGGCGACGATCCGCCCACCGGTCGCCGCGAACGGGTGCGCGGCGGCGAGCGAGCCGCCGTTGACGTTCAGCTTCGCCCGGTCGATCGGGCCGAGCGGTTTGTCACGGCCGAGCTTCTCTTTGCAGAAGTCGGCGTCTTCCCAGGCCTTCAGCGTGCAGAGGACCTGGGCGGCGAAGGCCTCGTGAATCTCGTAGTCGTCGAAGTCCTGCAGGGTGAGGCCGGCGCGGTCGAGCATCAGCGGCATCGCGTAGGCGGGTGCCATCAGCAGGCCTTCCTTCTTGTGGACGTGGTCGACGGCCGCGGCCTGGCCCTCGCTGAAGTAGGCGAGCACCGGGAGGTCGTGTTCCTTCGCCCACTCCTCGGAGGCGAGCAGCACCGCCGAGGCGCCGTCGGAGAGCGGCGTCGAGTTGGCCGCCGTCATCGTCCCGTCGGGGCCGCCGAAGACCGGTTTCAGTTTCGCCAGTTTCTCTACCGAGGAGTCGGGACGAAGGTTGCCGTCGCGCTCGACGCCGAGGTACGGGGTGATCAGGTCGGTCTGGAAGCCGCGCTCGTAGGCGGCGGCGAGGTTCTTGTGCGAGGCGACCGCGAGCTCGTCCTGCTCGGCCCGGCCGATGTCCCATTCCTTGGCCATGATCGCCGTGTGCTCGCCCATCGAGAGGCCGGTGCGCGGCTCCTCGTTGCGGGGGACGCGGGGGACGATGTGGCCGGGGCGGAAGCGGGCCAGCGTCTTCAGTTTGCCCGAGGTCGAGCGCTCGCGGTTGGCGTCGAGCAGCGTCGCGCGGAGCTCTTCGTTCAGCTCGATCGGCGCGTCGGAGGTGGTGTCGGCGCCGCAGGCGATGCCGACGTCGATCTGGCCGAGGGCGATCTTGTTGGCGACCAGGATCGCCGTCTCGAGGCCGGTGCCGCAGGCCTGCTGGACGTCGTAGGCGGGCGTCTCGGGGGCGAGGCGGGTGGAGAGGACGCTCTCGCGGGTCAGGTCGCGGTCGTGGGAGTGCTTCAGCACGGCACCGCCGGCGACCTCGCCGAGCCGCTCGCCCTCGAGGCCGTAGCGGTCGATCAGCCCATCGAGCGCGGCGGTGAGCATGTCCTGGTTCGTAGCGTGCGCGTACTCCTTGTCGGAGCGCGCGAAGGGGATCCGGTTGCCGCCGATCACGGCGACCTTGCGGGTCTCGCTGTTCATTTCTTGCTGGGTCCTTTCCCGGGTTTGGGCGAAGTGGGGGAGTCGGTGACGGCCTGGGAGCGGGCGCGGATGCCCGGCTCGACGGTGGAGATCAGGAGCTCGGCCGCCTCGCCGGCGCTGATCGCCTCGGTTCGCAGCCACCAGCGGGCGAGCTCCTCGGCGGCGCCGAGGAGAGCGGCGGAGAGCGCCTCGATTTCGACCTTGGCGCGGCCGCGGCGCGACTCGGGCAGCTGGGCGAGGAGCGACCCGGAGACGAGCTCGACGATCTGGCCGCGGTAGGAGGCGACGCGGTCGGCGACCTCGCCGCTGTTCGGCAGCGTCTCGTCGAAGAGCACCGCCCAGGCGGCGCGGTCGGAGTCGAGGAAGCCGAAGAAGGCGCGGACCCCGGCGCCGAGCGCGTCGCCCGGGCTGGCGGTCCCGGCGATCGCCTCGCCGACGGTAGCGGTCAGCGAGTCACCGGCCCGCTCCATGCAGGCGATGTAGAGCCGCTCCTTGTTGCCGAAGTAGTTGTAGAGCAGCGGCTTCGTCACCCCGACCGCGGCCGCGATCTCATCCATCGTCACCTCGGCATAGCCCCGCTCGGCAAACAGCCCGTGAGCGACCCCGAGCGTCTGCTCCATCCGGTCGCCCCGCGACAGTCTCGATCTAACCGCTGCATCCATCGGTGCAAACGTTACCCGAATATAAATTTATATCC
>JAOPZF010000026.1 GCA_025964255.1 Solirubrobacterales bacterium | reverse complement strand
CGCTTCGCCGTGGTCACCGAGCCGAATGCCGACCCCGGCATCTTTGCCGTGATCAAGCTCCCCGACTAGAGAGCTGCCGCTTCGGCCGGGCTGCCGGTCTCGCCCTCGTCCTCCCATTCGGCCGGCTGGCCGAGGGCGGCAGACTTGACGATCTTCAGGCCGAGCATCGCGCACTTCATCCGCGTCGCCGAGATGTCGATCCCGAGCAGCTCCAGCACGTAGTCCTTGGGCAGCCGCAGCAGCTCTTCGCGGCTCATGCCGGTGAGCTCGTCGGTCAGCAGCGAGGTGGCCGCGGTGGATATCGCGCAGCCTTTGCCCTCGAAGGCGATCTCGGCGACCTTGTCGTCGCCGTCGAGCTTGATCGTCACGTGCTGCTCGTCGCCGCAGAAGGGGTTGGTGTCCTCGAACTCGAGGTCGGCACTGTCGACGACCCCGAAGTTGTGGGGCCGCTTGTAGTGCTCAAGGATCTGATCGCGGTAGAGCTCGTCCATGATTCGAGGCTAGCGAACCGTCAAAGTCCGAAGACGCGGCGGGCGTCTTCGAGGCCGTCGACGAGGCGGTCGATCTCCGCGGTCGTGGTGTAGACGCCGAAGCTGGCGCGGGCGGTGGCGGTGATGCCGAGGCGCTCCATCAGCACCTGGGCGCAGTGGTGGCCGGCGCGGACGGCGATGCCGTGACGGTCGAGGATCTCGGAGACGTCGTGGGCGTGGATGCCGTCGATCTCGAAGCTGACCGGGCCGAGCCGGCCGGCGCCGCGGGGCGGGCCGAAGACTTTCAGGCCGGGGACCTCGGCGACGCGGGCCAGCGTGTAGTCGGCGACCCGTTCCTCGTGGCCGCGGACCGCGTCCATGCCGAGCGTCGTGTCGAGCCAGTCGATCGCGGCCGCCATCCCGACCGCCTGGGCGATCGCCGGCGTCCCCGCCTCGAAACGGGCCGGCACGTCGGCGTAGGTCGTCCCCTCGCGGGTGACCTTGCGGATCATCGAGCCGCCGCCGAGGAAGGGCGGCATCGCCCGCAGTAGGTCGAGCTTGCCCCAGAGGGCGCCGATCCCGGTCGGCGCGTAGAGCTTGTGGCCGGTGATCGCGTAGAAGTCGACGCCGAGCGCAGCCACGTCGACCGGCATCTTCGGCGCGCCTTGGGCGCCGTCGGCGACGACGATCGCGCCGGCCTCGTGGGCCATCGCGCTGATCTCGGCGAGCGGGTTCTCGGTGCCGAGGACGTTGGAGACGTGGGCGAGCGCGAGCACCTTCGGGCCGCGTTCGAGGAAGATCCGCAGCGCGTCCATATCGAGCAGGCCGTCGTCGTCGATCGGCGCGAATTCCACCTTCGCCCCGACCCGCTCGGCGAGCTGCTGCCAGGGCACCAGGTTCGAGTGGTGCTCCATCTCGGTCAGCAGGATCCGGTCGCCGGCGCCGACGTTCGCGTCGCCCCAGGCGCGGGCGACGAGGTTCAGCGCCTCGGTCGCGTTGCGGACGAAGACGACCTCGCGACGGTCGGCGGCGCCGAGGTGGCGGGCGACGGTGTCGCGTGCCCCCTCGTACAGCTCCGTCGCCTCGGCCGAAAGGGTGTGGGACCCGCGGTGGACATTGGAGTGGTGGTTGCGCTCGTAGTCGGCGACCGCCTCGATCGAGGCGAGCACCCGCTGCGAGGAGGCGCCGCTGTCGAGGTAGTCGAGCGGGACTCCGTTGACCTCGCGCTCAAGCGTCGGGAACTGGGCGCGGACCTGCTCGATCGGGAACGCGCCCGAGTCGGTCGCGCCGCTCGCCGGGCTGTTGGCGGTCGCCTGCTCCATGGCCGAGGGGCTAGGCGGCAGCGCCCGCCCCGACCTCCTCACGGATCCAGCCGTAGCCTTTCTCCTCGAGGACGCCGACCAGCTCGGGGCCGCCTTCCTTGACGATCCGACCCTCGAACATGATCGAGACCTGATCGGGTTTCACCATGCTGAGGATCCGCTGGTAGTGGGTGATGATGAGCACGCCCATGTCGGGGCCGCTGAACTTGTTGACGCCGTCGGCGACGGTGCGCAGCGCGTCGATGTCGAGGCCCGAGTCGGTCTCGTCGAGCACCGCGATCTCCGGCCGCAGCAGCGCCAGCTGCAGCAGCTCCATCCGCTTCTTCTCGCCGCCGGAGAAACCGTCGTTGAGGTAGCGACTGGAGAAGTCTTTCGGGATGTTCGCCAGCTCCATCGCCTCTTGCGCGGTCTTGGCGAAATCTTTGATCTTGATCTGGGCCTCGCCGCGCGCCTCGCGCTGGGCGTTGATGATCATCCGCAGGTACTTGGAGACGGAGACGCCGGGGATCGCGACCGGGTACTGGAAGGCCATGAAGAGGCCGGCCTGCGAGCGGTCCTCGGGCGCGGCCTCGGTGATGTCCTCGCCCTTGAAGGTGATCGACCCCTCGGTGACCTCGTAGGCGGGGTGGCCCATGATCACGTTGGCGAGCGTCGACTTGCCCGAGCCGTTCGGCCCCATCAGGGCGTGGACGCGGCCCTTCTCGACGTCGAGGTCGAGGCCTTTGAGGATCTTTTTGTCCTCGATCTGCACGTGCAGGTTGCGAATCTCCAGCTCAGCCATTGTGCTCCGTTTCTGGGGTCTTTCGGAAGTTTCGGGTGGCCCTCACAGGGCGCTGACGACCGCTGCCTTGCTCCGCCCCGTCGAGACGGGGGGCGCATGCGGGGTCGAAAACTCGACCAGCTCGGCCAGCGTGGTTCCCGCGAGGGCCTTGTTGACGCCGTTCTGGACTCGCGTCCACAGCAACTTGGTCGCGCAGCCGCGATCGCCGACGAGGTCTGCCTCGTGCGAACAAAGCACGCGGCCCTCGGGCGTCTCGTGGAAGCACTCCATCGGGGCAATCTGCCCTTCGAGTGCCTGGACGACCGCGTCCATCGTGATCTCCGCGGCGGGCTTGGCGAGTCGATACCCACCATGGGCGCCGCGGGTCGAGGTGACGAGGCCGGCCTTGCGCAGTTTCGCGACCAGGTGCTCCAGATAGGAGAGCGGCAAGCGCTCTGCCTCTGCGACTGAATTCAGCGAGACCGGGGTTGACCCGGGCTGACGACCGAGCTCGATCATCAAGCGCACGCCGTACTCAGCTTTGGTCGAGAACAACATCAAGACGAAATCCTACTGAACTGGTCGGTTTTGGTCCGCGCGCCCGCTTACGGCTCGATCAGACCGCGGCGGATCGCGTAGCGCACCAACTCGACCCGATCGCGCATTCCCAGCTTGCGCATCGCGTTGGCGCGGTGGTTCTCGACCGTCTTCTCCGAGAGGTGGAGCAGCTCGGCGATCTGTTTCGTCGTGTTCGCCTCGGCGACCAGCTTCACCACTTCCTCCTCGCGCGGGGTCAGTTCCTCCTCGCTCCAGGAGCCGCGCTCGAGCACGTCCTTGATCAGCGTCCGCTGCGCCTCGGGGGTGAGGAACGGCTCGCCGCGCTCGACCGCGCGGATCGCCGCCAGCAGGTCGGTGTCGGCCTGCGCCTTCAGCACGTAGCCGGAGGCACCCGCTTTCAGCGCCTCGAAGAGGTAGCGCTCGTCGTCGTGCATCGAGAGGATCAGCACCTGCACGTCGGGCGCCTGCCGCTTGATCTCCCGCGTCGCCTGCAGCCCGGTCAGGTTCGGCATTTTCACGTCGAGGATCGCCAGGTCGGGCCGCTCGCGGATCGCCAGGTCACGCGCCTCGGCCCCGTCCGCCGCCTCGGCGACGACCTCGATGTCCGGCTGGCGTTCGAGCAGCAGCCGCAGCCCCGACCGCACGATCCCATGGTCATCCGCGATCAGCACCCTCATAAGGACATCTTCGTTGACGGGCCGAAAACCGGACTATCTGACGGGTTTTCGGCCCATCAACCTGAGGGAATGGTGAGGCGGACGGTGGTGCCGGCGCCGGGGCGTGACTCGAGCGTCAGCTCGCCGTCGACCAAGAGGGCGCGCTCTCTCATGCCGCCGATGCCGAGGCCGCGGTCGGCCGCGTCGAAGGCGAAGCCGCGGCCGTCGTCGAGGACGGTCAGCTCGACCTCCTCGGGCCCGTGGCGCAGGGTCACGGCGACGTGCTCGGCGCCGGAGTGACGGGCGGCGTTGGCGAGCGCCTCCTGGGCGACCCGGTAGACGACCAGCTGGGCGTCGTCGCCGAGGTCGGAGAAGTCGCCCTCGATCTCGATCGCCGCGTCGACCTCGCCGGCGCCGAGGCGCTCGACCAGCCCCGCGATCGCCGCCGCCAGGCCGAGGTCGTCGAGCGCGGTGGGGCGGAGGTTGCGGGCGAGGTCGAGGAGCTCGCGCATCGCCTGGTTGGCGAGCGCTTTGGTCGCGGCGAGCTCCGCCTCGAGCTCCGGCGGCGCCGCCTCACGCGCCGCCTCCAGCCGCAGCAGCAGCCCGGTCAGCGACTGGTTGACCTCGTCGTGGAGGTCGCGCGCGACCCGCGCCCGCTCCTCCTCCTGGGCCGCCAGCGCCGCCGACCCGGCCCGCCGCCGCTCAGCTTCGAGTCGCCGCATCATCCGCAGGAATGCGAGCTCGATCCGCTCGACCTCCTCGGTCTCGCCGATGCCGTCGATCCTGGTGGGGAGGAGGGACCCCGGCCTGGTCAGGTCGACCCGCTCCATCTCCTCGATCAGGTCCTCGAGCGGGGCGAAGCGACGCCGCAGCAAGATCCCGTTGGCGATCGCCCCCGCGACCACCGCCAGCGCCGCGATCGCGGCGATCTCCCCGGCCGAGAGCCCGGCGACCAATCCCGCGACGATCCCCACGGCCCCCAGCAGCACCGCGTTGACGACCAGCACTTGAGTGAAGAGAGACCTCCGTCGCACTCCCGCAAGCCTAGGCGGGAGGGGCGAGGGTGACCCTGAGCGAACCTCCCGCAGTTCGTGAGCGAAGGGTCACCCTCGCCGCTCCATAGGGACTCGCCCGGAGCAAGGCAGGGGCCACCCCCTATGTTCAACCCGCTCGTCCGTCGCAATACTCCGTCGACCACATTCCTCCACGAGGAGCACCTGAGCAATGAAAACCACCAAACAGTCGACCTTCAGCGCAACGCTGCGAACCACGATCCTGCTCGCCTCCCTCGGTGGCCTGCTGGTCGTGATCGGCGCGCTCGTCGGCGGCGCCCAAGGCGCGGGCCTCTTCCTGATCATCGCCCTCGTCATCAACGCGGGTTCCTATTTCTTCAGCGACAAACTGGCCCTGGCCTCGGCCCGCGCGAAACCGATCGAAGAGTCGGAAGCGCCGCGCCTCTACCAGATCATGCGCGAACTGACGACGCGCGCCGGGCTGCCGATGCCGCGCCTCTACATGATCCCGAGCGATCAGCCGAACGCCTTCGCCACCGGTCGTAACCCGAAACATTCGGCCGTCGCGGTCACCCGCGGCATCACGAAACTCCTCTCCGAGGACGAGCTGCGCGGCGTGCTCGGCCACGAGCTCACGCACGTCCGCAATCGCGACATCCTGATCCAGTCGGTCGCCTCGGCGATCGGCACGGCGATCACCTACGTCGCCTACATGCTGCTCTGGTTCGGTGACGATGACAACTCGCCGCTCGGCCTCGTCGCCGCGCTCGGCATGGTGATCCTGGCGCCGATCGCCGCGAGCATCATCCAGCTGGCGATCTCGCGTCAGCGCGAGTACGCGGCCGACGCCGGAGGGGCCGAACTGTGCGGCAACCCGGAGTCGCTGGCGAGCGCGCTGCTGCGCCTCGAGTCGGGCGCCGAATCGATCCCGATGCAGGTGAACCAGGCGGCCGAGCCGCTCTACATCGTGCGCCCGTTCAAGGGCAAGGGCATCGCCGGCCTCTTCTCCACCCACCCGCCGATCGAGGAGCGGGTCCGCAGGCTTCGTCAGATGCGCCCCTCGCTGTAGGGAGCGCAATCCCGAAGGGCTAGGTCTCGTCCGGTGACCTATGTCTCGCCGCGGTCGCCTGGGGGCGGCCGCGGCGTTTTTTTGGCTCTGTGCCACGGTTCACACAGGCGCCGCCAGGTCGCTATACTTTTTGAAGTAAAGCTGATCCGAATTAGGGGATTTTGAAATGGCGACTGGTGCAGGAACCGAGCAGACGCAGGTCATCGAGGAGATCGAACCCTTCGAGGCCGCGGAGGAGATCAAGGGCGGCGACGTCGTCCTGATCGACACCCGTGAGCCGCACGAGTACCAGGAGGCCCACCTCGAGGGTGGCAAGCTGGTGCCGCCGGCGATGCTCGCCGACCAGATCGAGACCGTCGCGTCCGACAAGTCCGCGCGCACGATCGTCTACTGCCGCTCGGGCAACCGCTCCGGCACCGCCACCGCGCAGATGCATGCGATGGGGTACACCAACGTCGCCTCCGTCGGCGGCGGGATCCTGCTCTGGCAGGAGCAGGGGCTGCCGGTCGTCTCGGCCTCCGGCATGACCCCCGAGCAGCGCGAGCGCTACTCCCGTCACACCCTGCTCCCCGAGGTCGGCGTCGACGGCCAGCTGAAGCTGCTGAACGCGAAGGTGCTGCTACTCGGCGCCGGTGGCCTCGGCGCGCCGACCGCGCTCTACCTCGCGGCGGCGGGTGTCGGCACGATCGGCCTCATCGACGACGACGTGGTCGACGCCTCCAACCTGCAGCGCCAGGTGATCCACAACACCGAGCGCATCGGCATGGCGAAGACCGCTTCGGCGCGAATCTTCATCGAAGGGCTGAACCCCGACGTCAACGTGATCGAGCACAACGGTCGCCTCGACGCGAGCAACATCCTCGGGATCATGGACGACTACGACATCATCGTCGACGGCGCCGACAACTTCCCCACCCGGTACCTGCTGAACGACGCGTCGGTGCGGCAGAACAAGCCGGTCGTCTCGGCCTCGATCCTCGGCTTCGACGGGCAGATCTCGACCTTCATGCCCCATGAGGGCCCTTGCTACCGCTGCCTCTTCCCGACCCCGCCGCCGGCCGAGCTGGCCCCGAGCTGCTCCGAGAACGGCGTGCTCGGCGTGATGGCCGGGACGATGGGGACGCTGCAGGCCAACGAGGTGATCAAGCTGATCCTTGGCAAAGGCCAGCCGCTGATCGGCCGCCTGCTTCTGTACGAGGCGCTCAGCACCAGCTTCACCGAGCTCAAGGTCCGCCGCGATCCCGACTGCCCGATCTGTGGCGACAACGCGCCGGAGATCCCGGAGTCGGAGATGGGCCAGTTCCCGGACTACGACCTCTTCTGCGCCGGCGCGGGTGGGGACCGCTAAGCGGTCCCCGACTCGACTAGGATCCCCGCCCGATGGCGACCGTTCGAATCCCTCCAGTCCTGCGCCCGAAAACCGGCGGCTCCCCCGAGGTCGAGGCCTCCGGGTCGAACGTCGGCGAGGTCCTGCGCTCCCTGACCGAGGCGCACCCCGACACCTCCGCCCAGCTCTTCGACGCCGAGGGCGAGCTCAACCGCTACGTCAACGTCTACCTGAACGACGAGGACGTGCGAGTGCTCCAAGGCCTCGAGACCGCCGTCAAAGACGGCGACAACGTTGTGATTCTCCCGGCCATGGCCGGCGGCGCCTGAGACGCCTGCAAATCGGCGCCTCGCTGTGTCCTCGGTCGGCGGCCTGCGGGTCACGCACTTGAGTGCGCTCCCCTTGTCCGCCTCCCTGCGTCCTTGCGACGCTTGATTTTCGGCGTCTCAGGGGCAGATCCGAGCGGTCAGGAATCTGCCGGGTTAGAAACCCACGCTATGCGCGCAGAAGTAACCGCGCAGACATCTGATCGTGAGGTGGCGCCCCGAGGTCGCGTCCCTCTCTGAGGGCACGCTCGACGACCGTTCCTTTGACCTTTGCACGCCTGCGCGCTTTGGCTTCATCGACGACGAGGACGTCGATCGGGATCCTCAGATCTTTCAGGGTTCGATAGAGACGAACCGACTCTTCGGTCGCGCTCTCGACCTTGGGCTCGATCACAAGGATGTCGACGTCACTATGGGAGTTCGCCTCGCCGCGGGCGTAGGAGCCGAAGAGGATCACGCGGGATCCTTCCGGAGCGGCGGCGCCGATCCGGCGGCCTGCCTCTGCGATCGTTGCCTCGTCGATCATCCGGCAGAAGGTAGCGCGGTACTCGCCGCGAGGGGGGAATTTACCGCTCTAGGACGAGGCCGAGGAACTTCTGGGTGCGCTCCTCGCGGGGGTTGTCGAGGACCGCTTTCGGTTCGCCTTGCTCGACGACGACGCCACCGTCCATGAAGACCACCTTGTCGCCGACCTCGCGGGCGAAGCCGATCTCGTGGGTGACGACGACCATCGTCATGCCGGCCTTCGCGAGGTCGCGCATGACGTCGAGGACGTCGCCCACGAGCTCGGGATCGAGCGCGGAGGTGGGCTCGTCGAACAGCATGAGCTTCGGGTCCATCGCCAGCGCGCGGGCGATCGCCACGCGCTGCTGCTGGCCGCCGGAGAGCTGCGACGGATACGCCCCGCCGCGGTCCCCGAGACCGACGCGCT
>JAOPZF010000016.1 GCA_025964255.1 Solirubrobacterales bacterium | reverse complement strand
GCGACGCTGATGGTCGATCCGAACAACTGCGTGCTGCTGCTGAACGAGCTCGACGACCATGGCTACGTCGAACGGCAGCGCGATCCGCAGGACCGCCGTCGTCACATCGTCGTGATCACGGCGGCCGGCGTGAAGGCGCTGGAGAAGGCCGAGGCGAAATTGGAGACGCTCGAAGGCGAGGTGCTCTCCAATCTCGACACCGCCGATCGCGAGAGGCTCGGCGACCTCTTGGCCCGCGCGATGGAGGGCCAGGACCCCAGCATCGACGTCGTCTGCGCCGACTAAGCGTCAGGCGGCGCGTATCGTCGGTGCAGGATCAGGACGTTTCCGTCCGGGTCCTTGAAGGGCGCCTGAAGGCAGACGCCGGAGTCCATCGTCTCGCCGAGGAACTCGACTCCCGCTCCCGTGAGCTCGGCCCGCGCGGCTTCGACGTCGTCGACACGTAGGGCGATCGGGCTTCCGCTCGGTTCGAACTCGCGGCCGATCGCGGCGGCGTCAAGAATCTGCAGCGTGAGGTTGCCGGTCTCGAACTCGCCACCTGGGATTTTCCCGTACTCCTTGGAGCGCTCGAGCCCGAGCACGCCGCCGTAGAAGTCGGCCGCGCGCGCGAAGTCGGTGACGAAGACGACGGCGAAGTCCGTGCCTTCGACCTTCACGAGCGGCTCAATCGACCGAGCCGAAGCCGACGCGGTGGTCGTTCGAGGCGACGCGCAGGAATGCGACCTTGCCGAGGTAGAGGGAAATCACGCCGTCCTCGGTGTGGAGGTCGTGCCAGCCGCCCTTCTCGAGCTGCTTGCGCAGGTCCTTGAGGTCGTCGTCCCCCAGGCGAGCCTGGATCACCTGGCCACCTTCGAAGCCGATCTCGACTCGTTGTGCCTCTGCCATCAGTGCCCTTTCGCTGGTTCGACGATCTCGGTGAGGACCCCGCCGGTCGAGCGGGGGTGAAGGAAGGCGACGCGGCTCTCGCGGATGCCGACCCGCGGGGCGCTGTCGATCAGCTCGATCCCGGCGGCGGCGAGGCGCGGCAGCTCGGCGTCGATGTCGTCGACCGCGTAGGCGACGTGGTGCAGTCCCTGTCCGTTGCGGGCGAGGAATTTGCCGACCGCGGTGTCGGGCCCGAGCGGCGCGAGCAGCTCGACGTGCCCGTCGCCGACATCGAGCAGGACTGCCTCGACGCCCTGCGAATCGACCGTCTCGCGGTGGACGAGCTCCATCTCGAAGCTCTTCTCGTAGAGGGCGATCGCGGCGTCGAGATCCTCGACTGCCACACCCATGTGGTCGATCCGTCCGAACACGCCGCGGAGTCTATGGGGCGGGCTCGGCCCGCAGGATCTCGGCCATCGCGGCGAGGCTGACCTCGAGCTGCTCGGGGCTCGGCTCTTTGGTCGCCAGCAGGCGCTGGATCTCGCGGCCGGGGGCGTGGAAGGCCTCGGCGAGCGGCTCGCCATGGTGGCGGTCCGACCAGGCGAAGGCCTCGACCGCGAGCGAGGCGCCCGCCAGGCCGACCAGCGTGCGGGTGAGGTTGGAAGGCTTGTCGACGAGGCGCTCGAGCAGGATCGTCCCGGCGGCGGAGAGCAGCATCATCGGCACGATCAGGTTGGAACCGCAGCGGTCGTGCTCTTTGGGGACCGAGGCGACATCCTCGACGCCCTGCTCGTAGGCGGCGATCGCCTTGTGCTCGGCGCCGTGGTAGGCAGCGAGGTCGCGGTCGGTGAGGGCGATGACCGCGGGGATGACGCCGATCGCCTGGATCACGCCCTCGCGGGCCGCGGTCGCGGGACGATTGCGGCGCAGCAGACTGGAGAGGGCGAGGGTGGCGGCGGTCGCGCCGAGGACGCGCTTGTCCTCGAACGGCATGCGCGCGGCGCGCATGCGCTTACGCACCAGCGGCAGCACCAACATCGACTCGGCGAGTTTGATCGGGCCGCGCAGGCCTGGGACTTTGGCGACCAGGCCGGGGACGAGCTCCGGTTTGCGTTCGGAGGCGACTTCGATCGAGCCGTCGGGGCGGCGGACCGCGGCGGCCCAGTGGGTCGGGCCGTGTACGAGCAGCCCGTTGCGCAGGGCCATGCCGCCGAGCCGCAGCTTCTTCGCCTTCGGGGAAGCCTCCGTGTCGCCTGCCGCCATAGCCAGACGATACGAGATGCGAAGCGGCGGCCGGGTGGAAAAACAGAGAGGGCGCCGAGTCTAGGAACTCAGGCGCCCTCTCCCCCCTGTTCATTTCCCGGCCGGAAGCCCCCAGTCCGAGCCTCCGGCCGGTGTTGCGGCTCTCCCTGGCAAATCTGGAAAGCCGCACATAGAAAACCCGGTGCGGGCGAGAAGTTGCGCTCCGTTCAGGGCTTGCCGAGGCGCTTGCGAAGCTCGGCGAGGCGCTCGCCGAAAGCCTTCTCACGGCCGTTGCCGGTCGGCTCGTAAAACTCGCGGCCGACGAGGGGGTCGGGGAGGTATTGCTGGGGGGCGACGTTGCCCGGATGATCGTGGGCGTACTGGTAGCCCTGGCCGCGGCCGAGCGCCTGGGCGCCCGGGTAATGGGCGTCGCGCAGGTAGTCGGGCGGGGTCTGGGCGCCGTGCCGGCGGACCTCCTCGCGGGCGGTGCCGATCGCCGTCGTCGCCGCGTTCGACTTCGGCGCGAGGGCGAGGTAGATCGCCGCCTGGCTGAGGTTCAGCGCGCACTCGGGGAGGCCGACGCGGTCGACGGCGCGGGCGGCGGCGTCGGCGACGAGCAGCGCCATCGGGTCGGCGTTGCCGATGTCCTCGGAGGCGAGGATGACCATGCGGCGGGCGAGAAAGCGGGGGTCCTCCCCGCCCTCGAGCATCACCGCGAGGTAGTAGAGCGAGGCGTCGACGTCGGAGCCGCGGGTCGACTTGATCCAGGCGGAGATGAAGTCGTAGTGGCGGTCGCCCTGGCGGTCGTAGTCGATCGCGCGGCGCTGCAGGGCGTCCTCGATCGCGGCGACGTCGACCTCCTTGCCGGCGGCACGCTCGGCCGCCCGCTCGAGTCCCGAGAGCGCGGTGCGGGCGTCGCCGCCGCTGCGCTCGGCGAGCATCGCCAGCGCCTCATCGGCGACCGGCGGTGGATCGGCGACGCCGCGCTCGGGGTCGGCGAGGGCGCGGCGCAGGAGCTCTTCGACCTCGGCGGCCGAGAGCGGCTCGAGCTCGTAGACCTGGCTGCGGGAAAGCAGGGCGCCGTTGACCTCGAAGTAGGGGTTCTCGGTGGTCGCGCCGATCAGCGTCAGCAGCCCTTCCTCGACCGCGGGCAGGAGCGCGTCCTGCTGGGCCTTGTTGAAGCGGTGGATCTCGTCGAGGAACAGAACGGTGGAGCGGCCGGAGCGGCGGCGCTCTCGCGCTCGCTCGATCACCCCGCGGATCTCGGCTTTGCCCGCGTTGACGGCGGACTCCTCCTCGAAGGCACCGTCGGACATCCGCGCCGCGATCCGCGCCAGCGTCGTCTTCCCCGCCCCGGGCGGCCCGTAGAGGATCGCCGAATGCGGTCGCCCCGATTCGATCGCCGCCCGCAGCGCCGACCCGGCGCCGACGATGTGCTCCTGCCCGACCACCTCGTCGAGCGTCCGCGGCCGCATCCGCACCGCCAACGGCGCGTTCGGCGGAATCTCTTCCGCCGCATCGCCGCCCGCCGCGTCCCCCGTGTCGAAGAGCTGGTCGCTCATCGCACCAGTATGAGCGCCGCCCTAGGCGTACTTCCGTCGTTCACCCGGGAAGAGGTAGTTGACGACCACGAGGACGACGCTGACCACCTCGATCACCGTCGTCCCCATCCAGGCGGTGACGGCCGAAGAAAGCACCGCCCACCCGGCAGCCACGCCGTACCAGGCGAAGATCCCGTTGGCGGCGAGAACCTGGAGCGCCATGAGGATCAGCGCGGCGATCGCGATGCCGAACCGAAGCTTCCGGTTCTCCTTCTCGGTGGCGACCCGCTCGCCGAGTATGTCCGCCTCGGCCTCGAGCTTGGCTGCCCGAGCGGACTCGGCGCGAAAGACGATGCGCTTCATCGCCAAACGGAAGTCGAGATCCTCGCTTGACTCCTGCGTCATCGCCGCCACCCGATCCGAGCGAGGCGGGCACTCATTACGTCCCCGCTGACGCCAAAGCGAGCTGCAAGCGAGGCCACGCTCGCGCCATCATCGAGGGCTCTCAGGACCTCTCGCGGCATCACCAGTTCAGCCGCGAACTCGGTTGCGTAGGACTCCTCGGGGTCGTCGTCCACGGCGAAGAAGTCCCGGCCGTCTACGAACTCCCACGCGCCGTCCCTGTGCAGCTCGATGTTGCGACTGTAGTGCCCGATCGCGTGGGCGCAGATGAAGCGCCGCCGGTCGATCGTGACGATCGGGTTGAGGAGGATTTCGGGATCCCAGAAGCCTGGCTTCTTCCTCAGGATCACGGAAACCTCGGCATCCAGCTCATCGTCGTCGAGGACCACGATTCCGATTTTCCGGGCGAGCGCGACCGGATCGACCGGCAGGATGATCTGGCCGGGGCCGTCGGTCAGCCAGATTTGCTCGAGGAGATCCCATGCGTCGCGGCCAGGTTCCATCTCCGATCGAAGGTAGCCAACGGGTTCTGAAATTCGGTCTTTTGACACATTTGGCGCGGGTGCGATGGACATGTGGGGAAAAGGGTCGGGCGGGCTGAGGTTCTCCCCCCTCGCGGTACGCTCAATCGATGGAGAGCGCCATGCAGGGTGGTATTTCCGTGAATCTGCTCGAGTCGCGGAGCCCGACCACCGGGGAGGTGATCGGGAGCGTGCCGACGATCACGCCGGCAGAGGTTCAGGGGGTCGTCGACGAGGTTGCGCGGATCCAGCCGGCCTGGGCGCAGCTGCGGCCGAAGGACCGGGCCAGGTACATGCTGCGGGCCGCCGACGCGCTGCTCGACGAGCTCGACGAGGTCGCCGAGCTGCTGGTGCGCGAGCAGGGCAAGCCGCGGGTCGAGGCGTACACGATGGAGCTGCTGCCGACCGTCGACGCTCTGCACTGGGTAGCGAAGGCGGGGCCGAAGGTGCTGGCCGACGAGAAGGTGCCGATGCGCCAGGCCTTCACGCTGTCGAAGAGCGGGCACTTCTCCTACGAGCCGATCGGCGTCGTCGGCGTGATCGCGCCCTGGAACTACCCCTGGTCGATCCCCTTCGGCGAGGTCGCGATCGCGCTGATGGCGGGCAACGGCGTGGTGCTGAAGCCCGCCTCGCTGACGCCGCTGCTGGGCGAGAAGATCCGCGCGATCTTCGAGCGCGGGGGCGTCCCCGAGGGCCTCGTGCGGGTCGTTCACGGCGGTGGCGCGGTCGGCGAGGCGCTCGCCCGCTCCTCGGTCGCCAAGGTCTTCTTCACCGGCTCGGTCGAGGTCGGGCGTCACGTCGGCGAGGTCTGCGCGTCCCAGCTCAAGGGCAGCGTGCTCGAGCTCGGCGGCAAGGACCCGATGATCGTCTGCGCCGACGCCGACCTCAGCAACGCCGTCAGCGGCGCGGTCTGGGGCGGCTTCGCCAACGCCGGGCAGACCTGCTCGGGGATCGAGCGCGTCTACGTGATGCGCGAGGTCGCCGACCGCTTCCTCGCCGGCGTCGTCCGCGAAGCCGAGCGGCTGCCGCTCGGCGACCCGCTCGAGTGGGAGACGGCGATCGGGCCGATGACCTCCGACTCGCAATACGAGACCGTCGTCGAGCTGATCGATGACGCGGTCGCGAGCGGGGCGACGAAGCTCTGCGGCGGACCGACCGAGGTACCCGGCCTCGCCGGGAAGTTCATCGCGCCGACCGTCCTCACCGGCGTCACCCACGAGATGCGGATCATGCGCGAGGAGATCTTCGGGCCGGTGCTGCCGGTCGTCGTCGTCGACTCCGAGCAGGAGGCGATCGACCTCGCCAACGACTCCGAGTTCGGCCTCGGCGCATCAATCTGGACGCGCGACCGGGCGCGCGGCGAACGGATCGGTCGCGTGCTCGAGTCGGGAATGGTCTGGATCAACGACCACTCCTTCAGCCACGGCGCCTGCCAGTGCTCGTGGGGCGGGGTGAAGAGCTCCGGGCTCGGCCGCTCGCACTCCAAATTCGGCTTCTACGAGTGCGTGAACATCAAGATGAACGCCTGGGAGCCGGGGCTGACCCGGGACTTCTGGTGGCACCCTTACGACCGCACCCTCGGCGAGGCGGTGCGCAACTCGGCGCGTCTGCTCTACGGGCGCGGCGAGGTGCGGGCGCGTGCCATGCGCGAGGGCGCCAGGCCTCTCCTCAAGGTAGGGCGCCGCACCGTGCGGCGCGGCTGAGCTCGCCGCCGGACGGCGGCACCCGACACCGACCCGACAGAATCACCGCGTGGCCGACGACCAGACAGCGGGAGCGCCGGCGATCCGGCTGGTCGGCCTGCGCCGCGTCTACGGCGACCGCGCCGCGCTCGCCGGGATCGACCTCGAGGTCGCCCACGGCGAGTCACTCGTCGTCCTCGGCCCCAACGGCGCCGGCAAGACGACGCTGCTGCGGATCCTCGCGACGCTGCTGCGCCCGACCGGCGGCGAGGTCGAACTGCTCGGCTGCAAGCTCCCCGGCGAGGCCTGGAAGCTGCGCGGGAAGATCGGCTACCTCGGTCACGAGCCGCTCCTCTACCGCGACCTCTCCGGGCGCGAGAACCTGCGCTTCCACGCCAAGCTGCACGGGATCAAGGGCGAGCGCGCCGAGGCCCGGATCGAGGAGCTGCTCGAGGCGGTGAAGATGTCCCACCGCGGCGACGAGCGCACCTACGAGTACTCGGCGGGGATGCGCCAGCGGATCGCGATCTGCCGCTGCGTCCTGCACGAACCGGAGCTGCTGCTGCTCGACGAGCCCGACTCGAACCTCGACATCGCGGGCCGCGAGATCGCCAAAACGCTGATCGGCCGCGGCGGTGGCCACACCCGCGTCGTCGTCACCCACGACCCCGACCGCCACCTGCCCGAGGCCGACAAGGTGCTGACGCTCGGCATCGACGAGACGGCGGCGACCGCGTGACCCCCTCCCGCACCGCCTTCGCGGCGATCCTCGCCAAGGACCTGCGCGCCGAGCTCCGCACGCTCCAGTCGCTCCCCGCGATGGCGCTCTTCGCGGTCAGCTCCTACGTCATCTTCCGCTTCGGGCTCAACCACAGCCACCTCTCCGGCGCCCTCGCCTCGGGCGTCCTCTGGGTGACCCTCCTCTTCGCCGCCGTCCTCGGCATCAACCGCCTCTTCGTCGCCGAGCGCGAGGAGGGCGGCTTCGACGCGATCCGCCTTGCCCCGATCGACCGCAGCGTCCTCTTCACCGCCAAGGTCGCGGCGCTGATCATCTACCTGGCGCTGCTCGAGCTGATCGCGGTTCCGATCTTCGCCCTCTTCTTCCTCAATAGCGCCGCCTCGCTGCCGCCGCTGATCATCGTCCTCGTCCTCGCCGACATCGGCCTCGCCGCGACCGGCACGCTGATCTCCTCGATGGCGGTCAACTCCAGGGCCCGCGACCTGCTCGTGCCGCTCGTCCTGTTGCCCCTCGTGATCCCGCTGATGATCGCCGCCACGGCCGCCACCGAACCCCTGATGCTGCTGGGCGGCGTCTCTTACCACCGCTTCGGAACGTGGCTGATGGTCCTGGGTCTATACGATCTGATCTTCGCCCTACTGGGCTACGCGGTATTCGATTTTCTCCTCGAGGATTGATCCGCCGTGTCCGGTGCTATGGCGGGTATTTCCCTGTATGTACGGCAAAGGACTAAGACCCCTATCGATCGCCACCGTCGTGATGTGGGCGATCACCCTCTCGCTGGTCTTCTTCTACGCGCCGATCGAAGCTGACCAGGGCTTCCTGCAGAAGATCTTCTACCTGCACGTGCCGCTGGCGATCATCGCGCTCTGCGGCTACGTCATCGGCGGGATCTTCGCGATCCTGCACCTGCGCCGCGACGACCCGCGCTGGGACGCCTACTCCTACGTCTCGATCCACATCTCGGTGATCTTCACCGTCGGCGGGCTGCTCACCGGCGCGATCTGGGCGAAGGGCTCCTGGGGCCACTGGTGGGTCTGGAACGAACCGACGCTGGTCAGCTTCCTGATCGTCTTCCTGCTCTACGCGACCTACTACCCCTTCCGTTACGCGATCGAGGACCGCCAGCGCCAGGCGCGCTACGCCTCGGTCTTCGCGATCACCGCCGGCGCTTTCGTGCCGCTCAACTTCCTCGCCGTGCGGGCGTCGGCCTCGCTGGTCCACCCGCGCGTCTTCGCCACCGCCGAAGGCGGCCTGCCCGCCTCGATGCTGGTGACCTTCCTCTGCGCCCTGGTCTCGATGGGGCTGCTGTGGGCGACGCTGGTCAAGTTCGAGCTCTCGGCAAAGAGCGCCCAAGGCCAGCTGAAGCGACTGCGGCGCGCCCTCGACGCGCCGGTCGGCCCACCCAGCTCGCGGATCGCACCGGAGGTGCAATAGATGTTCCACCTGCTTCTAGCGGCGGACCCAGCGGTCCCCAACGACATCGGCGGCAAGTACGTCGCCGGTGCCTACGTCGTCTTCATCGTGCTGCTGCTGGTCTACGTCGCGATCATGGCGATGAAACTGGCGCGGATCGAGAAGGGCCTCGGCGAAGTCGCCGAGATCGCGGAGGCGCGCCGAAGCGAAGGCGCGACCCCCGCCGAGGCGGCAAAGGCCGCCCCGACGCCGAGCACCACCCATACCGTCACCCCGGGCCCCGCCGCCTCCAGTGCGACCGCCCAGGAGACCCGGCCTTGAGCGAGCTGCTCGCCCTCGGTGTCTCGCATAAGACGGCGCCGCTGGAGCTTCGCGAGCGCCTCTCGCTGACCGAGGGACGCTCCGTCGCCGCGCTGCGCGAGCTGACCGAGACGGAGACGATCGGCGAGGCCGCCGCGATCTCGACCTGCAACCGGACCGAGCTCTACCTGGTCGTCTCCGACCCGGTCCAGGCCGAGTCCGAGGCGCTCGGCGTGCTCACCCGCAAGGCCGACATCCCGCCGACCGAGCTGCTCGGCCACCTCTACAGCCTTCGCGGCGAGGACGCCTCTCGCCACCTGCTGCGGGTCACCGCCGGGCTCGACTCGATGATCGTCGGCGAGGCCGAGATCCAGGGCCAGGTCAAACGCGCCTACGAGCTGGCGCTGGTCGAGGGCGCCACCGGGCCGATCCTCAACCGCCTCTTCCGCGGCGCGCTGGCGGCAGGTGGCCGCGCCCGCAACGAGACCGCGATCGGCGAGCGCGGCGTCTCGATCCCCTCGGTCGCGGTCGAGGTCGCGCAGCGGGCGCTCGGCGACCTCTCGGAGCGCAAGGTGCTGATGATCGGCGCCGGCGCCACCGCCGAACTGGTCGCCCGGGCGCTGGTCGCCCGTGGCGTCGCCACCGTCTTCGTCGCCAACCGCCACCACGACCGCGCGCTGGGCCTGGCCGAGCGCTTCGACGGGGAGGCGATCCGCTTCGAGACCCTGCCCGAGCAGCTGGTCGAAGTCGACGTCGTCGTCTCCACCACCAACTCGCCGCACCACATCATCGAGCGCGACGGCCTCGAACAGGTGATGGCCGAGCGCGAAGCGCGGCCGCTGGTCCTGATCGACATCGCCGTGCCGCGCGACATCGAGCCCGGCTGCCGCGAGCTGGCGGCGGTCAGCGTCTACGACATCGATGACATCCAGCAGATCGTCGAACGGAACGCGGGCGTGCGCGAAGCCGAGGCGACGCGGGCCGAACGGATCATCGAGGACGAGCTCGACCGTTTCCAGAAGTGGCTCGCCTCGCTCGAAGTGGTGCCGACGATCGCGGCGATGAGGGAGCGCGGCGACGAGGTCGTGCGCCGCGTCCTCGCCGAGAACGAGAACCGCTGGGAGAACCTCACCGACGCCGACCGGGCGCGGATGGAACTGATGGCGAACGCGATCGCCTCGCGGATCCTCCACGAACCGACCCGGCGGATCAAGCGCGCCGCCGGCTCAGACGAGGCCTACCAGTACGTCAGCGCGATGCGCGAGCTGTTCGGTCTCGACGTCGAGACCGAGGTCGAAGCGGAGGCCGACACCACCGCCAAGGTGACCGAGCTGCGTCGCCCCACCCAGGGCTGAGTTGGCCCTGCGCATCGCCACGCGCGGCAGTCAGCTTGCGCTGACCCAGTCCGGGATGGTCGCCGAGATGCTCGGCGGCGCCGAGCTGATCGAGGTCTCCTCCGACGGGCTGCCGGGCGACAAGTCGCGCTTCGTGCGGGCGGTCGAGCAGGCGGTGCTCGACGGGCGCGCCGACATCGGCGTGCACTCGGCGAAGGACCTGCCCGGTGAGGAGGTCGAGGGCCTGGAGATCGCCGCGGTGCCGCCGCGCGAGGACCCCGCCGACGCCTGGATCGGCGCCGGGACGTCGCTCGAGGACGTTCCCGAGGGCGCCCGGGTCGGCACGGTCAGCCTGCGCCGGAGGGCGCAGCTGCTGGCGGCGCGGCCGGACCTCGAGCTGCTCGACCTGAACGGCAATGTCGACACCCGGCTGCGCAAGCTGGCCGAGGGCGACTACGACGCGATCGTGCTCGCCGCGGCGGGGCTGCGCCGGCTCGGCCGTGAGGGCGAGATCGGCTTCCGTGTTCCCGAGGACCGGATGGTCCCGGCGGCGGGCCAGGGCGCGCTCGCGGTGCAGGTGCGCTCGGGCGACGAGGAGACCGCGGCGGCGGTGCGGGCGATCGGCGACGCCGTGAGCTTCGCCGAGCTGCGCGCCGAGCGCGCCTGCTTCACCCGCCTCGACGCCGACTGCTCGACGCCGATCGGCGTCCACGCCCGGGTCGACGGCGAGCGCCTGCGGATCGGTGCCTTCATCGGCCTTCCCGACGGCGGCGAGTGGATCCGCGACGAGCTCGACGCCGACGCCTCCGACCCAGAGGCCGCCGGCACCGAACTGGCGAAGCGCCTACTCGGCGCCGGCGCAGCCGACCTCCTCGTCCGGGCGGCCGCACTGTGAGCGCCCGCACCGGAGTCGTGTATCTGGTCGGGGCCGGGCCGGGGGATCCGGGGTTGATGACCCGGCGCTCGCTCGAGCTCATTGCCGACGCTGACTCGATCTACTACGACCGGCTGATCCCGGACGGGGCTCTCGACGGGGCGCGTGAGGACGCCGAGCTGATCTACGTCGGCAAGCAGCCGGGCGTGCCGTCGGTGCCGCAGGACGAGATCGGCGAGCGGTTGACCCGGGCGGCGAAGGCCGGCCGCAGCGTCGTCCGGCTGAAGGGCGGCGACCCGTTCGTCTTCGGTCGTGGTGGCGAGGAGGGCGAAGCGCTGCGCGCCGCCGGGGTCGAGTTCGAGGTCGTCCCAGGCGTCACCGCAGGGGTCGCCGCGACCGCCTACGCCGGCATCCCCGTCACCCACCGCGGCGACGCTTCCGCGGTCGCCTTCGTCACCGGCCACGAGGATCCCGAGAAGGCCGAGACGGCGCTCGACTGGCCCGCGCTCGCCGCCTTCCCCGGCACGCTCGTCTTCTACATGGGGGTCAAACGGCTGAGCGAGAACGCGGCCTCGCTGATCGAGGGCGGGCGCGATCCCGAGCAGCCCGCGGCGGCGATCGAACGCGGCACCTGGCCGGGACAGCGGACCGTGACCGCGACCCTGGGGACGATCGCGGCGTCGGTCGAGCGCGAGGCGATCAAGGCGCCGGCGCTGATCGTGATCGGCGACGTCGCGGCACGGCGCGAGGAGCTCCACTGGCTCGAGCGGCGACCGCTGCACGGGCGCACCGTCGTCGTCACCCGAGCGCGTGCCCAGGCGAGCGGTGTGGCGAAGACCCTGCAAGGCCTCGGCGCCCAGGTGGTCGAGCTGCCCGCGATCCGGATCGAGTCGCTTACCGGCACCGACGAGGCCCGCGCCGCGGCGAAGGCGATCGGCGACTACGACCTGATCTGCCTGACCAGCCCGAACGGGGTCAAGCTGCTCTTCGAGGCGATCGCCGAGGCCGGGCTCGACGCGAGGGCGCTCGCCGGCGCGACGGTCGCGGCGATCGGCCCGGGGACCGCACGGGCGCTGGCCGCCGAGGGAATCGCCGCCGATGTCATCCCCGAGCGCTTCGTCGCCGAGGCGCTGGTCGAAGTGCTCGAAGACGTCGAGGTCGAGGGCAAGCGGGTCCTCATCGCCCGTGCCGCCGAGGCCCGCGACGTCCTCCCCGACGCGCTGCGCGAACGTGGTGCGAGCGTCGACGTCGTCGCCCTCTACGAGACCGTGCGCGAGGCGCCCGACGAGAAAGCGATCGCCGCGGCCCAGGGCGCCGACTACGTCACCTTCACCTCCTCCTCGACCGTGAAGAACCTGACCGAGGCGCTCGGCGAGCGCTTCCCGGCGGCGGCGCGGATCGTCTCGATCGGACCGGTGACGAGCGAGACCGTGCGCGAATCCGGCCTCGAGGTCGCGGTCGAAGCCGACCGGCACGATGTCGACGGCCTCCTCAGCGCCCTGCTCGCCGACGCCGCGACGCATTGAGCTTCGGCACGCCGCATCGTCACCTCCGCCAGGTCGGGTCGACGAACACCGTCGCCCGTGAGATGGCCGAAGCGGGGGCACCGAACGGGACGGTGGTCACCGCCGACGAGCAGACGGCCGGGCGCGGGCGGCAGGGACGGACCTGGACCGCCGCGCCCGGCTCGGCGCTCCTCTTCTCGGCGATCGTCCGGCCGCTGGAGAGGCGCCACCCACTACTGCCGCTCGCCGTCCCGCTCGCCGTCTGCGAGACCGCCGAGCTCCTGCGGCCGGAGATCGAGTGCAAGGTCAAGTGGCCGAACGACATCCACCTCGACGGCCGCAAGCTCGCCGGGATCCTGATCGAGGCGCGCCCCCAAGAAGAGTGGGCGGTGCTCGGCATCGGCCTCAACCTCACGATCGCCGAGAACGAGTTCCCCGAGGAGCTGCGCGACCGCGCCACGTCCCTCTTCGCCGACCGCAGTGCTCCGAGCCGAGTGGCCGCAGAGGCGCGGGTGGCGTTGAGCGAGGCGCTCGAGCGCTGGGTCGAGGCCGACTCCGTGACGATCCTCGCCGCCTGGCGGCAGCGAGACGCGCTGCTCGGGCGTGAGGTGAGCTGGGAGCGGGGAAGCGGCGTCGCCGAGGGGATCGACGAGCGCGGCTACCTACTCGTCCGACTCGCCGACGGCGAGCGGGTCGCCCTCGGTGCCGGCGATGTGCATCTGACCAGTTTCTGACTCGGCCGAGCCGCCGTTCTTAGATGCTTTCGCCTTCGCTTTGCGGCGGGCGGCGGCTTTCGCTTTCGAGGCCGCTTTGTCGACTTTCGGTCTGGTCGGTTTCGCGACTTTGTCGGCTTTGGCTTTCGCCGGTTTCTCGGCTTTGGCTTTCACCGCTTTGGCCGGTTTCTCTTTCGCTGCTTTCGAGGCTTTGGCTTTCGCCGGCTTCTCCGTCGCCGGTTTCTCTTTCGGCGATTTCGCCTCTTTGGCTTTCGCCGTTCTCGGTTTCGCCGCTTTGCGTTTCGCTTTGGCTTTCGCCGGTTTGGCGTCCTCGCCGTCAACGACCGCGGGCGGGCCGTCGCCCTCGGGTGCCGTGTCGTTGGCGCTCTCCTCGGGCGCGCCACCGTTGCTCGCGGGCCCGGCCTCCGTCACCGCGTCGTCGGCTTTCGCCCCTCTGCCTCGCCGGCGCCTGCTCCGTTTCGATTTTGGCCGGCGCTCCGAGGTCGACCGGTCGCCGTCCTCGAGGAACTCGTCCGAGCCGGCCCCGTTCTGCGCGGCATCGTCCCAGTCGTCCTCGCCGCCACCGCGTTTGCGCTTGCGCCGGCGCTTGCCGCCTTTGGGGAAGGTCCGCAGCAACTCGCGCGCCACCGCGCCCGGTTTCCGGGCCATCCGCATTTTCGCCCCGCGCAGGACCTCCTCGCCCTCCGGCGTGTGCGAGACCGCCGCGGCGAGCAGCGCCACCGCCAGCCGGCGGTCCTGTTTGCGCGCCGCGTGGACCAGTCGGCGAGCGTTGCGCCCGTGTGCGCGCCCGCTCGAGTTCACCAGCAAGCCCAGCAGTCGCTTCGTCTCCGGCCAGCGCTGGACCGCGTACTCCTCGTGCAGTTCGCGGGTGTATTCGGCCAGTCGCCAGACCCACGCCTGGGCCTGGTCGCGGCGCCCGATCCGTTTGTCGATCAGCGCCTGCAGCAAGGATTTCGTCCCTGCCCGTTTGTCCTCGCGGCTCCAGGTGCCGACGATGTCGATCGCGTCGTCGAAGGCATCGCCGTCGCCGAGATCGGCGATCTCGCCCAGCGCTTTCAGCCGCAGCTGCGCGTTGCGGTTGCGCTGCACGCAGGTCAGCAGGAAGCGGCGCCGCAGCTCTTTGGTCTGGTCGTTCTGCAGCATCGCGCGGGCGCGCCGCCAGCCCTGCGTGTTGACCCGCGACCCGGCCAGCGCCGCCCAGGCGTGCTGCTCGGGGTAGTCGAGGTTCTCGACCGCGATCCGCCAGATCTCCCGCTCGAGCACCTCCATCCGTTTCTCCTCGACGTCGGAGACCGGGACGATCCGTCGCTCCACCCGCACCTTGCGGCCGCGCCCGCGGCGAACCGGCCCGACGACGATCGCGCCGCCGCGGTAGACGTCGCGGTCGAGCAGGCTGTGCAGGGTGACGATCGTCTCATCGTGGGTCGTCGCCGGGTGGACGAAGTCGATGACGAGCCCCGCCTCCTTGCCCGGCGCGCGCCGGGTCACGCGGCCGACCCGCTGCTGGTAGATCCGTTTCGAGGCGGTCGGCGCGAGGTGCATGCAGATCGTCGCCCGCGGGCTGTTCCAACCCTCGGCGAGCAGCTGCGCGTTGGTCAGGACATCGACGTCGCCGCGTTCGAAGGCGGCGAGGATCTCGGCGAGTTCGCGCTTCGGCGTCTGGCCGGAGACCGCCTGCGCGTTGATCCCGACCGCGCGGAACGCCACGGCGACGTTTTCGGCGTGAGCGACGCCCGCGGTGTAGACGACGCCCGGGGTTTTGCGGAAGCGCGACTTGTAGAGGTCGGCGATCGCGAAGTTGAACGGGCCCTGGTCGAGCAGCGCGGCCAGCTCCTCCTGGTCGAAGTCCTGGTCGACCTCGCCTTTGCGCAGCGGCACCTTGGCGATCGTCCGCACCCCCGGGCCGGGCGGGATCCGCAGGCAGCGCAGCGGCGAGATGACGCCGCGGCGGGCCGCCTGGGCGAGGTCGAAGCGCGAGGTCTGGGTCGGGAAGAGGTCGGCGACGTGGCGGGCGATCAGCGCGCCGGTCGCGGTCATGCCGATGAAGACGGGGCCGGGCCAGGCGCGGATGCAGGCGCTGGTTTTCTCGCCCAGCGCGGTGTGCGCCTCGTCGCAGATCACGACCGAGTAGGCGTCGGAGACTTTCTTGTGGTTGCGGACGAACCACTGGTAGGTCTCGACCGTGACCGGCCCTTCGGCGTCGTCGCGGTTGCCCATCAGCGGCGGGCGCAGGCGCTCCTTGTAGCCGCGGTCGGAGATCTCGCCGATGAACTGGTCGACCAGGTTGCGGCGGTGGGTGAGGATCAGGACGCCGCCGGTGCGGGTCGACTCGATGAAGCCGACCGCGGCGACGGTCTTGCCGGCGCCGGTCGCGTGCTCGAACCAGAAGCGGCGGGCCGCGCCGGGATCGTCGGGGGCCTCCTCGACCACCTCGTCTTCGTCCTCCGGACCGGGTTCCGACCAGTCCTGCGGCTCCTCGTCCTCGTGCGTTTCGTCTTCCTCGTCGCCTTCGACGTCGGCGTCGTCGGCGATCGAGATTTCGCCGGTCGGCGGCTCGTCGGCGCCGACTTCGCCCGCACCCAGCTCGACCCCCGCCTCGGCGGAGCCGACCTGCTGCTGGGCCATCAGCTCGGCGAGCGTGCCGGAGAGCGCGTCGACCTGGTGCGGCGAGAGCTCGGCTCCGTCGCGCAAGGTCGGCGGCTCGACCGCGAGGAAGCGCTCGAGGCCGAGCAGCATCGAGTAATTGCGGCGCCACTCGATCGAGGGGTGCTCTGCGCCGCCGGCGAGCTCGCTCAGCGCCGCGTCGAGCGCCTGCCTGCGAGCGGTGCCGGGAGCGAGAGCGTCGGGTCCCTCGCCATCGAGCAGGAAGGGCTCGCGGGCGAACGCGGACGCACGCTCGATATCGGCGCTACTTGGGACTGCCGCGCGAGCGGCAACATCGGTGGTATTGGCCATAGAGGCTTTGACTGTCTGCCCCCGGCCGCAACTGGTTGGGCGGCCGCCGGGCGAGTGG
>JAOPZF010000012.1 GCA_025964255.1 Solirubrobacterales bacterium | reverse complement strand
TCCCAATCAGTAGCTGTCTCGAGACCTACGATCAAAGAGCGCTGTGCGTTTCCCGGTCGGTTTCGGGTCCGCCGGAAGAAGGGCCAACTTCTCCCCGCAAAACGTGATCGACGGGTTGGCGCGTGTGTAATTGCGCGCGAGCGTTCTTTTGCGTCTTCACGCGCTCCGGCTCCTGCCGGAGCAGGAGAGCGTCTCGCTCAGTTTGAGGCCATTCGCGTGATTCATGTATTCGAACAAAAGACTCGGACTAAGTAAGGGTCCCAGGACCCTCTTATACGCTTCTGCGCCTGCTGGCGGGCGGCGTCCGGGCGACGACTAGCTGTAGTTGTTTGGCCACGCTGTTCCACCTAGATGAGTGATTCCACGACTCAGGCCACGTAGTCGACCAAGGCTCGGCCCGGGCGCCCGAGCCTGTGGTTCAGGGAGACGCACGCGACAAGGGCGAGGAAGCGCTGGGCCACCCGGGCCCGGAGGTTGCGCAGGGTGCGGGCGCCGTGGCGCTCGAGGGTGAGGATGTCCTTGCAGGTCCAGAAGATCGACTCGATCCGTTGCCGGATCGGGGTGAGATGCACGCCTGTCGCCGGCTCGTCCCGGCGGGCGGGACGCACGATCGTGGCGCCGAGATCCGCCACCGCGGCGGCGAAGGCCCGCCCGGCGTAGCCCTTGTCGCCGACCACGATCGCCCCTCCGACCCGGTCGGCACGTCCGAGCAACTCGATCCCGACCTCACGCTCATCGCGCTTGGGCGATGCGAGGGTGAAGGCGCGTGGGGTGCCGTCGGGGGCGAAGGGGCAATGCAGGCGAAAGCCCCAGAAGAAGCGCGGGTGCGAGGCGCAGTAGCCGTTAGTCGGCGGCGTCGGCCAGGGCCGACCGCCGTGTCGTCTCCACCGATCGCGTGCACTCCACCGGGGTGGAGTCGATCAGCAGCAGGTCGTCGTCGGCGCCCGGTGAGGAAGCCGCGAAGACGCCGACCAGCCACTCGATCGTCTCGGTCAGGCGGGCTCTCCGCTTGTGGAAGCCGGGCTGCTTGGGCAACTCGGGGAAGAGGTGGGAGAACCGTCGTCGGGCGACCGCCAGGAAGCGTCGGTCGGAGGGGATCCCCATGATCGCCTGGGCGACGCAGAGCGTCGCCACCTCGGCGTCGGTGACCAGGCGGCGTCCATTTCCGGGCCTCTCGGGCAGGAGATCGTCCGCCGTGCAATAAGCGACGGTGCAGAGGGTGTCGAGGTCGGCGTGCATCGTGGCCTTTCGGTCGACGGTTGCTTCAGCACCGTCGACTTCGGCCTCCCTGCCTCGAACCCCTTGTCAACGGGGGATCCCGTGGAATCACTCATCTAGGCCCCCTTGAAGGCTGGTGGTGCTGTTCTTGAGCGGGTGTGGTCGTTCGTGGAGAGGCCCTCGGAGTGACCGAGCGGACCGCCGGCAATTGGACCCGCCCTGTCCGGCCAGAGACCGCCGAGACCCCGGAGCCGGCGACCTCGACCCTCCCTGCGGCGCTGAGAAGGATCGGACACGGCGGGGCTGGTCATTCATCTGGCGCAGCGTGATCGGACGAAAGACGAGCATCACTTCATGGTCACAAACCATGAGCGATTGCCAATCGCTGTCCTATTCAGATCCCTGCGAGTGCTGTACTCACAGGTCGGCGACAGAACGGCCGGCCGGCCAGAACCGACACGACCGGCCGTTCAGGGACCATCGCCTTAGGGGCCGGCGGTCAGCGCCCAAGTCCCTTCAGCGAATGCGCCTGCTGCGACGGGTTCCTGGGCCAGAGTGGCCCCAGAGACATCAGCGCCTGGGCCGGATCCACCCGAGGATGGCTTGAGTATCGCGAGTTCGGCGGTGCTGAAGTTCACCGAATGTCCTTCGAACACGCAGAGAAATCCTTCTGCGGCCTCTGGGTTTGCCGCGCTGGCGACTCCTGCGTGGGCGGTGTTTTCGCAGTGTGGAGGCACCGTTTCACCCACCGGAACGAAGATCACATTATTCGACCCGAGAGCCGTACTGAGCGGGATCGGGAATGAGATGCTCGTCTGCGCGTATCCGGTGTGCGGCCCGACGCCCGACCCCGATTCGATGGAGTAGGCACCCGTCTCGGTCGATCCATGTGGCAGCGTGCCGCCAGCCGTCCAGGGTGAGCCTTCTTTGCCTGGCGACCCGGGTGCCCCTTCTTCACCTTCTTTGCCCTGTTTGCCCTCGGGACCCTGTTTGCCCTCGGTGCCGGTTCCGGCGGCGCCAGGCGCACCGGTGTCGCCCTTCGCGCCCGCGGCTCCTGCGGGGCCGGCCGGTCCCGTCGCCCCCGCAGCGCCTGGCTTGCCGGGCTTCGAGACGCTCTTGGCGATCTTTTCGACCTCCTTCTTCTGCTTGCCGGTGAGCGCGCCGGAGGCAGCCACGGCGGTACCCGAAAGGGCAACCACCAAGGCCACAACGGCAACCACAAGACCGGCAGTGCCGATGCGGTCGTGAAGCTTCGCGAACATCAGACTCCCCCTGTTAGTTCTGCCTGTTTCCCCAGGCAGGTTGAGAAGGTCATCCAGTTAGAACTCGCCATTTCCCTGGCGGGTATAAAGCTGCTGCCCTCGTCCAGAACCCATGCCCGGACAACGGCGAACGTATCGGAACGCTTATGTTCTTGTCAATGAAAGACGCTGAGTCTGTCGGATCGTCACGCGGCTTGGCGGACCCTGTATCGAGAGTTTTGCAGCCCGAGGATGATAGCCGTCGCCAATTCCCTATCGCCGCCGATCTCAAGCCCTCTGTAGTCGCCAACGTGAACAGCTCCGAGCCATGAGCCCACCGAGCCAGACGCCCATGCATCCGCCGGGCCCTGAAGTCGCGACACGCAAGAGACGACGTCACCAGCTTCAACTCCAACCGAGACCCCAGCGAAGGAAGAGCCACCATCGCGAGTTCTGAGCTCGACCGCCATGCGCGCCGCTCCGCTCATATTTGGCGGTAGTTTCAGCAGTGGAACCGTTAGGAGGAGAGCCGACTCGACGTCAATCCTCATGACCGGCGCGGCTTCCACACCATCGAACTGCCGCTCCCAGCTAGCCGCCGCAACGAGGGGTCCGATAGCCCGTCTGAGCCACGGCGTTGCCGCGTAGGGTCGGCTGCGGCCACCATGCGAGCAAGGTGCGATCTGACCGGCGAGGCGCATCGCGCCTAGTCGTCGCTCCAGGGACGGGTAATTGAGGGACGAGATCAGGCGATTGAGTTCGGTCAAGGAAAGGGGTCGCACCGCCAAGGCCCGAACAACGGTGGATGACCAACCGTCAGTAAGCGCCCTGATTGCGCTCTTGGCGGCAATGCTCCCTGGTTGCAGTGGGCCGTCGGGTGAATCTGCGAGCCAAGTTTGGAGGACATGGATGACACTGAGGAGCTCCCGACCTCCGGGGCCAAGGGCATAGTCGACCGACCCAGGAAAGTCAGCCTCACGCCGACGGTCGAGCACACCCAACTGGGTCAAGCTGCGAAGGTGTTTCCGCATCGTCGTCTGGGGCGGGAAGCCGACAGCTCGTCGCAGCTCCGTCAGCGGCAATGGCCGCTCCTCGAGCGCTGTGATCACATGAACGTTCAAAGGCACCGACAGCAAGGACAATGCATGTGCGCCAGCTCGCACGCTGACCCCCTTTTGGTCGTTTGAGGCGGTGAATTCGTTCAGGCAGCTGTTGGTACTGCGCGGCGGCATAGGGGCTCGATCTTCGCTCGGCGAAGTCCCGCATCTAGCGGTTCCCTCCAGAAGTCGCGGATGGCCACCTCAGTCAACGTTTCCGCGCCTCGACGAAGATCTCGAAGTGCCCCGGCTTCGGGTCCCGCGGTCGGCCGCTGCCGTGGTAGACGGTGAGCAGCTCCATGCCGACCGAGGCGTAGATCTGGCGGAGGTCGTCGACGCTGTAGAGGCGCTGGCTGAACTCGATGCCGTCGAGGTTCTCCAGGACCTCACCGAAGCGGGCGGCCACCATCTTGCCTTCCATCCGCCTCGCCTTCTTGTCCCAGCGGTGCTCGACCAGTTCGATCATGTCGGAGGCCGGGATCCAGGAGCGCTGGGGCAGGCACTCCTTGGCGTAGACGACGTTGGGGAGCTGGATCAGGTTCCGGCCTCCCGGTTTGAGGGCGTGGGAGATCACCTCGAAGGTTTTTAGGTTCTCCTCGTCTGACTCCAGGTAGCCGATCGCGCCGTCGTTGAGGTTCAGGACCAGGTCGAACTCGTCGGAGAAGTCGAGGTCGCGGAGGTCGGCGAGGACGAAGTCGATGTCAAGGTCCTCCTCCGCGGCGTCGCGGCGGGCGATCTCGATCAGGTCGGACGAGATGTCGGCGCCGACGACGTCGAAGCCGCGGCGCCGTAGCTCCAAGGAGTGGCGGCTCGAGCCGCAGGCCATGTCGAGGACGCGCTCATTCCCCTGTGGCTGGAGGATCTTCGCGACGCGGTCCACTTCGGGTGCCGTCCTGTCGGTCCACGCCATCTCGGCGCTCGATGCGTCGAAGGCGGTTGCGTACCGGTCGTCGAGGATCTGGCCAAACAGGACATCGCTCATCTGACGAACTTAGGTCGAAGATCCTGACTTGTCAATACCTGGATAAGTAATGGGTCGTTTTCAAACAGAAGATCCCTGCTGCGCGCCGGTCGTCAACACCATTCGGAACCTGGCATCGCCGGCGACCAGTCTGGCGTAGGCCTCGCCGGCCTTCTCCAGGGGGAAGGTTTCGATGCGAGGCGGATGCCGGTCAGGGAGCTGAAGGCGAGGGTGTCTTGGGAGTCCATGCTGTTGCCGGAGGCGTAGCCCTGATGGTGAGGGTGCCACCGATCAGGGCGCCCGGGGAGGCCTCGATCGGGTCGGGGGAGGCGCCGGCGACGATGAGCTCGCCGCGGGGGCCCAGCCCTCCGATGGCTTCGGTGTTAGCGGCGCCGCTCGAGATCGTCGAGAGGATGACCTCGGCGCATCGCCTGGAGGGTCTCGCCGGGGTTGCCCGCCGTCGAGTCGATGTAGTCGTGGGCACCTAGCACCCTGCCAGTTGCTCCTTGTCGGTGCCGCGGGCGATCGCCACAGTGCGGAAGCCGAGCTTGGCGGCGAACTGGATTCCCAGGTGGCCAAGGCCTCCCACTACGAGGACCTCGCCGCGACCCGGGGGTCAGCACTTCCTACCGAACCGGCATCGCTCGCATCGTCGCCATCAGGCAACCCCGTTCAGGGCCTCGAACTGGTCGTCGGTCAGCTCGAGCTCGGCGGCGCCGAGGTTCTGGTCGAGATGGCCTACTGAGGAGGTGCCGGGGATCGGGAGCATCACGGGGGAGCGCTTGAGGAGCCAGGCGAGGGCTAGCTGGGAGGGCTCGGCGCCGGTGTCGGCGGCGATCTGGGACAGGGGGCCGTCTTGCTCGACGAGTTTGCCGGTGGCCAATGGGAACCAAGGGATGAAGCCGATGTCGTTCTTCTCGCTGTATTCGAGCAGCGGCTCGGCGGTGCGGTTGGTGAGGTTGAAGAGGTTCTGGACCGAGGCGATCTTGGCCGTCTTCTGGGCCTCTTCGAGCTGAGAGACGTCGACCTCGGAGAGGCCGATGTGACGGATCTTCCCCTCCTGCTGCAGGTTGGCGAGTTCACCGACCTGCTCGGCCAGCTCGACCTTGGCGTCGATGCGGTGCAGCTGGAAGAGGTCGATCGTCTCCAGGCCCATGCGCCGCAGGCTCATCTCGCACTGCTGACGCAGGTACTCGGGCCGGCCGACCGGACGCCAGTCGCCGGGACCCGAACGGGTCAGCCCGGCCTTGGTCGCGATCACCAGGTCGTCGGGGTACGGGTGCAGCGCCTCGTAGATGAGGTTTTCGGCGACCTCCGGCCCGTAGGAGTCGGCGGTGTCGATGAAGTTCACGCCCGCATCGACGGCGCGCTTGAGGACGGCGATCGCTTCGTCGCGGTCGTCGGGCTCACCCCAGACGCCGTCGCCGGTCAACTGCATCGTGCCGTATCCGAGTCGATTCACCTCGAGGTCGCCGCCCAGCTTGAAGGTGCCGGAGGCGCCAGCGATCGAAGTGGTCATGAAGTGGTCCTTTCGTAGGAGAAGCGTCGTCTTCATTGATACCGCTCGGGGCACTTCGGCAACCCCCGATGTGAGGGGGGTACCCGGACGGGGTAGAAATTGGACGTGGATCTGCGACGCCTCGCCTGCCTGTCCCTGCTGCCTTTGGTGCTGGCCGTCGTCCACGTGACCGCGGACAGCGGCGCGACGACGGAGGCGACGACCAGCGCCGTCACCTCCGGCGCCCTCACCGAATGGCCCGAGTTCGGCCTCGACCCCCAGCGCTCCGACGCCACCGGAGCCTCCACCGGGATCACCGCCGCCAACGTCGGCAAGCTCCGCGACCGTCGCGTCACCCTCCCCGGCACGATCGACTCCTCGCCGATCTACCTCGCCGGTGCCCACGTCCGTGGCGGCACCCACGACGTCGCCATCGTCACCAGCAGTTACGGGCGGACCTTCGCGCTCGACGCGACCACCGGCAAGCGCTTCTGGACCTACACCCCGCCCGGCTACTCGAGCTGGGTCGGCACGCCGCAGATCACCAACACGAGCCCGCTGCTCGACCCCGACCTGGCCCACCGCTACGTCTACACCGCCTCCCCCGACGGCCGCGTCCACAAACTGCTGCTCGCCAGCGGCAAGGAGGTCCACACCGGAGGCTGGCCGGTCACCGTCACCAAGGACCCGACCAAGGAGAAGATGGGCTCGGCGCTGAACGTCGACGGCCCGGACGTGATCGCGACGACCAGCGGCTACATCGGCGACGCCCCCGTCTACCAAGGGCATGTCGTCCTGATCGACCGCGAAAGCGGCAAGATCGCCGCCGTCTTCAACATGCTCTGCGCCGACCGCCACACGATCATCGTCCCGACCAGCTGTGCGCAGAGCGACTCGGCCATCCTGTCGCGCGGCGGAGCCGTGGTCGAGCCGGGCGGCAAGCGTCTCCTCGTCGACACCGGCAACGCGACCTGGGACGGGCGGCGGTACTTCGGCGACAGCGTGCTTGAGCTGACCGTGCCCGGCCTGCACCTGCGTCAATCCTACGCGCCGAAGAACCAGGCCGAACTGAACTCGAACGACCTCGACCTCGGCTCGAGCGCGCCGGCGCTGCTCGGCGAAAACCGCGTGCTGGTGGCCGGCAAGGATGGCGTCATGCGGGTGCTCGACCTCACCCGACTCGACGGGCACGCGCCCAGCGGCAAGCCGCGACTCGGCGGCGAAGTGCAGACGCTCGAAACCCCCGGTGACACCCAGCTCTTCACGGCGCCCGCGGTCTGGCACCACGGCAAGGAGACGACGGTGTTCGTCGCCGACTTCTCGGCGACCGCGGCCTACGCGCTGCGGGGCGGGCGCCTGCACAAGCTGTGGCAGAACGCCACGCCGGGGACGAGCCCGATCGTCGCCGGTGGCCTCGTCTACGTCTATGAACCGAGCCAGGGCGGGATCGAGGTCTACCGGCCGGGATCGAGCAAGCCGATGGCCGCGCTGCCCGGGTCGCCGGGACACTGGAACAGCCCGATCGTCGTCGACGGGCACGTGATCGAGCCCGAGGGCGACGCCAACGAACACTCGGGCAGCGGCACGATCGACCTCTTCACCGCGCCCTGAGGGCGGGCGCGCGACGGGGACGGACCGTCGCGGGCGGCCGCGCTACGCCGGGTTGATCGTGACCGGGGTGCCGATCGGCGTATAGGGCCAGATCGCTTCGGCCTCTTCGCCCGGCATCTCGACGCAGCCGAGGCTCTGCGGGCTGCCGTAGGAGGCGCGATCGAATTGGTGCAGGGCGTCGCCGCCGTTGAAGTAGGACACCCACATGATCCCCGGGTCGCTGTAGTGCGAGCCGTCGGGGTTTTCGCCACTCATCGTCGTTTCTTCGTAACGCAGGTAGACCGGGAAGGTGCCGTCTTCGGTTTCGGCGCCGGGGATGCCGGTGTTCGCGGGCGCTTCGCTCATGATCATCTTGCCGTTGTGCCAGACGTTCACCGTCTCCGGTTCGGTCTTGTTCACCCAGACGTAGGTGTAGCCGTTGGCGGCGCCATCTTCGGGTTTCACTTCGCCCGCGATCGTCGCCTTCATCAGCGCTTCCCAGACCACCGGCCCGGCGAGGCCGTCGACTTCGAAGCCGTTGCGTTCCTCGAACGACATCAGCGCGCCTTTGACCAGGACGTTTTCTTCGCCCGGCGTCCACAGTTCCTTCAGGCCCGACGGCATGTTCCCCCAGCGCGGCGAGAAGTGGCCCTTCGGCACTTCGGTCGTCGCCGCGGCGATCTGCGCTTCGGGCGTTTTTGCGACTACTTCGCCGTCGAACTTCCAGGGGAGGTAGCCGAGCCCGGCGAGCAGCTGCTGCAGGCGCATTTCGGAACCGGCCGGGACTTCCCAGCCGACCGTCGTCGCTTCCTTGGTCGAGCCGTCGGACTGGACGATGCCGAGCTTTTCGGGCAGTTCGACCTTCATTTCGGCTGCCAGCGGAGCGCCGAAACCGGAGGGCGTGAAGACGACCGTGTGGCGGTTCTTCGTCTTCCACTTGCCCGGGACTTCCGGCGAGAGCTTCGGATCTTCGGAGCCGAAGATCTTCTTCACCGGCTTCGAGAAGGTGAGTTCGAGCGGGGTCGAGGCGGAGATCGTGGCGCCCGCGGTCGGGTTGGCGGCAACGATCGGCGTGCCGGTGGCCGGGAACCAGGTGACCGTCTTCGTCTTGCCGAGCTTCTCGTTCGTCATCGCCCACTTCACCGGCATCTGGCCGGCCGACGGCTGCTTGCCGAGGGTGACGCTGGTGCGCGGCGGGTCGAGCTTGCGGTGCACCATTTCGCCGGACGGGCCGTAGGCGACTTCGGAGACCGGCTGGTCGAAGGTCAGCCGCGGGCTCTTGCCGCTCTTCACAATCAGCCACTTCTGTTCCAGCTTCGCGGCGGGCATCGTCACCGTCTGGCTCACCGTCTTGGTCGACCCGGCGAGGAAGCCGATCATGCTCGGCCGCTTCACGTTCGCTTCGACCTTTATCTCCATCCCCGCGTGCAGCTTCTTCGTCGGCACGATCCGGTCATCCACAAGTTCGACCGGGACGTCCTTGCCGCTCTTCACCGCGGTGGCGCTGACGCTCGAGACTTCGCCGCCGAACGAATCCGTACTCACCTTGCCGAGTGAGCTGCCGTCGGGTTCGATGCTGCTGCCCGAGAGCGCGAAGGCCGAGACGACAAAGGCGGCCACGGCGGCGAGCACCAGCGTGACCAAGCCGCCGACCAGAAGGCGCTTGGGCCAGCGGCGCGGCGACTGCGGCGGGTAATCCGGTGTCGTCGAACGATCCTCGATCAGCATGGAACCAGGAATGGTAGGCGGCTTGTGGCGCGGGCGGGGAGATTCATAGACGAATGAATGTTCGGTGCCGCCTGAGCCTTGCCTGCATTCGTACCCAAAGGGGGGGCGCCCAGGGGGCGCCGGGCCTACTCGGCGGTCCGTTCCGCGGCCGCGCGTTCGGCGGCGCGGCGCTCCGGGGTCTCGAAGAACATCGAGGTCGAGACCGTCGGGATGCCTTCCTCCTGGCTGCCGGTCATCCGGCCGACGCTCTTCGCCTGGACCTCGAGCACCTTGTCGTACATCTCGGTGTGGAGGTCGGCCAGTTCCTGGAAGCCCTCCTCGTCGACCAGCATCGGCATCCGCACCATGACCCGGTTGGCCCGCGCGTCGAAGGTGTGCACGTCCATCGCCCGGGCGATGTCGGCGACGTGCAGTTGCATGACCGCGCGGGTGAAGACCTCGCGCTCCTCGAGGCTCTGCCCGGCGAATTCCTCCTCGGTGACCACCGGTCGTTCGATCGCCCGGTAGAAGTGCTCGACCGCACCGCGCACCGGTTTCTCATCGACGAGCTCGATCAGGTCGAGCTGCTGCAGTTTGCGCACGTGGTAGCCGACGTGGCCCACGTCTTTGCCGATCTCCTTGGCGATTTCGGCGGGGCTGGCGGTCCGTTCGGCCAGGATCAGGAAGCTGCGAGCGCGAGTCGGATGAGCCACGATCGCAGCGAGGGTCGTCTCCATCGAGGTTGCGGCGGTCTTGGCGGGGGGCATCAGTTGGTCTCCTTGGTCACAGCGGGTTATCGCGTTCGATCGTAGAGCAGTTCCTGAGCAATTCCAGCGGACTTTGCAGGAATCCTCTGCACTGCTGGAATCGGTTTCAGCACTGCAACTGGTCGCACCGGATGAACAAAGGGCCTGACTCAGGCCTCGTCATCCGCAAGAGTCCAGGGAGGTGAAGCAGGGATGAAGATCTCCACCACGCCGGCCGCTCCGTCGTCCGCACTCACGAAGGGCGTCTAGTCGCAGCCCGGGGCCGGTCTCGCCTGGGGACCGGCCCCGGCCTTTTCGCGCCTCGGCAGGATCGGGGAGAATCGGTCGGGATGCGCCACAACCCCGTCCACGCCACCGCCGATCCCGACGCGGTCCGCGACCTGGTCCGCGCCAATCCCTGGGGGACGATCGTCAGCTCGGGGCCCGATGGTCTGGTCGCCTCCCACTATCCGGTGCTGCTCGACGAGGACTCCGAGAAGCTGGCGCTGCTGACCCACGTCGGCCGCCCCGACGAGGAAGTCCATGGCTTCGGCGACACAGAGGTGCTGGTGATCTTCCAAGGACTCCACGGTTACGTGTCGCCCAGTTGGTACGGGCCGGAGGGGACCAAGGCGCCGACCTGGAACTTCAGCGTCGCCCACTGCCACGGCGTGCCCCAGCTGCTCGGCGCGGAGGAGAACCTGGCGACGCTGACGCGCCTGGTCGAGACCTTCGAGCGCGCGGTCGAGGAGCCCCTTTATCTGGACCAGGAGTGGGGAGCGCGGATCGCCAAGGGCACGGTCGGCCTGCGGATCCCCGTGACTCGGTTCGTCTGCAAGCGCAAGCTGAGCCAGGACAAGGACGACGTCAGCCGGCGCCAGGCGATCGCGAAGCTGCGCGAGCCCGGGCCGTACGAGCACCCGGCGCTCGCCGACGAGATGGAGCGCGAGTGGGAGGCGGAGCGCGCCGCCGCGCCCGCCGAGGGACGCACGTGAGCGCCGAGCCCGAGCTCGTCATCAGCGACGCTCCCGAGCGCAAACGCTTCGAGCTGAGCGTCGACGGGGAGCCCGCGGGCTTCCTCATCTACCGCGCCCGCGAGGGCCTGGTCGCCCTGGTCCACACCGAGGTGTCCGACGGCTACGAGGGCCGCGGCCTCGGCGGCCGGCTCGCCCGCTTCGCCCTCGACCGGGCCCGCGACCAGGGCCTCGCCGTCCTCCCCTTCTGCCCGTTCGTCAACGGCTGGATCAAGCGCCACCGGGAGTACGTCGACCTCGTCCCGGCCCAGTACCGCGCCAACTTCGAACTCTGAGCGCGGCGATGGTGCGGGCGATGTCGCCCCCGATGTCGCATTTGGGCGACCGGCTCCGACACACTCGTAAAGGCGCCGCCGGCGCCAAACCGACGAGGAGGTATCGCGATGAAGTTCATGTTGCTGCAGCACTACGGTCGGGTCGAGGGTGACGTACCGCCCATGTCGCAGTGGGCGCCGGAAGACGTCGAGGCCCACATCAAATTCCAGATGGACCTCAACGCCGACCTTCGCGAGCGCGGTGAGCTGGTCGAGGCGCAGGCGCTGACCGGGCCGGAGGCGGCAAAGTTCGTGCTCGCCTCCGACGGCGCGCCGATCGTGACCGACGGTCCCTTCGCCGAGTCGAAGGAGCTGCTCGCCGGCTGGCGGACGGTCGACGTCGAGTCCGAGGCCCGGGCGCTGGAGATCGCCGCGCAGGCCTCCGAGGGCCCCGGCCCGAAGGGCGTGCCGCTGCGCCAGCAGATCGAGGTCCGGCAGGTGATGGGCCCGATCGAGCCGGTCGAGTAGGAGTGCTCCTAGTGACGGAGCGGGCGGCCCGCCGCGGCGAGATCGAGGACCTGCTGCGCCAGGCGGCGCCGCGGGCCCTCGCCGTCGTGGTGCGTCGCTTCGGCGATTTCGCCGACGCCGAGGACGCGGTGCAGGAGGCGCTGATCGAGGCGGCGCGGCAGTGGCCCGCGCAGGAGGCGCCGGAGAGCCCGACCAGGTGGCTGATCGCGGTCGCTTCCAGGCGGATGACCGACAAGATCCGCGCCGATTCCGCGCGGCGGGCGCGCGAGGAGCGGATCGCC
>JAOPZF010000011.1 GCA_025964255.1 Solirubrobacterales bacterium | reverse complement strand
GGTGCCTTTGCCGGTGCGCGGCTCGGCCGGGCCGGCGCCTTTGCCACCGCGGGCGGCGGCGGGAGCGACGCGCTGCGGCGGCTCGACCGGGGAGACGCCACCGGCCTCGATCACGAAGCGCCAGACGCCGACGGCGAGCAGAGCGCCGACCACCGGGCCGACCAGGTACGGCCAGACGCCGCCCCATTCATTGGAGACGAGCGCGGCGCCGAACCAACGGGCCGGGTTGAAGCAGGCGCCGGTCAGCGGACCGCCGACCATGACCATGAAGACGAACGTGAGGCCGATCGCCAGCGGGCCCCAGTCCTTCGTGCTCTTCTCGGAGAAGACCACGGCGAGGATGACGAGGACGAGGGCGAAGACGCCGATCGCCTCGACCGCCGCGCCGGCGGTGTTGTTGGCGAGCAGGCTGGTCACCGAGCCGGCCCCGTAGTGAGTGGCGCGACCCTCGTCGAGGAGCAGTGCCTTGGTCAGCAGCGCGCCCAGAACCGCGCCCGAAAGCTGGGCGAGGATGTAGATGATGCCGTCGATCGTGCTGATCTTTTTTATCGTCCAGGCGGCGAGCGTCACGGCCGGGTTGAAGTGGCCGCCACTGACGGCGCCGAACATGCAGATCACCCCGAACAGCGCTAGACCCTGCACGAACCCGACCACGGCGAAGTCGGTGCCGAACGAAGCCGTCGCACCAACCGAGACGTAGAGAGAGACGACGCTGGTGATGAAGAAGACCAGCAAGAACGTGCCGATCAACTCCGCGAGATACGCGGATATACCTTTTTGCTCCAGCTCCACTCTCAGTTTCCTCCCTAAAAAGTTTTTCCCTTGACCATTGTCGAAGCGGCGGCAGTCTACCTCTATTTCCTCAAAGAATTAGGCTTCCTGCCGAATGAGACGGGCTGTCGCGCTGCTGGCGGCCGCCCTGCTGCTCGTCGGCGTTGCCGGCTGCGGCGGGAGCGGTGCGGAACCGGGCGTGCCGAAAGGCGCGACCGTTGTGCTCGATTTCGTTCCCAACGCGGTCCACACGGGCATCTACGCGGCGCAGGCGCAAGGGCTCTACGAAAAGGCCGGCGTCGACCTCCACATCCAGGTCCCGGGCGAATCGACCGACGCGCCGAAGCTGCTCGCCGCGGGCCGCACCCAGTTCGCCATCCTCGACATCACCGACCTCGGGATCGCGGTCGAGAAAGGGCTCGACCTGGTCGGTCTGATGCCGATCGTGCAGGAGCCGCTGGCGGCGGTGCTGGCGCGTAAGGACGGCCCGGTGAAGCGGCCGCGTGACATGGACGGGCATACGGTCGGGGTCACCGGCCTCCCCTCCGACACCGCCGTCGTCGAATCGGCGGTCGCCGCCGACGGAGGCGACCCCAAGGGCGTCGACGAAGTGACGATCGGCTTCAACTCGGTCGCCTCGCTCGCCGCCGGCAAGGTCGACGCGGCAACCGGCTTCTGGAACGACGAAGCGGTCGAGGCCAAGCGCCAGGGCATCCCGCTGCGGGTCTTCAAAGTCGACGAATACGGCGCGCCGAAGTACCCCGAGTTGATCCTGACGACGACGCGCAAGGAGCTCCAGAGCGATCCCGCACTGGTCCGAGCGATGGTCAAGGCGACGACCGAAGGCTACGAATTCACCGAGGAACACTCCGAAAAGGCGCTCGAAGACCTGCTCGACGCGAACCCGAGCCTGGAAAAGGACGACACCGAAGCACAGCTGAACGTCCTCCTCCCCGCGCTCCATCCCGACCCGTTCAAGGAACCCGTGCTGAAGGAATGGTCGGCCTGGGCGACGTCCCACGGGCTGCTGCCGAAGCCGCTCGACGTGAAGAGCGCCTTCGACCTCCAGTAGCGGGGCGCGCCTAGCCTGGCTAGCTCGCGAGCAGCGCGGCGACCAGGTCCGGCAGTTCGCGCGACATCCGCGAGCGGGGGACGACCTGGGCCAGCCCGGCCGCGTCGGCACGGGCTTTGGTGTCGACGTCGACGTGGGAGTAGTAGCCGAGCGTCGGCACCCCGGTCGCGGCCAGCGCCACCGGGTCGGCGACGTCGAGGTCGGCGACGATCAGCTCGGCGCCGTCGAGCGGCGCGCCGTCGACCGACTGCGCCAGCACGACGTGGTGTCCCGCCGCGGTCAAGCCGGCATCGACCCGGCTGGCGAGCATCAGGTCGGTGGCGATGCTGACGACGCGGGCCATCTCGGTGGTGCGGGTCCCTGGGCGCGCTAGATCGCGCGGCGCTGGCGGAACTCTTCGCGGACGCTTTCCGGGCGTCCCCAGCCGGGCACGATCTCGGAGCGGCCCTCGCGGACCTCGGCGACCCGCAGCTCGCCGGCGATGCCCTCGGCGTCGAGTTTCGCCAGCACGCCGTGAACCGTCTCCGCCGCCGCCGCGTGGCCGAAGGTGTGGGCGACGATCAGCCGCCAGTGCCATGCACCGGGGTGGTTGTAGACCTGCGCGTTGACCATCGAGACGAAGACGGCGCCGTCGACGTAGCGGCTCTCGTCGTCGATCCGCAGGTCGACCTCGAGGTCGCTCCAGTCCGGCGGCAACGCATCGAGGATGAGCTGGAAGTCGGCGGCGAGTGCCATGCCGCCAAGGTTACCGCCCTAGCCCGCGACGAACTCGTACAAGAGGAAGACGTTGAGGGCGATGATCAGCGAGGCGATCAGCCCGGCGACGACGCTCAGCCAGCGCGGGTTGACCATCGGCCCCATGATCTCCCGCTTCGAGGCGATGATCAGCAGCGGCACCAGGGCGAAGGGGATGCCGAAGGAGAGGACGACCTGCGAGCCGACCAGCGCGTCGGTCGGGTTGACGCCGATCCCCAAGATCACCAGCGCCGGGAAGAGGGTGATCGCGCGGCGCAGGAAGAGCGGGATCTGGCGGTGGATGAACCCCTGCATGACGACCTGGCCGGCCATCGTCCCGACCGACGAGGAGGCGAAGCCGGAGGCGAGCAGGGCGATGCCGAAGATCGTCGCGGCCCCCTGCGAGTCGAGCTTCTTCAGCCCGTCGAAGGCGCCTTCGATCGTGTCGACACCGGTCAGGCCGCCGCCGTGGAAGAGGGCCGCGGCGACGATCATCATCGCCAGGTTGACCAGCCCGGCCAGCGCCAGGGCGATCACCACGTCGATTTTCTCGAAGCGCAGGATGCGGTGGCGCTCGTTGTCGTTGCGGCCGACGATCCGATTCTGGGTCAGCGCCGAGTGCAGGTAGATGACGTGCGGCATCACCGTCGCGCCGACGATGCCGGTCGCCAGCAGGATGCTTTCGGTGCCGCCGAATTCGGGGATGAAGAGGTGGCGGGCGACTTCGGAGGTTTCGGGCGAGGCGTTGAAGAGCTCGTAGGCGAAGGCGGCGACGACGACGCCGACCAGGACGGTGATCGCCGCCTCGAGTTTGCGGAAGCCGCGGCGCTGGAGGGCGAGCAGGGTGAAGGTGGCGACGCCGGTGATCAGCCCGGCGACGAACAGCGGGATGCCGAAGAGGAGGTTGAGGCCGAGCGAGGCGCCGACGATCTCGGCGATGTCGCAGGCCATCGCGACGATCTCCGCCTGCAGCCAGAGGAAGATCGAGGTGCGACGGCTGAACCGTTCGCGGCAGAGCTCGGCGAGGTTTTTGCCGGTGGCGATGCCGAGCTTCGCCGACTGCGCCTGGACCACCATTGCGACCAGGTTGGCGGCGAGGACGACCCAGAGCAGCATGTAGCCGAACTTGGCTCCGCCGCTGACGTTGGTGGCGAAGTTGCCGGGGTCGATGTAGGCGACGGCGGCGATGAAGGCCGGGCCGAGGAAGGGCCAGAGGCGGGCGAGGCCGCGGGAGTGGCCGTCGAGCGAGCGGTGGGCGGCATCGGCGACGGCCGCCTCGCCGGGGAGCGCCTGCTCGGCTTCCGAGCGCGCCGCGGGGGACGTCAAGGAGCCTCCAGGTCGGGGCCGGGGATCGGGTTCCCGTGCGGGTCGTGGCTCGGTTCGCCGAGCTTCGCGGCGATCAGCTTCTCGAGGTCCTCGGAGATGTAGTGCTCGAGCACCTCGGCCTCGGCGTGGACCCGGTCCGGCGGCATCCCCAGCGTTTCGGCGAGGAACGCCTCGATCAGCCGGTGGTGGCGGATCACCTCGAGCGCGACCCGCTCCCCCGCCGGGCTCAGCTCGACCCCCTTATAAGGGACGTACTCGGCGAGGCCGAGTTCGGCGAGCTTGCGCAGCATCGTCGTCGCCGTCGCCGGGGCTATCCCGAGCCGCGTCGCCACCTCGCCGTTGGTGACCAGACCCTCGCGGTCGTGGCCGAGGACGTAGACCGCCTTGGCGTAGTCCTGAATCGCCTGGGAAGTGGTGGCTGTAGGGGAAGAGTTAGACACGTCTAAAAGATAGTTTAGACATATCTAAATCGACGGGCACGGGAGGAGGACCCTTCGCTCACGAACTGCGGGGAGGTTCGCTCAGGGTCCTCCTCCCGTGCCCGTGATCGCGGGTTTCTAGACTGTCGCCATGTCCGTGACCGTTGAGCTCGATGCCCAGTACCGACAACTGCGCGAGGAGTGCGGGCTGCTCGAGCGGCCGCGTGGCGCGATCGACGTGCTCGGGCCCGACGGGGCCGATTACCTGCAGGGGCAGCTGACCAACGACGTCGAGGCGCTCGGTGTCGGCGAGGGGCAGTACGCGGCGTTGCTCGACCGCAAGGGGCACATGCAGACGGACCTGCGGGTGTTGCGGGTCGGCGAGGACGCGATCCTGCTCGACACCGAGCCGCAGACGAAAGACGCCGCGCTGCGGCACCTGACGATGTACTCGATCGGGCGCGACGTGCAGGTCGGCGACGCGACCGCGGAGCGAGCGTTCCTCTCGCTGATCGGGCCACGCGCCGCCGAGATCGCCGGAACCCCGCCGCTGCCGGAGTTCGCCAACGAAGCGACGAAACTGGCGAGCGTCGACGTCGTCGCCGTCGGCACCCGCGAGGGCATCGACATCCTCTTCCCCGCCGCCGAGCGCGAGCGCGTGATCGCCGCGCTGACCGACGCGGGCGCGGTCGAGGTCAGCCCTGAGGCGGTCGAGATCCTCCGCGTCGAGTCCGGCGTCCCCCGCTTCGGCGCCGAGATGGACGCGGGCACGATGCCCGCCGAGGCCTCGATCGTCGATGACGCCGTGAGCTTCACCAAGGGCTGTTACATCGGCCAGGAGACGGTCGCCCGGCTGCACTACAAGGGCAAGCCGAACAAGCACCTGCGCGGGCTGCGGCTGAGCGCTTCGGCGGCGCCCGGCGCGGCGCTGCGGCTCGGCGACAAGGAGGTGGGGACGCTCGGCGGCGCCGTCGTCTCCCCCGCCCACGGGCCGATCGGCCTCGCCATCGTCCGCCGCGAGGCGGAGCCCGGCGCGGAGCTCACTGTAGGTGAAGATGGCGTTACGGCTGAAGTTGTCGCCCTCCCCTTCAGTTAGATTCACCGCGAGATGGTTCTCGGGAGGACCAGAGTCGCGGGGGGCGGCGCGCTCGCCGCGTTGATCCTGGCCGTCGTCGGAGCCGGTTGCGGCGCCGAGAGCCACCCCAACGAACCACGCCCGGCGGTGCCGACGCGGGTCAGCGTGACGATCGGCAAGGGCGGCATCGAAGTGCAGCCCCAGGCGATCGGGATGGGGCCCGAAAAGCACCAGCAGCTGCCGCAGAACCAGGCCCACCCGCAGCCGCCGATCAAGACCAAGGCGCCGCTCGACGTCGTCTTCGTCACCGCCAACCAGACGAGCTCGAAAGAGAAGCTCGTGATCAAGGGTCCGAAGAAGGCGACCTCGCCGGCGATCACCCCCAACAGCCCCGCCACCTTCGCCGCCGAACTCCCCGCGGGCACTTACAAGATCGTCGCGAGCAGAGGCTGCAAACCCGGGGGCCTTTGCGCGGTCCCGGTAGCCACCCTCAAGGTCGGCCCCTACCGCGCCAGCTCCAAGAACGACCTGCTGCTGCCCTAGTAGGCGGGCGCCCGTCCGTCCGAGGTGCCTCCCGGGCGTCTCGTGGCGGCCCGGGCAGGCTGTGGCCGCCACGAGACGCCGGGGACGGCACGGAGCCCGAGTCGGGTTCCAGGGGCTGGGGTTTCGGCGCATCAACCGTAGTCAGGGATGGATGCGTCTTGAGATAGAGCTAGGTTGATTCCTAAGCCATGGTCATTGAAACCGGTACCGCAATTTTGATTCTCGGAGTGTTCGTACTACCGGGTTTCATCACGCTCATATTCCG
>JAOPZF010000007.1 GCA_025964255.1 Solirubrobacterales bacterium | reverse complement strand
AAGCCGAAGGCAAGATGTATCCGGCCGAAGTGGTCGGCACCGAACCGAACAAGGACCTCGCGCTGCTGAAGGTCGACGCGCCGGCGTCCCAGCTCCACCCGCTGAAGCTCGGCGACTCCTCGAAGATGGAAGTCGGCGACCCGGTCGTCGCGATCGGCAATCCCTTCGACCTGCAGCGGACCGTGACCAGCGGCATCGTCTCGGCCCTGCAGCGCGAAATCACCGCGCCCGACGGCGTCACGATCGACAACGTCATCCAGACCGACGCGGCGATCAACCCGGGCAACTCGGGCGGTCCGCTGCTCAACTCGGCGGGCGAAGTGATCGGCATCAACTCGCAGATCGAGACCGGCGGCGAAGGCTCCGACGGCAACGTCGGCATCGGCTTCGCGATCCCGATCAACACCGCCAAGGAAGAGATCTCGCAGCTGGAGTCGGGGACGTCCGATGAACACGGATTCCTCGGGATCAGCGGCGCGACGATCACCCCCGAACTGGCAAGCGCGTTCAACCTGCCGGTCGAAGAAGGAGTGCTGGTGCAGCAGGTCGAGGAAGGTGGCCCGGCAGCGGCCGCCGGCATCCAGGGAGCGACCACTGCGGCCAGTGTCGAAGGCCAGGAATTCGGCCTCGGCGGCGACATCATCGTCGCCGTCAACGGCGAATCGATCGCCTCGACCGAAGACCTGGTCGAAAAGATCGAGGACCTGCACGCCGGGGAAACGGTCGAACTGACCGTCAACCGCGAAGGCCAGACCGCGTCGGTGAACGTGAAGCTCGCCGAACGCCCCGCCAGCTCAGCGGGATAAGACGGCGGGGGCGGCCTTCAACCGTCCCCTCCTCCGAAGCCACCCACGAAAGCCCCGGCGCCCCCTCACCTTCTTGAGGGGGCGCCGGGGCGCTTCGGTTCTGGGGACGGGGCGCCGGGCGACGGCTTAGGTTTAGGGGCTTGGAGACCGCCGCGCCCCCCACCACCGCCGGACTCAGCGAGGCCGAGGCCGCGCGCCGCCTCAAGGAGCGCGGGACGACGCGCGAGCAGGCGACCAGCCGCTCCTACCTCTCGATCGCGGTCGCCAACACCTTCACGGTCTTCAATGCGATCCTCGCCGGCTTCGGCGCCGCGACGATCATCTGGGGCAACCCGAAGGACGCGCTCTTCCTCGGCATCCTCGTCGCCAACGTCGCGATCGGGACCTTCCAGGAGGTGCGGGCCAAGCGCACGCTCGACAAGCTCGCGGCGCTGGTGGTGGCGAAAGCCACCGTGGTCCGCGACGGGGCGCCGCACCAGGTGCCGGTCGGCGAGGTCGTGGTCGGTGACCTGGTGCGGATCGCGAGTGGTGACCAGATCGCTGCCGACGGTGACCTGGTGCGCGCCGACGGGCTGGCGCTCGACGAGTCGGAGCTGACCGGGGAGTCCGAGCCGGTCGCGCGGCGGGTCGGCGACGAGGTCCTCTCCGGCTCCTTCGCGGTCGAGGGCGAGGGCGACTTCGAGGCGACCGCGGTCGGCGCCGACAGCCACGCCGCCCGGCTGACCGAGACCGCGCGCGCCTTCCGCCACCCGCGCTCCCCGCTGGAGCGGGCGATGGACCGGCTCCTGATCGTGATGGTCGGCTTCATGGCACCGCTCGGGATCGGACTCGGGATCTCACTGGCGCTGCGCAACGTCAGCCAGTCCGACGCGGTCGAGACGCTCACCGCGGGGATCGTCAACATCGTCCCCGAGGGGCTGATCCTGCTGGTCTCGCTGACCGCGGCGGTGACGGCGGCGAAAATGGCGCGGCACGGGATCCTCGCCCAGCAGCTGAACGCGATCGAGAGCCTCGCCTCGGTGTCGGTGATGTGCACCGACAAGACCGGGACGCTGACCGAGGCCTCGCTGCGGGTGGTCGAGCTGATCCCCGCCGAGGGAGTCACCGAGGCCGACCTGGCGGACGCCTTCGGCATCTACGCGGCGAGCGCGCCGACGCGGAACACGACGCTCGAGGCGATCCATGAGGCCGGGTTGGGCGACGGCGTCGTGGCGGTCGAGCCGAGCACGACGATCCCGTTCTCCTCGCGCCGACGTTGGAGCGCGCTCGAGCTCGACGGGCGGCGGCTGGTGCTTGGCGCGCCGGAGGCGCTGCTCGAGGGCGGGACCGACGCTTCACTCCGCGAGCGCGCGGCGAGCGAGGCAGCCGCGGGCCGCCGGGTCCTCGCGCTCGCCTCCTACGACGCGCCGCTCCCCGAAGCCGGCCCCGAGGTCGAGCTGACCGAGCCGCTGCAACCGCTCGGCGTCGTCGTCCTCGCCGAGGAACTGCGCGCCTCGGCCGCCGAGACGATCGCCTTCTTCGCCCGCGAGAACGTCGCCCTCAAGGTGCTCTCCGGCGACAACCCGGCGACGGTCGGGGCGATTGCCCGTGACCTCGGGATCGAGGCGAGCGGCCCGGCGCTCGACGGCCGCGCCCTCCCCGAGGACGACGCCGAGCTGCTCGCCGCGGTGCTGGCGGCGCCGGCGATCGGGCGGATCTCGCCCGAGGACAAGGCGCGCGTCGTCCGCGTGCTGAGCGAGGGCGGCGAGTACGTCGGCATGCTCGGCGACGGGGTAAACGACGTCCCGGCGCTGAAGGAGGCGCGGCTCGCGATCGCCCAGGGCAGCGGCACCCAGATGGCGCGCTCGGTGTCGGACCTGGTGCTGGTGTCCGGCGAGTTCGGCGAGGTGCCGCCGATGGTCGGCGAAGGGCGCCAGATTCTGCGCAACATCCAGCGGGTCGCCCGCCTCTTCGTCTCGAAGGCGGTCTTCACCGGCTTCCTGGTGCTGGTGATCGCGATCCCGAGCGGCGTCTTCCCGATGCTGCCGCGCCAGTTCACGCTCACCTCGACCTTCACGATCGGCATTCCGGCGTTCCTGCTGGCGCTGGCGCCGTCGACCGGGCCGTGGCGGCCGGAGGGATTCCTGCGGGCGATCGCGCGCTTCTCGATCCCGGCGGGCCTGGCGACCGGGCTCGGGATCCTCGTCACCTACCTGCTCGCCCGCCACGCCTTCGACGTCGACCTGACCCAGGCGCGCAGCGCGACCGCGGCCACGGTGGTCGTCTCCGGCCTGGCGATCGTCTTCGCGCTGGAGGATCAGCCGGGACAGCGGCGGCTCGTCGTCGGCGCCCTCTGCGTGGCGATGGCGCTGCTCTTCTTCGGCGCCTGCGCGATCCCGGCGGCGCGCGATTACTTCGAAATCGCCGACCCGACCGGTGGCATGGTCGGCGCCTGGCTGATCGGCTCGGCGGTCGCGGTGGCGCTGCTCGCGGTGGCGCTGCGGGTCGTCGCGGTGCTCGATCGGCGCGCCGCGGCGGGCGAAGCCATCGCGTAGCCGGCGACGGCGCGGGTACCTACACTCCTCCCATGGACGTCGTCGAGGCCATCCTCATCATCTTGGCGCTGAAGATCCCGATCGTCGGGCTGCTCTTCTGGGTCTACACGCTGATGAAGGATCCGGCGGAGGACCCCGAGCCGGAGACGGTGCGGTCGAAGATGCCGCCGCGCCTGCCCGAGCCGGGCGAGCGCGGACCGCGCAAGCGCGGACCGCACGGTGGCGAGGCCCTGCCGATTCCGAGCCCGCGCCGCGACCCCCACCCGGCCATCGGCCCGCGCGAGGCTCCGGCCCTGCGCGAGCGCTCTACTCGACCCTGAACCGCTCCGGGACCTGTTTCTCGGTCGACTTCGGCGGCCGCTCGTAGGCGCGCTGCTGGCGCGGCGGCAGCTTCACCCGCTCCTGGTCGACCCGCCGGTAGGGGATCTGTTCGAGCAGGTGGCTGATCAGGTTGAGCCGGGTCGAGCGCTTGTCGTCGGACTCGACCACGAACCAGGGTGAGTCCTCGGTGTCGGTGTGGGCGAACATCTCGTCCTTGGCTTCGGCGTAGTCGACCCAGCGGGCGCGTGCCTCGAGGTCGGTCGGCGAGAGCTTCCAGCGCTTCAGCGGGTCATCGAGGCGGGCCTCGAAGCGTCGCTCCTGCTCGTCGTCGGAGACCGACAGCCAGTACTTGATCAGGACGATCCCGGAGCGCTGGATGATCCGCTCGAAGCGCGGGCAGGAGTGGATGAACTCCTCGTACTCCTCGTCGGTGCAGAAGCCCATCACCCGCTCGACGCCGGCGCGGTTGTACCAGGAGCGGTCGAAGAGGACCATCTCCCCGCCGGCCGGCAGCTGGGCGACGTAGCGCTGGAAGTACCACTCGGTTTTCTCGCGGTCGTTCGGCGTGCCGAGCGCGACGTCGCGGATCACCCGCGGGTTCGTCTTTTCGGTGATCCGGCGGATCGTGCCGCCCTTGCCCGCGGTGTCGCGCCCCTCGAAGATGACGACTACTTTGAGGCCCTCGTGGACGATCCATTCCTGCAGGCGGACGAGCTCCACCTGCAGCCGGTGGAGCTCCTTCTTGTAGCCCTTCTTGCCGAGGATCTCGGTGCCGTCGGCCATTGTCAGCTCAGGCGGTGGTGCCGAGCGCCGCTTCGATCTCGGTGATCGCGCTCGCCTCGGCCTCGGTGACGCCGTCCTCGGAGCCCTTCTCCTCCTTCGCCCCGGCGACCTTCTTGGCCAGGTTGACGATGAAGAGGCGGTAGTCGCCGAGCTCGGCCGGGGTGGCCTTGTCGGTGACGAGGGTTATGGCGCTGCGGATCTCGGCGAGGTAGGCGTCTTTCAGCTCCTCTTTCGAGTGCGCCTTGGGCCGGTCGGTCTTCGGCCGGTGGGTGACGATTTCGTCGAGCAGCTCGGAGGCGCCGTGCTCCTTGCGGGCGTCGGTGTAGGCGCCTGCCATCGCGAAGGTCTCGCGGAAGGTGCCGCCTTTTTGGGCGGTCGCGACGATCATCCCGGCGCTCGTCGGGCCCTCTAGGACCTGCTTCCACTCCTCGTCGGTGAAGTCTGCTTTCGTCGTCATTCGCTCTCCTCTTTATCGCTGTGGTTGCGGCAGTTCTACCGCGCCGGAGTCAAGCGCGCCTGAACCGACTTGAAATTGATGCGAACATACGTTCGTGGTCACGCATTCGGAAGCCCTGGGGAGATTCAACGTGGCCGTCGCTCGCCGCGATCTCGACGGGGCTTCGCGAGCGGCACGAGAAATGGCCCAGAGCGGCCCGGTCAGCCTCCACTGCGCCCTCGAGCTGCTGATCCTCTTCGCCCGGGCGCGCGACAAACGCTTCGAGGCCGCGGCGCGCCGCTGGCTGGTGCGCCTGGGCCAAGAGCAACGCGGAGCCGAGCAGCCCCACACGATGACCGAGCTCCAGATCGCCAGCGTCACCGTCCCCGGCCTCGCCGACGAGCGCATCTCCCGCCGTTGCGAGGGCGTCCTCCGAGCCCTGGTCCGCTGGGTCGAGGAGGGCGAGGACCGCCAAGTAAGCTGACCCATCCGAGCGTTCGCACTTCTCCGCGCTATCCGCGGATTACTGCGAACGCTCCGGTGGCTGCCGGTTAGTCGACTGCAGGGGGGTGAACCGGCGTCGGTGGGTCCTCCCCGCGCAGGATCGCGACGGCGTTGTCTGCCGCCAGCTCGGCCATCGCGTCTCTCGTCTCGGTGGTCGAGGAGCCGATGTGGGGGACGAGGACTACGTTCTCCAACTCGAGTAGGCCTGGGTGGACGTCGGGCTCGTGCTCGAAGACATCGAGGCCGGCGTTGGCGATGACGCCGTCGCGGAGCGCCTCCGCCAGCGCCGGTTCATCGATGACGGCGCCGCGGGCGGTGTTGACGAGGGTCGCGGTCGGCTTCATCAGGGCGAGCTCCCGGGCGCCGATCAAGTGCTGGGTCTCCGGGGTCAGTGGCGAGTGAAGGCTGAGGACGTCGCTGGTGGCCAGCAGCTCGTCGAGGTCGAGCCGGATCGCCTCTAGCTCGGCCGCATGTGGCGAGTCGCCGCGGGAGAAGTAGGCGATCTCCATGCCGAAGGCGCGTCCGCGTGCGGCGACGCGGGAGCCGATCCCGCCGAGGCCGACGATCCCGAGTCGCCCGCCGCGCAGGTCGTGGCCGACCATGAAGTCGAGCCCCCAGGCCCAGGGCCGGCCGGCGCGGATGAGCCTCTCCCCCTCGCCCAGTCGGCGACGGGCGGCGAGGATCAGGGCGAAGGCGAGGTCGGCGGTGGCGTCGTCGAGGACGCCGGGCGTGTTGGTGACGACGACTCCACGCCGCGCGCAGGCGGCGAGGTCGATGTTGTCGAAGCCGACGGCGACGTTGCAGATGCCCCGCAGCTGCGGTCCGACGGCATCGAGGAACTCGTCGTCGACCCGGTCGTAGAGCATCGAGGCGACGACGTCGGCCCCGGCGACCAAGGCCAGTAGCTCCTCCCGCGAGAGTCGCCCGCTCGCCGGCCCGCTGCGAACGTCGCCGACCGCGGCGAGGATCTCGGGCGCCCTTCCGGGCAGTGCGGCGGTGGTGACGATCGTCGGCACTGTCCCTTCATATCGGACAATCCGACCCGGACAATTGGAAATCGGGGTGACTACCTGGTTTTAGGGATTTGCGACTGGGTAGAGAAGCTGTCTCCCCCTGTAGTTCCCTGAAAGGCGTCCCTCCTGCCCCGGAGGGGCGCCTTTTCTCTTTAGTCGTCTTCCTTGGCCGGGTCCTTGCCAGGCCAGCGGCCGGTGGCGCCGGCGAAGCCGGAGCGCGCCTGGTGGTCGACGATGCCTTTGGTGACGCGGAAGATCGCGCCCTCGATCGCCAGCGCGGCGATCAGTTTGCCGGTCGGCACGCCGCGCACGTTCGGCTCCGGCGCTTCCTCATCGTCGATCACCGCCCAGGCTTTTTCGAAGGCCTTTTTGGCGACGAGACCGGCGACCAGTCCCGCGACGATTCCCACTGGCGCAAAGAGGATCTTCATCCGCCGAAAGCTACCCCACCGGCCACGAATCACACCCTCCTGCCCGCCGATATATCGCTCGGGTTGACATATCGTTACGACGCGTTACGATATATCGCGTTAGCTTACGATAGAAAGATCAAGGAGATTCATAGTTATGTACAGCAAACACTCACACAGACATTCGCGTCATCCAGGTGGTCGAGATCGGGAGGAGTACATGCGCATGCGTGGCTTCGGTGGTCCCGGCCGCGGCGGCCGTGGGCCGCGGGCGCGTCGCGGTGATGTCCGCGCCGCCGTCCTCGCCCTGCTCGCCGATCGCCCGATGCACGGCTACGAGATGATCAAAGAGATCGAGGAGCGCAGCGAGGGGGCATGGACTCCCAGCGCCGGCTCGATCTACCCGATGCTCCAGCTGCTCGAGGACGAGGGCCTGATCCGCGGCGAGGAGGCCGACGGCAAGCGCCGTTTCACCCTCACCGACGAGGGCCGCACCGAGCAGGACGAGAAGTCCGGCGACGTCACCCCCTGGGATGCCGTCCGCGCCGGGGTCCCGACCGGCCACCTGCAGCTCCGTGGCTCGATCCACCAGCTGCTCTCGGCCGTGAAAGCGGTCGCCTCCGGCGGCGATGAGGAGCAGCAGAAGCAGGTTCGCGAGCTGCTCGACGACACCCGCCGCAAGGTCTACGGGATCCTCGCCGAGGGCCCCGCGGACGAGAGCGCCGACCAGGACTAGTCGGCCGCTCAGCGGGCGGCTCGACTGCGCCCGCTGATGCGCCTCGCGACCCGGGCCGCCTGAAGGGCCCGGGTCGCGAGAAGTCCGTTTCCCCAAACGGACCCACACATATGGAGATGCATATCTCCGTCTCTCCTCCCTTTGGTGATTCCCCCAGAAGCACTCCCTGTTTTGCAGGGGCTTCTTCCTTTCACCGGAGAGACAAGAGGAAAGCTATTGGATTGCGCCAAACGGCGCAATCCCTACTTTCGATTACCCCGCGATCGGCTGCGCGGACGGTGTCGCGGCGAGCACTCGATCGGCCACCGACTGGCCGGTGAGACCGACCTCGGCGCGCAGCAGATCGGGCTTGCCGTGGGTGACGTAGCGGTCCGGCAGGCCGACGCGGAGGACCCGCGCGCGCTCCCCCGGGCCGGCCGCGAATGCGTCCTCGAGGTGCTCCAGCACGGCGGCGCCGAAGCCGCCCGGGAGCACGTTCTCCTCGATCGTCACCAGCAGGTCATGGTCGCGCGCCAGGTTGCTCGCCAGCTCGCCGTCGAGCGGCTTGGCGAAGCGGGCGTCGGCGACGGTGACCTGGACGCCGTGGTCGGCGAGGATCGCCGCCGCCTCGAGCGCCACCACCACCCCGTAGCCGTAGCCGAGCAGCGCCACGCCACGTCCCTCGGTGAGCACCTCGCCCTTGCCGATCGGGACGAGTTCGGGCTCGGTCGGGATCTCCACACCCTCGGCCGCGCCGCGGGGATAGCGCAGCGCCGCGGGACCGTCGTGGGCGATAGCCGTGTGCAGCATGTGGACCAGCATCGCCTCGTCGCGAGGCGCCATCAGCACGACGTTCGGGATCGGCCGGAAGAAGCTGACGTCGAAGGCGCCGTGGTGGGTCGGGCCGTCGTCGCCGACGAGCCCGGCGCGGTCCATCGCGAAGGTCACGTCGAGGCTCTGCAGGCAGACGTCGTGGACGATCTGGTCGAAGGCGCGCTGGAGGAAGGTCGAGTAGATCGCGGCGACCGGCTTGGCGCCCTGGAGGGCGAGGCCGGAGGCGAGCAGGATCGCGTTCTGCTCGGCGATCCCGACGTCGTAGTACTGCGCCGGGAGCTCATCGGCGAGCTTCTGCAGGCCGGTCCCCCCCGCCATCGCCGCGGTGATCCCGATCACCCGGGAGTCGCGCTCGGCCTCGGCGACCAGTGCGTCGGCGAAGACCTTCGTGTACTGCGGCGGCGAGCCCGGCGCGGGCGGCTTCTCCAGCCGCTCGATCCCCTCCGGCGAGTCGGTTTCCTGCACCGGGATGGTCTTCTGTGAGGCGGGTTCCTTCGATGTCGGGCGGCCGTTGACGATCGAGTTCGGCTTCGCCGCGTGCCACTCCTCCATCGATTGGAGTCCGTTGGCTTCGGCGGCCGCGAAGCCCTTGCCCTTGACGGTGTGGATGTGGACGACGACCGGGCGTTCGGCCTCGAATGCCTCGGTCAGAGCGCCGCGGAGCGCGCCGACGTCGTGCCCGTCGATCACTCCCATGTAGGCGAGGTCGAGCTCCTCGAAGAAGAGCCCGGGAGCCCAGTAGGCCTTGATCGCCGCCTTGATCTCGGGGCCGAGGCGCTCGATCCGCCGGCCGACGCCGAGCGGCAGTTTCGTCAGCCGGTCCTCGAGGTCCTCGCGGGCGTGGTAGAGCCGCGGGTTGAAGCGGATCCGGTTGAAGGAGCGCGAGAGGGCGCCGACGTTCGGCGAGATCGACATCCCGTTGTCGTTGAGGACGATCACGATCGGCGTCTGCAGGCCGCCCGCGGCGTGGAGGGCCTCGTAGGCGACGCCCCCGGTCAGGGCGCCGTCACCGATCACCGCGGCGACCCGGCCGTCGACGCCGATGCCCTTGCGCATCCCCTCCTTCAACCCGACCGCGTAGCCGATCGAGGTCGAGGCGTGGCCGGCGCCCATGATGTCGTGCTCGGACTCCTCGATCGAGCAGAACGGGGCGAGGCCCTCGTACTGGCGGATCGTCGAGAGCTCCTCGCGGCGACCGGTGAGGATCTTGTGCGGGTAGGACTGGTGGCCGACGTCCCAGAGGATCTTGTCGCGCGGGCTTTCGAGCACGCTGTGGAGGGCGACGGTGAGCTCGCAGGTGCCGAGGTTGGCGCCGAAGTGGCCGCCGATCTGGCCGATCGTGTCGATGATGTACTCGCGCATCTCCTGCGCGACCTGCTGCAGCTGGGCGTCATCGAGCCCGTTGAGGTCGGCCGGCCCGTCGATGTTGTCGAGCAAAGGTTCGACCGGCTCCGCGCCGTTGCCGTCCTTGGAATTCTTGTTCTTGTCGCTCATTCGTGCCTCGTGAAGATGTAGTCGGCGACGCGCCTCAGATCGTCGGTTTCGCCGTGCGTTTCGGCCAGCGCCACGGATGCCTTGGAGTGGGATTCCGACGCGAGCGCCCGCGCCCGGTCGAGGCCGAAGAGGCTGACGTAGGTGATCTTGTCAAGTCGCTCGTCGCTTCCATGGGGCTTGCCGAGCCGCTCATCGCTCTCGGTCACGTCGAGGATGTCGTCGACGATTTGGAATAGAACGCCCAACTCGTCGGCGAAACGGCGATACGTCATTGTCTCACTTTCGTCGGTGCCCTCGAGGATCGGCACCACACAGACGCTGGCGGAGATCAGCCGGCCGGTCTTCAGCGCGTGCAGCTCGCGCAGGCCGGCGGCGTCGAGACCGGCCCCGGTGACGTCCACATACTGGCCGCCGACCATGCCGTCGACCCCGGTCGCGGCGGCCAGCTCGCGCAGGGCGGCGAGGACTCGGGCCGGGTCGCCGGGCTGCTCGCAGAAGAGGCGGACCGCCTCGGCGAAGAGCCCGTCGCCGGCGAGGATCGCGACGTCCTCGCCGAAACGCTTGTGGGAAGTGGGCTTGCCACGGCGCAGGTCGTCGTCGTCCATCGCCGGCAGGTCGTCGTGGATCAGCGAGTAGGTATGGATCAGCTCGATGGCCGAGGCGACCGGGAGGAAGTTCTCCGGCGGCGCGCCGAGGGCGCGAGCGGTGGCGAGGGCGAGGACGGGGCGCACGCGCTTGCCGCCGGCGAGCAGCGAGTAGCGCATCGCCTCCTCGAGCCCCTCGGTGCGCGGCGCGGGCGCGAACCGCAGGTCGGCGAGGGCGCCTTCGACGAGCGCGCGCAGGTCCTCCGGGTAGAGCGTCTGCTCGGACGCCATCAGCGACCCTCGCGCGGGGCGCCCACGTCCCGACTACTCACGGTCGGCGGCGGCCGCCTCGCGGGCACGGCGGTTGGTCTCCTCGACCGCCTCCTGCGAGAGCTCCCCCGCCTCGGCGGCGAGCGCGGCGGCGCGGCCCTCCTCGAGCTCGCCCTCACCGTCGAGCTCGGCGGCGATCTGTCCCAGGCGCTCGGCGATCTCGTGCAGGCGGCTCACGCGGTCGGCTCGCGCTCGCGGAGGATCGCCCCCAGCACGCCGTTGATGAAGCTCGGCGCATCGGCGCCGCAGTACTCCTTGGCGATCTCGATCGCCTCGTTGATCGCGACCTCGGGCGGGGTCTCCCCCTCCTCGATCTCGAACAGCGCGACCCGGATCACGTTGAGGTCGAGCGGCGCGAGCCGGTCGACGGTCCAGCCACTGCGCAGGTGTTCGGAGATCGTCTCGTCGAGGTCTTCGCGGGCGTCCTCGACCCCTTCGGCCAGTTCCTTCGTCATCGGTTTGGAGTCGGCGACGAGCTCGGCGAGCGGGCGGCCGGTGACGTCGCGCTGATAGCTGGCGAAGACGGCGTCACGGCGTTGATCAGAGCGGCGCATCAGGGCATTCTCTCAGGCCGGGCACTCAGGAAGCGCGGTGCGCTCAGCGCCCGGGCGGCGGGAGCCTTCAGCGGAGGATCTCGACGAGCAGGACCCAGGCGTTGACGACGGCGCCGACGATGAGGAGGACGAATGCCGCGGCGACCCAATAGAGGCCGCCGGCGACGGCGAAGAGCTCGGCCAGCGAGCCGATCAGCAGCAGGACGGTGCCCGCGAGGCGGACCACCTGGCGGTTGAGCGCGTAGCGGGGCGGCGTCTCGACACCGTCGGGCAGCGAGTGGGCGATCGGCAGCCGCAGCATCACGCCGACGAGGGCGGCACCGATCGCCAGCAGCTCGATCCCGAGGGCCACGTGGCGCTGCCCTGGCATCAGGCCGGCGATCGAGACGATGAGCGGGGCGAGCAGCATCGCCAGTGCCTCGATCCCACGCTCCGGCAGCCCCTCGTATTTGAGGATCCGCTCGACGTTGATCGAGACGGCGACGAAGAGCAACCCGGCGAGCGCCGCGGAGGCACCCGCGACGGCGACGAAGAGATCGTGCCACTGCTCGGGGTCGTAGGCGACGCTCACGCCGCGAGCCTATTTCGCGCTGCCGACATGAAGGCCCCCATAGGGACCCTGAACTCGAACGCGCTAGGCGCGCGACATGTATTCGCCGGAGCGCGTGTCGACCTTGATCGTTTCGCCCTCCTCGATGAAGAGCGGCACCTGGACGATCGCGCCGGACTCGAGCGTCGCGGGCTTGTTGCCGCCGCCCGAGGCGGTGTCGCCTTTGAGGCCCGGGTCGGTCTGCGTCACTTTCAACTCGACCGAGGCCGGCACCGTCACGTCGCTGGGCTGTTCGTCGACGAACAGCACCTCGACCTCGGAGTTCGGCAGCACCCACTGCATCGAGTCGCCGAGCACCGCCGAGGGGATTTCGATCTGGTCGAAATCACGGTTGTCCATGAAGACGACCGCCTCACCCGAGTCGTAGAGGTACTGCATCTTTTTCGATTCGGTGCGGACCAGGCGGAACTTCTCGCCGGCGCGGAAGGTTTTGTCGATCACGTTGCCATCCTCGATGCGGCGCAGCTTCGTGCGCACGAAGGCGCCGCCCTTGCCCGGCTTGACGTGCTGGAACTCGACGATCTTCCAGACCTTGCCGTCGATCTCGATATGGCTTCCGTTGCGAAATTGGTTGGTCGAAACAGTCATTGGCTCGGACTCTAGCGAGCGGGCGGGGACGCGGTCAGTCGTTGCGGGAGGCGGTCTTGGGGACCAAGGTCGAGGCGGCGCCGCCGCCGAGGACGCGGCGGGTGAGGCGCGGGGCGAGGATGCGGAGGCTCGCGGCGAGTGCGTACTTGCGCGGGACGTAACGCTCGGCGCGGCCGCCGGGGCCGACCTCGTGGATCGCCTCGGCGACCTGCTCGGGGGTGCCGAGGATCAGGCGCGTCGCGGCTTTGGCGCGGAGCTCGGCCTGCGGGAAGCCTTCGGTCGGGATGAAGCCGGGCAGGACCATGCCGACGTGGACGCCGTGCGGCGCCTCCTCGAGCGAGAGCGCGTCGGTCCAGCCGATCAGCGCGAACTTGCTCGCCGAGTAGGAGCCCGAGCCGGCGCGGCTGACCCGGCCCGCGGTGCTGGCGACGTTGACGATCGCGCTCGGGGCGGAGCCGCGCAGCAGCGGCAGGAGCGCCTCGGTGAGGCGGACGACGGCGTCGAAGTTCAGCTCCATGTGGCGCTGGACGTTGGCCCAGCCGGTCTCGCCGAAGGTGCCCCGCCAGGCGGCTCCCGCGTTGTTGACCAGGAGGTCGAGGCGGTCGTGATGCTGTGCGACGTGGGCGCGGACGCGCTCGGGGGCGTCGGCATC
>JAOPZF010000002.1 GCA_025964255.1 Solirubrobacterales bacterium | reverse complement strand
CTCACCGTGGCCCTGGACGGAATCGCCGTCGGCGGCCAGGCCGGCACCTCCTCGCGGATCGAGAACTACCTCGGCTTCCCGTCGGGGATCTCCGGCGCCGAACTGGCCGAACGAGCGACGATCCAGGCCCGCAAGTTCGGTGCCCGCCTCGCTGTCGGCGCCGCGGCGGTCGGGCTCGAGTCGCGCGACGGCACTCACGCGATCTCGCTCGAAGACGGGACGACGCTTGAGACGCGGGCGCTCCTGATCGCCACCGGCGCCCGATATCGCCGCCTCGGGGTCAAGCGGCTCGAGCACTTCGAGGGCGCGGGCGTCCACTACGAGGCGACGTTCCTGGAGGAGCAGCTTTGCGTCGGCGCCCCGGTCGCCGTGGTCGGTGGCGGCAACTCGGCCGGGCAGGCGACGGTCTTCCTCTCGCACCGCGCCGCCAAGGTGTACCTGCTGGTCCGCCATGGCGACCTGACCCGCGACATGTCGCGATACCTGGCCGACCGGATCGCCCGCCTGCCCAACGTCGAGGTCCTCCCCGACACCGAGGTGCGCGAGCTGCTCGGCGAGGATTCCCTCGACGGCATCATCGTCGAGGACCTGGTGAGCGGAGGACGCCGCCGTCTCGACGTCCGCGAGCTATTCGTCTTCATCGGCGCCGAGCCATGCACCGACTGGCTCCACGGAGTCGTCCCCTTGGACGATCACGGCTTCGTGCTGACGGGCGCCGACGCCGCGACGGAGAACCGCGACGGCCAGGCACCGCCCACTCTGCTCGAGACCGGGGTGCCCGGCATACTCGCCGCCGGCGATGTCCGTTCCGGCTCGATAAAACGCGTCGCCTCGGCGGTCGGCGAGGGGGCGATGGCGGTGCGCCTCGTCTACGCCCAGCTCAATCGCTGAGGCGGGTGCTACCTCCCCGGAGCGCCCGGCGGCCAGGCGGCTGCCTGGCGAAGCTTGTCAAGGGCGCGCTCCTCCAGCTGCCTCACCCGCTCGACGCTGAGGTCGAACTCCTTGCCGATCTGCCGCAGCGTCCGCTGCGGGCAGTCGATCCCGTGATGAGCGAAGACGATGCGGCGCTCACGCTCGTCGAGGCCGGCGGCCAGATCCTGGATGTGCTCGCCGCCGACCAGGTCGACGGCCCGTTCGTAGTCTTCCTCGCCGGCCGGATCGGCGAGTCGCTCGGCGAAGGTGGTTTCCATCTCCTCATCGCCCGGAAGTCGCGTCTCCAGGCTGCTCGGGGCGCGCTCGAATGAGATCAGGTGCTGCACCTGCTCCAGCGGCATCCTTGAGGTGTCGGCGAGCTCGGAGTCGGAGGGCTCGCGCCGATTCCTCTGGACGAAGGCGGAGCGCGCCCGCTTCATCTGGACGAGGTTGCGGGTCGCCCGGTCGGAGAGGACGACGGGCCCGGTCAGCTCGGCGACGAGCTGCTGCATCGCCTGCCGAACCCACCACGAGGCGTAGGCCCAGAACGGCGTCTCGTAACGCTGGTCATAACGCCGGGCGGCGCGGAGCAGCCCGACGACACCCTCCTGCCTGAGCTCCCGGCGTTCGAGGATGCGGAAGCTTCGATAGAGGTTTGCGACCCCGTCGATCGCCGGCATGAAGGCCGTCACCAATTCCTCGGTGGCAGCCCGCTCGCCGGCCTCGGTGCGGGCAAGAAGATTGCGCTCTCGGGCCATGGGGAGAGGCGAACTCGCTGGATGCGCGTCGTCGCGCATGCGTCCTTCTTCTTCCGGTGTGGCAGACCGTGAACCGGGCAGCGTCCCCGAAGTACCGAGACCAGGTTCTCCACCCAATGAACCAAACCTAGATTCCCTCTATGCGCCGCCTTAAACCTCTTGACGCACACGTTCGCCGCCCTACCAAGAACTACAAGCCAGCGAACGGCCAGGACACGCCCCGGCCCGAGAGGAGAACACAATGGCAAAGGCGGTCGGAATCGACCTCGGCACGACCAACTCGGTGGTCGCGGCGACTATGGAGGGGGGACAGGCCGAGGTCATCCCGAACTCCGAGGGCTCGCGGACGACGCCGTCGGTGGTGGCCTTCACCGAGGACGGCGAGCGGCTGGTCGGCCAGATCGCCAAACGCCAGGCGATCCTCAACTCCGAAGCGACGGTCTACTCGGCGAAGCGGTTCATCGGCCGCAAATGGGACGAAGTACAAGACGAGATCCAGACGGTGCCGTACAAAGTCGTCAAAGGGCCCAACGACGCGGTCCGCTTCGAGGTGCGCGGGAAACAGCACGCGCCCGAGGAGATCTCGGCCGCAGTGCTGCGCAAGCTCGCCGACGACGCGGCCAACTTCCTCGGCGAAAAAGTCACCGAGGCCGTGATCACGGTCCCCGCCTACTTCAACGATGCCCAACGCCAGGCAACCAAAGATGCCGGGAAGATCGCCGGCCTCGAGGTGCTGCGGATCATCAACGAGCCGACCGCGGCGGCGCTCGCCTACGGCCTCGACAAGAAAGGCTCCGAGACGGTCCTCGTCTTCGACCTCGGCGGCGGCACCTTCGACGTCTCGCTGCTCGAAGTCGGCGACGGCGTGATCGAGGTGCGGGCGACCAGCGGCGACGGCCACCTCGGCGGCGACGACTTCGACAAACGGATCGTCGACTGGATCGGCGACGAATTCAAAAAGGAACAAGGAATCGACCTGCGCCAGGACCCGCAGGCGCTGCAGCGTCTCTACGAGGGCGCCGAGCGGGCCAAGGTCGAGCTTTCCTCGACCAGCCAGACGCAGATCAACCTGCCGTTCATCACCGCCGACGCGTCCGGGCCGAAACACCTCAACATGGCTCTGACCCGGTCGAAATTCGAGCAGCTGGTCGAGGACTTGATCGAGCGCACCCGTGGGCCGGTTGAACAGGCCCTGAGCGACGCCGGACTCAGCGCCGACGACATCGACGAGGTGATCCTGGTCGGCGGCTCGACCCGGATCCCGAAAGTCCAGCAACTGGTCCGCAAACTCACCGGGGGCAAGGACCCGAACCAGACGGTCAACCCGGACGAGGTGGTGGCGATCGGCGCCGCCCTTCAGGCCGGGGTGCTGAAAGGAGAGGTCGAGGACGTCGTGTTGCTCGACATCACCCCGCTCTCGCTCGGACTGGAGACGATGGGCGGCGTGATGACGAAAGTCATCGAGCGCAACACGACCATCCCGGCGCGCCGGTCCGAGGTCTTCTCGACCGCCGAGGACAATCAGACCGCGGTCGACATCGTCGTCCTCCAAGGTGAGCGCGAGATGGCTCGCGACAACCGGCAGCTGGCCAAATTCCGGCTCGAAGGGATTCGGCCGGCGCCGCGCGGCGAGCCGCAGGTCGAGGTCACCTTCGACATCGACGCGAACGGGATCCTCAACGTCTCGGCGCGGGACAAAGACACCGGCGCCGAACAGCAGGTGACGATCACCGAAACGACCAACCTCGACAGCTCCGAGATCGAGCGGATGGTCAAGGAAGCCGAAGAACACGCGGCCGAAGACCGCGGGCGCCGCGAAGAAGTCGATGCCCGCAACGAGCTCGACGCTTTCGCCCATCGGGTCGAGCGGCAGCTCGAGGAGCTCGGCGACCAGGTTCCGGTCAACCAGAGAGAACAGGCCGAGGCGCTGGTCAGGGACGCGCGGGGCGCGATCGACGAGCAGGCCGGCCTCGATCGGGTACGGCCACTGACCTCCGACCTGCAGCAGATGGTCCAGGCGCTGCAGAACGCCGGTTCGGCGGCCGGCCCGCGGGACGGCGGCGGCGAGGGCCAACCGGCGGCCGAGGAGGAGGAAGTCGTCGATGCCGAGTTCACCCGTGAGTGAGGACGAGCAAGGGGCGCGCCAAGCCGATGACGAGCGCTACCTGCGCGCCCGCGCCGACCTCGAGAACTACCGCAAGCGCGCGGCGCAGGAAGTGGAGCGCCGGGTCGGCGAAGGGTCGGACCGGCTGCTGCTCGAATGGATCGAGGCCGTCGACAGCGTCGACCGTGCGCTTGGGATGCAGCCCTCCGACGGGCTGCGGAGCGTCCTCGAGCAGATGGAGGCGATCCTCACCAGGCAGGGCGTCGAACGGGTGGGCACCGCGGGCGATCACTTCGACCCCGAGTTGCACGAGGCGATCTCGGTCCAGGAGAGCGACGAGGTCCCCGACCGCACCGTGCTCGACGTCGCCCGCTCGGGGTATCGGCGCGGCGGGCGGGTGCTGCGCCCGGCGCAAGTGGTGGTCTCGCGAAGCGGCGAGAGCTCGAGGCGGGAGCAGAAGCCCGGCAGAGATCGGGAGGACTGATTGGCCGTCGGCTTTCGCGACTACTACGAGGTACTGGGCGTCCCGCGCGGCGCCGGCGACGAGGAGATCCGCAGCGCCTACCGCAAGCTCGCCCGCGAATACCACCCAGACGTCAACAAGGATCCTGGCGCCGAGGACCGCTTCAAGGAGGTCTCGGAGGCCTACGAGGTTCTACGCGACCCCGAGAAACGCGAGAAATACGATCGCCTCGGGTCGAACTGGAAAGCCGGCGAGGACGTCAGCGGGGCCTCCGGGTTCAGCGGGGCCTCCGGGTTCGGCGGCGACTTCCGCGGCGGTGGGGCCCAGATATTCGGCGACGGCGATGGCTTCAGCGAGTTCTTCGAGAGCTTCTTCGGCGGCCGGCGCGGAGGCTCCCCGGGGTTCGAAGGCTTTTCGACGCGGGGTGGCGACCAGGAGGCGCCGCTCGAGGTCACGCTCGAGGAGGCGGCCCGGGGCGGCAAACGGAGGATCTCGCTCGCCGACGGCCGCGACTTCGAGGTGCGGATCCCACCCGGCGTGCGCGACGGTCAGAAAATCCGCCTCGCCGGCCAGGGCGGCGAAGGGGCGAGCGGCGGACCGGCCGGGGACCTCTACCTGCGGGTGCGGATCAAACGCCACCCGCGCTTCCGGCGCGAAGGCGACGACCTCGTGGTCGAGATCCCGGTCGCGCCCTGGGAGGCGGCGCTCGGCGCCACGGTTCCCGTTCCGACCCTCGACGGCAGTGCCAAAGTCAAAGTCCCGGCCGGCTCCTCCAGCAGCCGCCGTCTGCGACTGAAAGGCGAGGGCATGCCGGGCCCGGGCGGCCGCAAAGGCGATCTCTACGCCAGCGTCAGGATCGTCGTTCCGAAAAAGCTCGAGAAACGCGAACGCGAGCTGTTCGAGGAGCTCGCCGCGGTCTCGCGGTTCGACCCGAGGCGGGAGCGCTGATGTCGCCCGGCACGACGCTCGTCCTCGCCGACGTCCGGGCGCTGGCCCGGCGCTCCGGCCTCCATCCCGACCTGGTGCGGCGGCTGATCGCGCTCGACGCCGTCGACCCCCTCGACTGGGACGCCGCGGCGCGCCTCGCGCGGCTGGTGCGACTGCGCCGCGACCTCGGCCTCAACGTCGCCGGCGCGGCGCTGGTCTGTGACCTGCTGGCACGGATCGAGGAGCTGGAAGCGCGACGCCGCTGAGCGCCGTGCGATCGCGATGGCGGCGCTGAAGCTCGGGTTGATCGTCTCGCCGGCGATCGATCAGCTGGCGGCCGACGAGCTGGCGACCGAGGTCGGCGCTGCCCTGACGGAGCGCTACCCGGAGGTCGAGTGGGACCTGGAGGTACTCACCGACCCGTTGGCCGAGCCGCCGGTACACCTGACCGAGCTCGTCTCCGCTGCCCGTCACCTGCTGCTCGACGCCGACTGGGACCTGGCGGTGGCGATCACCGAGCTGCCCCTCCGAGCCGCCCACCGGACGTTGCTCAGCCACGCCAGCCGCACCCACGGCGTCGCCTTGGTCTCGCTGCCGGCGCTCGGCGTGTTGAGGCGCCGCCGCCGTCTCTACGACGTCGTCGCCGGCACGGTCGGGGCGCTGGTCGGGGACCCGGAGCGCGGCCGTGCCTCCCAGTCGGCCGCCGCCCGACTCGGGGTCGAGCGCCGACTCACCGAGCTGGCCGGCGATGTCGATGACGACGGCGGCGCTGCCTACGTCGCCCGGGTGATCAGCGGCAACCTGCGACTGCTGGTCGGGATGGTCGGCGCCAATCACCCCTGGCGGTTGGTCGGGAGGCTTTGGCGGGCGATGCTGTCGGCGGTCGCGGCGGTCGCCTTCGGCTTGATCCAGTTCGAAGTGTGGAGAATCGCCACGAGCATCGGCCCCCTGCGACTGGCGATTGCGGCCCTCGGCTCGATCGTCGCCGCGTCGGTGACGTTGATCGCCGGCCACCACCTCTGGGAGCGTGCACCCGACGAACGGGTGCGCGAGCAGGTGACGCTGTTCAACCTGGCGACCACCGCAACGGTCGTGTTCGGAATCACCGCGCTCTACCTCTTCGTCTTCGTCGCCAGCCTGCTGGCCGCCCTGTTGTTGATCGAACCGTCACTTTTTTCGAAGACGCTCGGGCGAGACATGGGCGCCTGGGACTACGTGCGCCTCGCCTGGCTCTTGAGCACGCTGGGAACCATCGGTGGCGCGCTGGGGGCGACCTTGGAGACCGACGAGACGGTCCGCGAGGCTGCCTATGCGTACCGACCGCCAAGCGCCGGCGGCAGAGGCGGTCGGTGCGCGTGAAGCATGAGCACTTCACGGGCTTCTATCTCGGACCGCCCAGCTTGGTCGGTTGACAGGAGGGCCGCGCCGGCCTACCGAAACTCAGATGACCGAGCTTCAGACCGAACAGGGGATCGTGCGGGTGCCGACCGGCACCTGGGCGATCGATCCGATCCACTCCAGCGTCGGCTTCGAGGTCAAGCACATGATGATCTCCACCGTCCGCGGGCTCTTCAAACAGTACGAGGGGACGCTGGAGGCGGCCGAGGATTACCACGACTCACGGATCCGGGGCATCGTCCAGGTGGCCTCGATCGATACCAACAACGCCGACCGCGACGAACACCTCCTCGGGCCGGAGTTCTTCGACGCCGAGCGCTGGCCCTCGATCACCTTCGAGTCGACCGCGATCGAGCACGTCGTGCTCGGGACCTACCGGGTCACCGGCAACCTGACGATCAGGGACGTCACCCGCGAGATCCAGGTCGAGGCAAACGTCGAAGGCGCGGCCGTCGACCCCTGGGGCAACGATCGCGTCGGCATCGCGGTTCGCGGCTCGATCGACCGGACCGAGTTCGGCCTCACCTGGCAGCAGTCGCTCGTCGGCGGCGGGCTGTTGGTCGGCGAGCAGGTCGCGGTGCGAATCGACATCTCCGCCGTGCGGGCGTAGGGAGACGATCCCGTCTCCGGACGGCCGATCACAGCGCCCGGCATCGATGCCGAAGTGGACGTAGAGGCACCGAAACCCAGGCCGCCGGCTCCCCGGTCACGGTCGATCCTTAGGCTGGCGGCGATAATCGGCGCATGCCAAAGCCGCGGACAGTTTGAGTGGCCGAGAACGTGAGCGAAGGCTCGATCGTCTCGGTGGTCCTTGCCGCGGGGGCCGGGCGGCGCTTCGGGGGGCGTAAGCAGTTGGCCCTCCTCGCGGGCCGGCCGTTGGTCGAGCACGCGCTCGACGCCGCGGCGGCGACAACCGCGTCGACTTTGCTCGTGCTCGGCGCCGGCGCCGAGGAAATCGAGCGGGGCATCGAGCTCGGCGGCGCCGCGACGATCCACTGTCCCGATTGGGAACTGGGTCCCGGTGCCTCGCTCCGCTGTGGTCTGGCCGCGCTCGGCCCGGACGTCGCCGCCGCCCTGGTGACGCTCGGCGACGAGCCTTTCGTCCCCCCCGCGGCCGCCCGCAGGCTGATCGCGGCCCGGAGTGAGCACCCCCCCGCGCTGCGCGCGACCTATGCGGGTCGGCCCGGCCACCCGGTGTTGATCGAGCGCACCCTGTTCGCGCCCTTGGTCGAGGCCGACCCCCGCCAGAAGCCCGCCGTCCTCCTGCGCAAGGCAGGGATCGTCGCGGTGGAGTGCGGCGACCTCGGGGACCCCGCCGACGTCGACACGCCGGAGCAGTTGGCGGCGCTGCGGCGCGCGCACGGCGAGGCGGTCGAGGGCTAGACCGCCGGTCGCCCCTCGCGGGGATGGAGCGCCGCCGAGCCCTCGCGCAGCGGCTCTCCGGCTCGCCCTGAGCGCTCGGCCACGACCTCGGCGAGCACCGAGATCGCCACCTCCTCCGGCGTCGCCGCGCCGATGTCGAGGCCGCAGGGCGCGTGGAGCCGGGCGAGCTCGGTCTCGGTCAGGCCGGCCTCGCGCAGTCGGCGCAGGCGATCGGCAGTCGTCTTGCGCGAGCCGAGCGCGCCGACGTACCCGACCTCGGCCCTGAGCGCCCCGACCAAGGCCGGCTCGTCGAACTTGGGGTCATGACTGAAGACGAGGACGGCGTCGCGGGGGCCTACCTCGATCCGGCCCAGCGCCTCGTCGGGCCAGGCCAGCAGCGTCGTCGCCGCCCGTTTGAACCGGGGAGAGTCGAGGAACGGAGCGCGGGGATCGGCGATCGTCACCTCGTAGCCGATCTCGGCGGCGATCCCGGCCAGCGCGGCGGAGAAGTCGATCGCGCCGAAGATGAGCATCTTCGGCGGCGTCGCGTAGACATGGACGTGGACAGCGAGCGTCGCCCCAAGCGTCGCGCCGTCGGCACCGAATTGGCGGATCCCGCTGCGGCCTTGGGCGAGCATGCCTGCCGCGTCACGGGCGACCGAGTGGTCGAGCAGCTCCGGTCCACCGAAGCCGCCGGCAACCTCGCCGTCGACTACCGCCAGCTTGCGGCCTGCTCGTTTCCCGTCGAGCAAGGTCGCAATCGCCACCGGCCGCCCCGCTGCCGCCGCGTCGCGAGCGCTCGCCTCGACCTCTGCATCGGGGCCCGACAGCTCGTGCACGAAAACGTGGACAGTGCCGCCGCAGGTCAGTCCGACCGAGCCGGCCAACTCGTCGGAGATTCCGTACGTGACCGTGCGGGGCGGGCCGCCGGAGAGAATCGCGCGCGCCTGGTCGACCAGCGCCGCCTCGACACAGCCGCCGGTGATCGACCCTTCGATCGCCCCGTCGTCGGCAACCAGCATCATCGACCCGGCCTCGAGCGGCGCCGAGCCGTCGATCCCGACGAGCAGCGCGGCGACCACGCGGCGTCCGCCGCGCAGCCACTCGCTTGCGACGGCGGCGATGCGCCGGGTCGTCGTCACGACGTCGGTGGATGCGGGCAAAGGTTCTACTCGACCAGGGTGACGATTCCCCGGCCGCCGTCAACCCTGACCATCTGGCCGGTCTTGATCGATTTGGTCCCGAACCCGGTCCCGACGACCGCGGGCAGGCCGTACTCGCGGGAGACGATCGCCGCGTGGGCCATGATCCCGCCGATGTCGGACACGGCAGCCGTGATCTTGGTGAAGACCGGCGCCCAGCTCGGCGCCGTGATCGGGCAGACGAGTACCTCGCCCTGCTGGACCTGGTCGAGTTCGGACGGCGAGAAGATCACCCGCGCGGGCCCTTCGGCGACCCCCGGCGAGGCGGCGACGCCGAGCAGCTCGCTTGCCCCTTCGGCGGCGTCGGCGCCGAGCCAACGCTGAATCGTCTCGTCGTTGACGCCCCAGAGCATCACCGTGAACGGCTCGGTCATCGACTCCGGGACGGCACCGAGCGCGGCCGGCGGCGACCACTGGTTGAGGGCGTCGAGGATCCGCTTGCGCTCGGCTATCTCCCGCGTCCAGTGGGCACGGCCGTCCGGCGTCTCGGTCGCCCAGCCGGTGAGCATGTCCCAGAGTGCCTGGTAGACCTCGTAGCGGTGCAGGTACCAGACGTCTTCGGCGTCGGCGAAGTAGCCGCTCGCGGCGAACACGCCGCCGAGCTCACGGATCTTGTTCCAGAGGCGCGTGTGGTGCTGGTGCTCGCAGTAGAAGTTGTGGTTCTCGACGAACGGATAGACCATCCGCGCCAGCTCGACCAGTTCGTCGAACGCCTTGCGGTCCTCGTCGCTCACGAGCAGCTCGCGGTACTCGGCGGTGATCCGGTCGCGCTCCGACTCCACCGTCTCCAGCGGCCGTTCGATGTTCTGGCCCGCCTCGATCTTCTCGATGTAGGTGGCGATCAGCCCCAGCGGCACGCGCAGGTCGTCGTTCCAGGCCGGATCCTCATGGGTCATCCCGGCACCGGTGGCAAACCAGAACCACGGCTCGCGCACGCCCTCCAGATCCGCCACCCAGCGCTCGCCGCCGTCGATGCCGCCGACCGCCGCCAGCACCGCGTCGGCCTCGCCGCCTGCCTTGATCGGCTCGGCGACGCCGAGCTCGACCGCCAGTCGCGCCAGTCGCTTCAGCTCGTCGTCGGGACGGAACATGAGGATGTCGATCCCCGCGACCATCTGGGCGACGGTCTGATCGCGGATGTCGGGAAACGCCTGTCGGCAGAACTCGCCGAAGGTGACGTAGGCGCCGTACCCGAGCCCGAGCATCTCGAAATGGAGGTGCCCGATCTTCATCATGTTCTCGAGCAGCTGGTTGTAGGTGTGGATCAGGTTGAAGGCGGAGTTACGATCCTCGCCCGCCTGCACCCGCTCCAGCGGCTCCTCGTCCGGCAGCGGCGCGAACTCGAGCGACTCGAGCTCTTCGCGGGTCGCTTTCGCCTTCTCGACCCATTTGTCGTAGAGCGAGCGCCAGTTGGTGAAGTAGTGGCCGGCGCGCGCCTCGAAGAGGGCGGCGCGGCGAGCGATCTCGTCCGGCTCGGTGACCAGGTTCGGGCTGATGTAGACATAGCCGTTGACCACCCGGTGGTCGATCCCCTTGGCGGTCGGCACCACCATGTACCGGGTGGTGTTCTGGTTGAGGATCAGGTGCGTCTGTTCCGGCATCACCATGTCGAAAGGGAACATCGCTTTCGGGTAGTGCATCGAGTCCCAGAACCAGAATTGGTTCTCCTCGACCTCGCGCCGGTCCTCACCGAAGTGCATGTAATAGGGGTAGAGCCGCTCCCAACCCTCGGCCCCCACCGGGGTCTCGACCTCGAACGGGCTGGGGAAGCTGCGATCGCCGTCTGCCATCTATCTCTCCGTCTGTAGTTCTTCGAACTGCCGGATCGAGCGCTCCATGTAACGACGCGCGATCTTGCCGCCCTCCGGGTGCCGGACGCGCTCGCCCATCCACCGAAGCTTTTCGACGCCCTTCTCGGGCGTGCACCGACCGGTGTTCACCCAACCGGCGATCAGGTCCGCGTTCGTCTCCAGGAAGGAGATCGAATCGGCCGCCTGCATCAGGTCGCCATCCGGGCTGCCACCGAACTCATGCTCGCGGATCGGCTGCGCGACCGCGAGCGCCAGATCGGGGTCGGCGCCGAAGGCGGTGAGCCAGGTCGGGACGACGACCGCGGAGCGACCCGCGTGGGCGTCGTTGTACTCACGGTCGCTCCAGGGCACGGTGGCGAATTCCAGCTGCGGCCCCCCGGGGATTTTGCGCTCGAGATCGTGGAGCAACGCGGCGACGACGAGATACTCGGGCGCCTCCGGTTCCACGGCAAGCATCCAGTCCCCGGCACGGGTCAGGTGGTCACGGTCGTAGTAGTCCTCGATCCAGCCGAAGATCTGCGGTCGCAGCTCGAGGAACTCGGGGGAGAAGTCGCGGCCCTCGGGCAGCACCCGCCACGCGGGCGCGTCCGACTCGATCTCGAAGGCAGGTGGACGCAATGAATGGGATGCCTGCATACAGTGAACCTTGGAGATCCCTTCTCCTGGGCTTGTAGTAGCCAAAGGATTGACGAGTTTCGGGATGCGAGTATACAATCGCGCCGCGGTTTGGGAGTGACAAACCAGGGGTGACGACTGGGCCGCAAGGAAAGACCCCTACATCGAGGAGTCCCATATGCCATTCGTCAAGGAACAGCTGTCGCCCGACATGCTGTTGCTCTCATTCATCTATGCGGTGGGCGCGGTGTCGGTCGTACTGATCGTCCTCGCGCTGTGTTTCGTCGATTCGGGCCTCGTCCGGCGTAAGAACATGTTGGACACCTGGATCGCCAAGATCGTGGCGGCGATGATCGGCGGCTTCGGCACGCTGGTCGCCGGCGTCGGTATCTGGAACTGGCAGTTCAACCGTGCTTTCGGCGTTCCCAACCCGTTGTGGCAAGCCTTGAAGGACTGGTGGCTGGGAGGCCAGTTCCTCACCCACTACTCGGGGGAAATCGCCTTCCAAAAGCTCCCGGAGGCAGACGTGCAGCAGGTTTTCGCCGTCTTCTTCGTGACCTTCTCACTCGGCACGATGGCCCTGATCCACACCGGGGCGATGGAGCGGATGCGCCACGCGCCGCTCTACGTCATGGCGTTGGTGATCGGCCTCGTCCTCTCGCCCCTCGTCGCTTTCTTCTGCTGGGGACCGGTCGGCCCGTTGACCAACCTTGGAACCCATGATTTCGACGGGATCTTCCCCCTCTACATCTTCGCCGGCACCTGGGTTCTGGTCCTCAGCTGGCGACTCGGGCCACGGCTCGGCGCCTTCAAACCACACCCCAGCGGCACCCAGCCGGCCGGGAACAACGTCGCCTTGGTCGGAGCCGGCGTGCTGTTGATCATGTTCGCGCTGCCCTTCGTCGCGATCTCCTCGACCTGGATCGCGCCCGAAGAAGGCTTCTTCGGGATCTCCTTCACCAACACCGGGTTGGGGATCATCCTGGAGAACATCTTCTGCGCCTACATCGGCGGGGCGATCGTCGGGGCGGCGTTGGCCTACAAACGCAAGGAAGCCCAGTGGGCGCTGCTCGGGCCGCTTTCCGGCGCGGTCATCTGCGGCACCCTCTTCGACGTCGGCAAGCCCTGGGAGGTATTCCTGATCTCGATGCTCGGGCCGATCGTCGCCTTCGGCACCGCGAGCCTGTTGCAGAAGGCCGAAATCGACGAGCCGAAGGTGATCCCGCTGGCCCTCGGGCCGGGCATCGTCGGCGCCCTGATCTGCGGCTTCGTCGCCTGGGGCACGAAGACCGGAGGCTACCCCGGCGCCGAAGGGGCCTACGTCCTCCAGCACGCCGAAATCACCCCCTGGTGGCAGTTGGCCGGGATCGCCACGACGATGCTGATCGCCGCGGTCCCCTGCTTCCTCATCTGCCTCGCCTTCGAGCGGACGAAGAAGGGTCTGCGAATCAGCGAAGCCGAGGAGCTGGCCGGCCTCGACCAGACCTACTGGGGCATGGACAACTACGGCGACGAGCCGCCGCTGGTGCCGGTCAACGGCAACGGCGCGGTGACGGCCGGCAAGGAGGAGCCGCCGCCGGTGCTCGCGGGGGGTTAGGGCCCCCGCGCCGCCCAGCGTCGTTCATAGGGACGAAAAGGCCGCCCCCCGGGGCGGCCTTTTTTCGTCCTCCGCCGCGCTCGCGACGACCACTCCGCCCAGCTGTTCCTTATCACCAGTATTCCGGCAAAAGGAACAGCTGGGGGACGACCGCGGCTAGGAGGCGGGGGTGCCGGCGAGGAGGGAGCCGGCGCCGGGGACCGCGCGCTCGAAGCCGAGAACGTCGAAGACCTCGGCCGCGGTCGCGGTGGCGGCCGAGATGACCGGCAGCTCGCGGTCGCGTTCGATCTCGTCGAGGACCTCGAGCGAAGGCATCTGGACACAGGCCGAGGCGATCAGCGTCTGGGCGCGTCCGAGGTCGAGGCTCCGGGCATGGTCGACCAGCCGGGCCTGGGGCAGCTTGCCGACCTCGACGTTGTCGGCGACGGCGAGGCTGAGCGAGTCGACGACCTCGATGTCGTAGGCCTCGATGTAGTCGGCCACCAGCTTCGTCAGCGGCGGCATGTACGGGGTCATGATGGCCACCCGTTCGACGCCCTGGCGCTGCAGCGCCCGGATCAACGCGCCGGCGCTGGAGACGATCGGGCTGTCGCCGCCGTTGGCCTCGACCACCTCGGTCAGCCGTTTCTCGATTTCCTCGTGGGCGCCCGCACCGCGGGCCATCAAGGCGACCAGGCAGGCGTAGGCGATCACGTCGACGCGGGCGTCGGAGAGCTCCGACGCGCAGCGGTCGGAGTCGGCCACCATGCGGTCGAGCGATTCCGCGTCGACGCTGTGGAGGACAGCGCGACTGGAGTGGAAGGTGACGGGGACGCCGAGCTCGGCGCGGGCCATCATCAACGGGATCTCGGTCTCGATCGTGGTGTTGGAGCTGGGGACGATCAGGCCGACCCGCTTCGCCGCGGGAGCGCTCATCGACGCGCCCCGAAGAAGAGGATCGCCAAGGTCGCGAGCAGCGCGCCGAGCGCGGTGCCGCGGAGGAAGTCGTAGGAGACGAAGATCCCTGCCGGGGCCTCGCCTTCGATCGCCGCGGTCGCCGGGGCGTGGGCCGGAGCCGACCTACCCGCCGACGCTCCGGCGGCCCCCTTCGGCGCCGTCGCCGGAGGAGCGCCCGCCGCCGGGCCGACCGCTTCGCCCTTGACCGCCCGCTCGAGCGAGGACATGAAGTCGCGGGTCACGGCGGTCGCCTGCTTGGCGATCACCTTCTGGCCGACCGAGCCGAGCACGCCGCCCATCGCGAGGTCCGCGACGAGGTTGACGCGGGTCCCCGCGTCGGTTGACTGCAGGGTCACCGTGTTCGAGCTGCGCAGGTTGCCGGCGGCGCCTTTCACCGCGCGTCCGATCGCGGTGAACTGCATCCGCTCGTTCGGCTCGCGCTCGGTGATCCGCATTTTGAGGTCGAAGGTCGCCGTCATCGGGCCGACCGACTGGGTGACGCGGACTTTCGAGTTGTCAGCGTCGATCACCTCGACCGACTCGACCCCCGGCACGCACTTCGCCACCTCGTCGACCTGCTCGAAGAACTCCCACAGCCGCTCGCGCGGCTCCGCTATCTCGAATGACTGCTCAACCTTCACGGCCGTCACCTCCGTCGCCGGCTTGTCGTATGGCCCGCCAGACCGACTCCGGCGTGATCGGCAGGCTCGAAATCTCCACGTCAAACTCGGCCAGGGCGTCGCAGATCGCGTTGGCGATCGCCGCACCCGGCGGGATCGTTCCCGTCTCCCCCACCCCGCGGACGCCGAACGGCGTCACCGGCGAGGGAACTTCGGTGTGCAGGAGCTCGACCTGCGGCATGTCGGCCGCGGTCGGCACGAAGTAGTCGAGCATCGTCCCGTTGACGAGCTGGCCCGAATTGGCCTCGTAGCGGAGCTCCTCGGTGAGCGCCGCGCCGAACCCCTGCGCCAGGGCGCCGCGCACCTGTCCCTCGACCGCCGCCGGGTTGACGATCCGGCCGCTGTCGTGGGCGAGGACGAAGCGCTCGATCTCGAACTCCCCCGTCTCGGCGTCGACCGCGACCACCGCGGCGGCGCTGCCGTAAGCGTAGGCGGCGTCCTCGGGCTCGAAGTGGGCGGTCGACTCGAGGCCGGGCTCCTCCCCCTCGGGCAGGCCCTGGCCGACGATCGCCGCCATGTGCAGATCCGCCAACGAGGCCCGCTTGGCCGGGTCGCGGCGGGAGATGACCGCGTCCCCCGCGACCTCCAGCTCGTCCAGGTCGACGTCGAGCCACTCGGCGGCGATCCGCAGCGTCTTGTCGCGCAGCTTCACCGCGGCGTCGCGGACCGCACCCGCCCCGGCGATCAGCGTGCGCGAGGCGAAGGCGCCGGTGTTCAGCGGCGTCGCCAGGGTGTCGCCGGCGTGGACCGTGATCGCGTCGAAGTCGATCCCGTGGACCTCGGCGCAGATCTGGGCGAAGGCCGTCTCGTTGCTCTGACCGAAGGTCGAGACGCCGGTGAAGAGGTCGATCCCGCCGCTGCGGTTGGCGCGCAGGGTGACGCTCTCGTGGGCGCCGAAGCGGGAGCCGCGTCTAGCGAGGAACTTGGCGCTGGCGTAGCCGGTCCGCTCGACGAAGGAGGTCAAGCCGATGCCGCGGTAGCGCCCGTCCTCCCCCGGCCCGGGGCCGGCGGCGCGGAGCCCCTCATAGTCGATCGCCTCGGCGACCATCTTCAGGCACTCGGCGTAGTTGCCACTGTCGTAGACGGCACCTGCGGCGTTTCGATAGGGCAGCTCGTCCTCCCTCAGCAGGTTCCGCATGCGCAACTCGAGCGGGTCGATGCCGAGCTTGCGGGCCAGTCGGTCGACCAGCGACTCGCGGGCGAGGTCGACCTCCGGCTGGCCGTAGCCGCGGTAGGCGCCGATCGGCGTCTTGTTGGTGAGCGCGACGCGGCGTTCGACTTCGCCGTCCTCGACCCGGTAGGGCCCGCTGAAGACGATGCTCGAAAGCTGCGCCGAGCCGAAGGCCGAGTTCTGGCCGCCGAGATCGGTCGTGTAACGGTCGGTCATCGCGACGAAGTTGCCGTCGGCGTCGGCGCCGATCTTGTACTCGTGGACCGACTCGCGGCCGTGGGTGGAGGCGCGAAAGTGCTCGATCCGGTCCTCGGTCCACTTCACCGGGCGGCGGGTGTCGATCGCGTGCAGGCAGGCCAGCAGCTCCTCCGGGTAGAGGCCGAGCTTCAGCCCGAAGCCGCCGCCGACATCGCCGGTGATCACCCGCACCTCGCCCTCGGACAGCCGCAGCGACTCGGCCAGCTGCATGCGGACCAGGTGTGGAACCTGGGTGGAGACATGGGCGGTCAGCTCGCGCGCCCCCGGCCGCCACTCGGCGACGACCGCGCGCGGCTCCATCGGCAGCGCCGTGACCCGCCCGATCCGGAAGGTCCCCTCGACCACCGCGGCGGCGTTCCGCAGCTGCTCTTGGGCGTCGCCGCGCTCCTGCGGATTGGCGACCAGCAGGTTGTCCTCCATCTGCTCGGGATGGAGGACCGGCGCGTCGGGCTCCAGCGCCGCCAGGGTGTCGGAGACGTGGTCGAGCGGCTCGTAGTCGATCCAGATCGCCTCGATCGCGTCCTCGGCGATCTGGCGACTGTCGGCGACGACGCTGACGACCGGCTGGCCCTCGAAGACGCAGACCTCGGCGGCGAGCGCGTAGAACGGCAGGTTGACCGCGCCGGGGACCGGACGCAGGACGCTCAACGGCTCGGTGCGGGCGGCGATCTCGGCGCCGGTGTAGACGCCGTGCACGCCCGGCATCGCGACCGCCGGCTCGACGTCGATCGACTCGACCCGGGCGTGCGGGAAGGGGCAGCGGCCGACCGCCATGTGCAACGAGTGGGCGGGCTCGACGTCGTCGGTGAAGCGGCCGTCGCCCTGCAGCAGGCGGTTGTCCTCCTTGCGCGGGACGGACGAGCCGAGGACGCCGGGCGCCTTGCGCTCGGTGCGCTCGGTGGTGGTGCTCTCGCTCATCGACCCTCCCCCTCGCCGGCGGCGGTCGCCACGGTGCCGTTGAGGACCGCATCGACCGCGTTGACGATCCCCTCGTAGCCGGTACAGCGGCAGAGCACGCCGCTCATCTCCTCGCGGATCTCGTCGCGGTCGAGCTTGCGGCCCGACTCCTTCAGCGCCGTCGCGGTCATCAGCATCCCCGGCGTGCAGAAGCCGCATTGGAGGCCGTGGGCGTCCTTGAAGGCCTGCTGCAGCGGCGCCAGCTCGCCGCCCTCGGCGAGCGACTCCACCGTCCGCACCTCGTGGCCGTCGAGCTGCGGCGCCAGCAGCAGGCAGCCCTTCACCGCCTCGCCGTCGAGCAGAACCGTGCACATCCCGCAGACGCCCTGCTCGCAGCCGACGTGGGTGCCGGTCAGCCCGAGCACGCGCCGCAGGAAGTCGGCGGCGTGCATGCGCGGCTCGACCGTCTCCCGGTGCACCGTCCCGTTGACGGTGACGGTGATCTCGATCGCCTCATCCATGTCCGGCCTCCTTTGCCATGCCGGCGAGGACCCGCCGCAGGTGGATCGGCAGCAGGTGTTCGCGGTACTCGGCGCTCGCCCGAACGTCCTCGGGCGGGTCGGCGTCCTCGAGCGCCGCCGCCGCGGCCGCGGCCAGCGTCGCCTCGTCCCAGCGAGCGCCCTCGAGGCGCGCCATCGTCGCCCGGGCGAGCACCGGCGTGTCGTTGACGCCGCCCATGCCTACACGCACGTCGTGCCAGCTACCGTCGCGCTCGGGAGTCGCCGCGATCGCCAGGCTGAGGACGGCGAAGTCGTTGTGCTTGCGGCCACGCTCGAAGAAGGCGCAGCTCGCCGGGACGACGCCGAAGCGCAGCCCGGTGATCATCTCCTCCGGCGCCAGCGCGTTGGCGTAGGAGCCGACGAAGAACTCCTCGGCGGCCACCTCGCGCTCGCCGTCCGGGCCGAGCGCGACGACGGTCGCGCCGAGGGTCAGCGCGACCAGCGCCACCTCGCCGGTGGGGTCGGACTGGGCGATGGCGCCGCCGAGGGTGCCGCGATTGCGAACCTGGCGGTCGCCGATGTATCCGATCGCCGTGCGCAGCAGCGGCAGCCGCTCGGAGATCACCGCAGACGTCTCGGCGTCCGAGTAGCGCACCAACGCCCCGATCGTCGTCTCGCTACCGCGCGTCTCGATCCGCCCGAGCTCCTCGCCGAGGCCATTGATGTCGACCACGGCGCTCGGGCGCATCAGTCGCATGCCGAGCATCGGCACGAGGCTCTGGCCGCCGGCCAGGACCCGCGCCATGCCGCCGTAGAGGTCGAGCGTCGCGACCGCGTCGGCCACCGACTCGGGCCGCAGGTATTCGAACGGCGCGGGCTTCACTTTCCGGCGCGCAGGAAGGTCGCCATCACGCGGCCGACCGCGTCGCCACCGCCGTCGGCGTCGGTCGCGGCGACCTGCCGCGAGCTCCAGATCGTCTCCGGCCGTGCCTGCAGCAGATGCAGGCGACCGTCGACGTCGATCGCCCACTCGACGTCGGTGGGGGCGCCGCGATGGCGCTCGATCTTCTTGCCCAGTTCGGCGATCTGGCGCGCCTCGTCCTCAGTGATCGAGCCCTCGGCGCGCCGCTCCTCGGGAACCGCGAGCAGCGCCACGTCGCCGCCGTCCGGGTCGAAGCGGTACTCCTCCGCCTGCTCGACGACCTCGCGCTCCAGCACCTCGAGCGTGATCTTGTCGATCCGGTGCCGGTCCGGCGGCACGTCGCCTTTGACGACGCCCTCGCCGAGCCCCCAGCAGCTCTCGATCACGATCCGCGAGCGGTCGCCGCTGATCGGGTCGAGGGTGAACATGACGCCGGCCGACCGGGCGCGGGCCATCTCCTGGACGCCGACCGCCATCCCCGGCAGCGCGGCAGCGGCGGAGGAGTCGACGCCGTCGGGCCGATAGGTGAGCACGGCCGGGTTGAACAGGCCCGCCCAACAACGGCGTACCTTGGCGACCACGTCGTCCGCGCCCTCGACCCAGAGGTAGGTGTCGTACTGGCCGGCGAAGCTGGCGCCCTCGAGGTCCTCGTTGACGCCGCTGGAGCGGACCGCGACCGGGACCTCCGCCCCACGCCGCCGCTCGAGCGTCGCGTAGGCCGCGCGGATCTCGGAATCGACCGCGTCGGGCAGCTCCGCCGCTTCGATCAGCGCCGCGATCTCCGCCGCCGCCGCGTCGACGGCGGCGACGTCGTCGACGTCGAGGCCGGCCCGGATCGCGTCGATCCGCGCGGCCAGCCCCGCCGACGTCATGAACTCGTCGAAGGCCTCGGTGCTGACGCCGAAGGCGGGCGGCACCGAGAAGCCCGCGGCGGTCATCTCGGCGAGGCTGGCGACCTTGCCGCCGACCAGGTCACTGGTGGCGCCGGGCTCGTCGATCCAGAGGACCCGGGCCATCGTCAGACGCCTACCGGCAGATCGGCCTTGAGCACGTCGACGACGATCTCGCCGTCGACCACGATCGGCTCGTTGTCGAGGTAGAGCGTGCAGTTGCGCATCGGCACGTCGACGTGGCAGAAGGTCTCGTTCGGACCGCCGAGCTCGCCGTTCGGGCCGGTCGAGAAGAGCACGTTGCCGTAGAAGGAGCGGCCGTGCATGCCCATGCCGCGGCGGTCGTGGGCGAGGATCGACCACTGCGCCGTCTCCAGCATCCCCCAGCCGATGTGGCTGATCCCGTAGGCGTCGGGATCGTTGAAGGAGGCCATGTACTCGCGCAACAGATCGGCGTCGACCCCGCCCTCGATCTTGGTGATCCTCCCGCGCTCGATCGTCAGTTCGATCGCCGTCTGCACGTAGGACTTGAAGGGGAAGATGATGTCGCCGGGGGCGATCACGACCTTGCCGTCGACTCCGTCGTCGGCGCCGCCGGTGAAGAGGAAGCCGGAAGGCCAGTGGTCCCAGCGACCGGGGGTGTCGGTGTAGCCGTACTGGGTCATCGTCGGGTAGGCGCCGAGCTGGTAGGTGACGTCGGAACCCGCCTCGTTGGTGAAGCGCAGGGTCTTGGCCTTGCCGAGCATCTCGGCGCCCGCCTCCACCCGCTCGCGCAGCCGCACGCTCGGCTGCATCGCTTCGATGTGCTCGATCGGCTCGATGCAGAGAAGTACCCGCGTCCCCGATTCCTGGATCTCCATCTGCTCGGGCGAGAACAGCAGGAAGATGGTGTCGACGACGAGGTCGACGCCCTTCAGCGCCTCGATCGCCGGGCGGTTGCCCTTCAGCGGCGTGTCACCGACCTCCCAGATGCCGTCTTCGCCGTCGAGCGAGGAGTCGACCGCGGGCAGGCGGACGTTGAAGCCGGTGGCGCCGAGCTGGTCGGCGGCGGCGAGGAAGGCGTCGACGTAGTCGACCTTGCGGTTGCCCTGCGAGAGCACGGCGATCGTGCTGCCCTCGCCGATGCCGCAAAGCTCGAGCTCACCACGGCAGAGATCGGTGAAAGTGGTCTGTGGCATCAGTGCCTCCGTCGAATCTAGGAGTCGTCGCGGGTCGCGGCGAGCTCGGTTTCCAGTACCTCGGCAAGAACTGAGTCGAAGCCGGCGTGGTTGTCCCAGGGGACCATGTGGCCCGCCCCGGGGACGGTCGCGTAGCGGGCGGCCGGATTGACCTCACGCGCTTCCGTCAGGCCGGTCGCGGTGACCACCGGGCTGTCGCCGCCGTTGATCAGCCAGGCCGGCGCCGGCGCCTGGGCCCACCACTCGAAGAAGTCTTCCTCGGCGAAGCGGTCGTAGGTGGCGAGGACCGCGTCGCGCTCGCAGGTGCCGACCCAGCGCGCCCGCAGTAGCAGCTCGCTGCGTGGCCAGAGCGGATAGGAAGCGGCGACCTCATCGGCGGTGGTGCCGTCGTAGCCGGCGTCGAGCTGCGCTTCGAACGACTCACGCGGGGTCGGGTAGCCGCCGCGGTCGGGGCCGCTCAGCGGCGGGTCGACGCAGATCGTCGCGCCCAGCTCGACGTCGCCGCGGAAGGCGAGGGCGGCGGCGATCCGGGCACCGAGGCTGTGGCCGAGGACGAGCGGGCGCTCGAGGCCGAGCTGCTCTATCGCGGCAACGGCATCGGCGGCGAATTCGGGAGCGCCGTACTCGCCGCCCGCCTCGCTGAGGCCGCGGCCGCGTAGGTCCATCACCAGCGGCCGCACCCGGTCGCGGAGCTGCGCGACGATGAAGTCCCAGGTGATCGAGGGGCTGGTGATCCCGGGCAGGACCAACAGCGGCGGCTTGTCGCCGCCGTAGTCGAGGATGTGGAGGCGACGGCCGTCGCTCTCGATCCAGCGGCTCTCGGCGCCGAGAGCGCGCAGCTCGTCGCGCCCGCAGTCGGTGACCTCGTGGCGGCGGTTCTCAGGCATCGGCGAGCTCCTTGGCGGAGGCGGTCAATGCCGCGACGACGGCGTCGCCGAACTCGGCGGTGGTCGCGGTGCCTCCCTGATCGGGGGTGAAGACGGTGGCGGCGACGCGGTCGAGCGCGGCGTCGAGGCGGGCGGCCTCGCCGGCAAGACCAAGCCCGAGGTCGAGCAGCATCACGGTCGAGCGGATCGCGGCGGTCGGGTTGGCGACGCCCTTGCCGGCGATGTCGGGGGCGGTGCCGTGTACCGGCTCGAAGAGGCCGGGGCCGTCGTCGCCGAGGCTGGCGCTGGCGGCGAGGCCGAGCCCGCCCGCGAGCGCCGCGGCGATGTCGGAGAGGATGTCGCCGAAGGTGTTCTCGGTGACGATCACGTCGAAACTCTCGGGCGCCTGGACCAACCGCATCGCGGCCGTGTCGACGAGCAGGTGGTCGAGCTCCACGTCGGGGTACTCGGCGGCCAGCTCGATCGCACGTTCGCGCCAGAGGCGCGAGGTGGCCAGCACGTTGGCCTTGTCCACCGAGGTGAGCTTGCCGCGGCGGGCGCGGGCGAACTCGAAGCCGCGGCGCAGCACGCGGTCGACCTGGTCGGGCCGGTATTCGCAGGTGTCGAAGACGGTGCCGTCCTCGCGCACGCCGCGGGCGCCGAAGTAGAGGCCTCCGACCAGCTCGCGGACGATCAGGAGGTCGATCTCCTCCGTGCGGAAGGGGCGCACGTTGGCATAGACGTCGAGCTCGCGACGCAGCGCGAACATCCCGTCCTCGGCGTTCGAGGTCGTCCAGGAGTAGTCGCCCGAGCCGACCGCGCCCATCAACACGGCGTCGGCCTCACGGCAGGCCGCGAGGGTCGCCCCGGGCAGGGCCTCGTCCTCGCGGGCGATGGCCTCGCCGCCGATCAGGTGTTCGGAGACCTCGACCTCCGGGGCGATCGCGGCGAGCGCCTTGCGCGCCTCGGCCACGACCTCGGGGCCGATCCCGTCCCCTGGCAGCAGGACGACCTTCACCGGCCCGCCACCTCGCCCGCCGGCGCGGCCACGTAGGCGAGCGCGTCGTCGAGGTCGATCACGTCGCCGTACTTGGAGTCGATATCGAAAAGGTTGGCCTCGTGCGGGCCGGCGGCGCGGTCGCCGACGCAGGCGCGTGGGACGAGCACGGTGAAGCCGTACTGAACCGCATCGACGACGCTGGCGCGGACGCAGCCGCTGGTGGTCGCGCCGCAGACGATCACGGTGTCGACGCCGCGGGCCGCGAGCGAGGCACCGACGTCGGTGCCGAAGAACGCGGACGGGCCCTTCTTGACCACCACGGCGTCCTTGGCCTGCCTCGGCAGGCGCGGGTCGAGGTCGACCATCTCCGAGCCGGCGCGGAGGATCCCCATCCCGGGCGCCTTGCGCAGCCAGGCGGTGCCGCCGTCGAGATCGGCCTCCCCGTAGGCGATCGTCGTGAAGACCACCGGGGAGCCGGCCGTGTGGGCCGCCTCGACCAACCGGGACGTGGCGACGACGACCTCGGTGAGGTCGGCACCGGTGGGAAACTCGGGCTCGGTGAAACCCCGACTCAGATCGACGACCAAGACCGCGGGTCGGGCTCCGCGCGGGGTCCGACGGCCCCAGCCCGCGCGCTCGTAGATCTGCCCCGTGTCCCTGCCACTCATGGGTTCGGAGGATTGCATACATGCATACTTTGCTCAACCCGGCGTACCGCAGCCGCATGGTGGAGCCATTTTCCGATCATCCCCCGTCTGCATACAACCGAGACCCGCGAACGTTTAAAGTCCCTGACCATGGTGGAGTTGGAGATCTCGAGCGGCGTCCCGCGCGGGGAGAAGACCAGCGTGGCCGCCGCCCGGATCCTGCGCGAGGCGATCTTCTCCGGCGAGCTACGCCCGGGCCAGACGCTGGGCGAGGAGAACCTGGCGCGTCAGCTGGGCATCAGTCGCACTCCGGTACGTGAGGCCTTGGTCCTGTTGCGCGGTGAGGGACTGGTCGAGACGCCCCCCAACCGTCCCGCGGCGGTGCGTGGCTTCACCGCCAAAGACCTGCGGGAGATGCACTCCCTGCGCGCCGTCCTCGAGGGGTACGCGGCCCGCACGGCGGCCCCCAACCTCACCGATCAACAGGTCGGCGAGCTGGAGCGCAGCGTCGAACGCTATGCGTCGCTGATGGATAACGACGCGATGCTGCGGGAACTGGTGGCAGAGAACTTCACCTTCCACAACACGATCATCGATGCGGCCGAGAGCCAGCGGCTCCAGTCGATGATCCAGCAGACCACCGCGATGCCGCTGATCTATCGCTCATACATGACCTACTCGCGCGAGAACCGCGACTCCGCCCTGCAGGATCACCGCAAGATCCTCGCCGCGCTCCGCGATCGGGACCCGGAACGGGCCGAATCACTGATGAAGGCACACGTCCTCTGGGCCCGCGACGTCGCCCTCGCCCACCTGCCGTTGATCGAGGACGGCTCCGAGCCGACGAACGACTCGGCGTGAGCGTCCCGGCGCTTCGCCTCGAAGGTGTCGCCGTGGTCGGCGACGAGGACTCGCGACCGTTGCTCGCGGGGATCGACTGGACGGTCGGGGCGGACGAGCACTGGGCGGTGATCGGTCCCAACGGTGCCGGCAAGAGCACGCTGCTCGGGGTCGCTGCCGGAGCGATCGTTCCCGACGAGGGCCGGGTCGCCGCACTGGGCGAGGGCTTCGACGCCCGCGGCCTCGCCAACCCCGCGCTGCGCATCGGCGTGATCGAGAGCCGGCCGCGCGTCTACGCCGACAACCTGACCGTCGACGAGGTCGTCTACATGCACCGGACCGGGCCGGCGGCAGTGATGGGCAGCCGCATACCGGAGGCTGACCGCGCCAAGGCCCGGCACCTGCTCGAGCGATTCGATTGCGCTCACCTTCTCGGGCGGCGCTACCGGACCTGCTCGCAGGGCGAGCGCCAGCGGGTCATGCTCGCGCGGGCGATGATGCGTGAGCCCGAGCTGTTGCTGCTCGACGAGCCGAGCTCGGCGCTCGACATGATCGCCCGAGAGGCGTTCGTCGAGGCGGTCGGCGCACTGGTCGGCGAATCCGCCGGCCTCGCCACGGTCACCGTCGCCCACCACCTCGAGGAGCTTCCCCCGGTCCTCACCCACGCGATGCTGCTCGCCCGAGGCCGGGTCCTCGCCGTCGGATCGGCTGATGAAGTGCTGCGCGCCGACAACCTGTCGGCCGCCTTCGCCGCGCCGATCGAGGTCAGTGGCGGCGACGGGCGGTGGTCGGCAAGGCTCGCCCAGCACACTTCGGTCGAGTCAGGCTGAGCGACCCCCGTCCCGCATCTCCTGCCGGAGCCCCTCCAGGGGCCCGCCTGGCGAGATACGGGCCGGTCCGGCTGCCAGGCGCGGCAGCGAGCTCGGCCGGGGTGCCGGTCGCGATGATGCGGCCGCCCGCATCACCCCCGCCCGGCCCGAGCTCGATCGTCCAGTCGGCGGAGGCGATCACATCGAGGTCGTGCTCGACGACGACGACCGTTCCTCCGGCGTCGACGAGACGGTGGAGTTGGGCGATCAACATCTCGACGTCGGCGGGATGCAGCCCGGTGGTCGGCTCGTCGAGCAGATAGACCGTGTGTCCGCGGCGGGCGCGTTGCAGCTCCGTCGCGAGCTTGATCCGTTGCGCCTCGCCGCCAGAAAGCTCGGTCGCGGGCTGCCCGAGCCGCAGATAACCGAGGCCGACCTCGCGCAGGGTGCCGAGGCTGCGGGACGCCGGGGGGACGTCGTCGAGGAAGGCGGCGGCTTCGTCGACGGTCATCCGGAGCACACCGGCGATGGTGTGTTCCCGGTAGGTGACGCTCAGCGTCTCCGGGTTGTAACGAGCCCCGTGACAGGTAGGGCACGGACCGTAGGTCCCGGGCAGGAACAACAGCTCGACCGCGACGAAGCCCTCCCCCTGGCAGGTCTCGCAGCGGCCGCCGGCGACGTTGAAGGAGAAGCGGCCCGGGCCCCAACCACGCTCACGTGCCTCGTCGGTGGCGGCGAACAGCTTGCGGACCGCGTCGAACATCCCGGTGTAGGTCGCGAGGTTCGAACGAGGGGAGCGTCCGATCGGCCGCTGGTCGACGGTGACCAGCCGGGTGATCGTCTCGAGTCCGTCGGCCGCGACCCCGGCGGCGACATCTTCGTCTTCCCCACCGTCCGGCTCCCCATCCTCCTCGGTCGCCGCCTCCGCCGCGACCACGCCGGCCAGTACCTGGGTCACGAGAGTGGACTTGCCGGAGCCCGACACGCCGGTCACGGCGGTCAGGACGCCCAGCGGGAACTCCACCTCCAGGTCCGACAGGTTGTGTCTGGTCACGTGCCGGAGCGCCAGCCACGCCTCCGGCTGGCGCGGCGTCCGCGCCTCGCGACGGTCGGCCTCGGGGAAAAGGTAGCGGCGCGTGATCGAGCGCTCGACGTCGGCGAGGCCCTCGACCGGGCCGCTGTAGAGCACCTCGCCGCCGTGCTCGCCGGCGGCGGGGCCGACGTCGACGATCCAGTCGGCCCGACGGGCGACGTCCATGTCGTGCTCGACGACGAACAGCGAGTTGCCCGCCTCCCTGAGCCGCCGCAGCACGAGCATCAGCGGCTCGGCGTCGGCGGGGTGCAGCCCGGCCGAGGGCTCGTCGAGGACGTAGAGCACGCCGAAGAGCCCCGAGCGCAGCTGCGTCGCCAGCCGCAGCCGCTGCATCTCACCGGGCGAGAGCGTGGTCGTCGTCCGGCTGAGGCCGAGGTAGCCGAGGCCGAGCTCGAGCAGGACCGCGATGCGCTCGCGTAGGTCGGTGGCGATCAGCTTGGCCACCTCGGTCCGCTCGCCGGAGACGGCCGAGAGGTATGCGGGCTCGGGATCCTCCAGCTCGGCGGCCGGTCGCAGCAACTCGGCCAGCGTGACGAGCGGCAGCGCCGAGAGCTCGGCGATGTCATGGCCGGCGAAGGTGACCGCGAGGGCCTCCGGTCGAAGTCGCTTGCCATGGCAGACCGGGCACGGTGCGGTCTCCACGAACTGCAGCGCGCGCCCGCGCATCGCCGCGCTCTGCGAGTTCGCCAGCGTATGGCGGATATAGCGCTCGGCGCTCGAGAACGTTCCGTTGTAGTAGTAGTCGGCGTCGACTTCGGCGCGGTCGGGATGGACTTCGACGGTGGGCTGCTCGTCGGTGAACAGGATCCAGTCACGGTCCTTGCGCGACAGCTTGCGCCACGGCCCGTCGATGTCGAAGCCGAGGGTGACCAGGATGTCGCGGAGGTTCTGGCCCTGCCACGCCCCGGCCAAGCGGCCACCGCGCGCTCGCGGATGCTCAGCGACGGGTCGGGGACGAGGGTCTCCTCGGTGATGTGGTGGACGGTGCCGAGGCCATGGCACTCACGGCAGGCACCGACCGCGGTGTTCGGCGAGAACCAGTCGGAGTCCAACACCTCCTCGGTACCGGGCGGGTAGGTCCCGGCCCGGGAGAAGAGCATGCGCAAGGAGTTCGAGAGCGTCGTCACGGTCCCTACACTCGAGCGCGAGGTCGCTCCGCCCCGACGCTGCTGCAGGGCTATGGCCGGTGGCAGGCCGGTGATGTCACGAACCTTCGGCGCGTCCTGCTGATCGAGAAGGCGTCGCGCGTAAGGCGTGACCGACTCGAAATATCGCCGTTGCGCCTCCGCGTAGATCGTCCCGAACGCGAGCGAGGACTTCCCCGAGCCCGACACGCCGGTGAACACCGTCAAGGCGTCGCGCGGCGCGTCGACGTCGATGTCGCGGAGGTTGTGCTCCTCGGCCCCGCGGACGCAGACGAAACCGTCGCGGGAACTCGGCTCGGTAGGCATCGAGGTCAACGTCGCGGCCGCCCCAGCCGCTCCGCGCAGGGTCGCGCTATCCGGAGCGCGTCCGCCAAGACCTCGTCGAACGAAGACAGGTTCCCGATCCCGATCGAGAACGGGCGGTCGTCGGTGAACCTCGGATGTCTGAGGTAATCGGATCTCGTCATCGCCGCGTGATGTACCCGTAGGCCGGCGGCGTGACTCTTCGCGGACACGGCGGGTCGGTCGGGCGATCCTTGCGTTGGCAGCCGTTTACCTATTGGTGGGCGCGTTGGCCGAACTGGGGCCGGACCTCACTCAGGAGTGATGGCAGCGCGGCGCCCTAGTCATCGCTGTCTCCCCAGAACCGCCTCGACCCAGGCGAGGACTTCGCTCCGTCCAAGTCTGAAGAAACCCGCCGGCAGGCTGCCGATCACCTCCCAGGTGAACGCCTTGCAGAGCTGGGCGGCGAGCCGCTCGTCCGCCGTCGCGTCGAGCAGGATTCCGCGGGCGAGCTCGACCGGCTTGGAGCCGGCCATCCCCCACGAGTAGCCTCGTCCGCCGTCGGAGATCGGCAGTGGCCGCTCGTCGTCGTCGTCATGCTCGACGAGTACTGCCTGACCCAGGGACCTCATCCTTCCGACGTAGTAGACATCCCCTGGAGCGAGCAGCTCCTCGGTCGGTGCGTCGGTGGAGATCTCGGTCGGGTGCGGAGAGGTGAGTGGTGCCATGGTCTTCCCCTTTGCGGCTGTCGTGGATAGGGCGATCTCACCATCACTTCCGAAGACGAGCCTGAACCGAGGCACAGAATCGGCTGAGAGCCCGGGCCTCCGCACCGGGTCGAGGAGCGTCCGCTTCCCAGGTGGGCTCTGAAGTGTCGGGGGGACAGGATTTGAACCTGCGACCGCCGGCTCCCAGCCGGCTTCCACACCCGCCATATGCCTCCCGTCGTCACGCGGAAGCCTTTCGCGTGGGCGTGGGCGTGGGCGCCGGCAGGCCCCCGCGGTGAGGCAGGCGAGGGCCGCGACGAAGAGGATGGTTGCGATCGGTCGCATGACCCGCATTCCTACGATCCGGGCATGGTGTCGAGCCGTTCGAGCATCCATGGAGGCGGCTCGACCTGGACCGCGGCTACCTGCGAGCGCCCGAGCTGGCTGATCCGCTCGAGCAGCGCCCGGCCCCGTGAGTCGGCGAGGAGGGCCCAGCCCTCGTCCAGCTTGCGGGCGCCCCGGCCCCGCAGGTGGGCTTCGAGCCCGCGGCGCTTCACGAGATGCATGAGGTGCCCGGCGTTCGGACCTGAGGTCGGCCCTGGTGTTGTCGAATGAGAGTTCGATCCCGGGACCCTCCGGCCCTATTGCCGACTCGGCGTAGATCGTCGTAGTCCTTGACGCCCCCTGCGGTTCGCGCGACCATCAAGCGCAGCTACCCGCGTGTCCTAGACGCCGGAGGTTTCAATGTTCAGGCGGACAGTTCTCCCCTTCACGATCGGCGTGTTGCTCGGAGCTGCCGCACTTGTCCCGGTGTCGGCTGCCGGCGGCCGTACAACCCCCCTGAAGGCCGAGCGGGGAACCGAGCGCTGGCTGGCCCTCGCGACCGTCAGCGGTGTCGGCATGCTCGAATGGAGCTGCATAGGTGGACACGGACGGCTCCGGTTCAGTGACCTCGGCGGTCCGACTGAGCTGGTTCGGGTATGGCTCGGCCTCGGCCTACATAGCGAGGCAAGGATTCAGCCCGGCGGCGCCCTTCAAGACTCGCTCGAACACCGGACCCAGCGCTGGAGGGTCGAGCCGATAAGCGAATCGTTGCCGCCCGTGAGCGTGTTCGGTGTCAAACCTGGTGATGCCCGGTGCGCGAGGCCCTCAGTCAGTCACCATTTCCTCAGAAACCCCGGTAGATAAGGCCCGTCTCGTCGGAACCCTCCGCGGCCCGTAGGAGGCAATGCAGCTCGCCACGTTGCGCCGTCGAGTTCGCAGCGTCGGCCGCGGCCCAGCGAGCCTCGTCGCCGCCCTACTGTTATTTATCCGGCCCGATCCCGGCCGGCTCGGACGCTACGGACACCCGGCGGGCACAGCAGGACCGGGGCGGGGCCGCTGAGCGCGACCGGGCACGACAGGGTCGAAGCCACCCGGCCATCAGTTGCCCAGGCGACCAGAACGGTGGTCGCGAGAGACATAGCGGGGGCAGGATTCGAACCTGCGACCTTCGGGTTATGAGCCCGCGCCGGGAGCTATGTGGGGCTGGGCTTCAAGCGATTTTGACGAAATCCAGCTTGGCTGAGATTGGCTGAATTGCGTGGGACTTCGTGCCCCATTTCTTGCCGCAGCCCTAGCCGATCCCAAGGTCCACGTGGGCGACCGACCAGCCAGCGTCCCCACAGATCCTTCCGATCGCGGTCGGGCTCACACGAGCCCCTAAACACTTAGCCCTTGCGCTTAGTGTCCGTGGCAGGTAACTTAGCCGCATGGCTCAGTATTCGTCCCAGCTCGACGGGGTATTTCAAGCCGTTGCCGACCCGACCCGCCGTGCGGTGCTGGGCCGTCTGGGGACGGGTCCAGCGAGCATCGGCGAACTGGCAGCACCCTTCAACATGGCGCTGCCTTCGTTCATGAAGCACATCCGCTATCTCGAGAACACGGGGTGGATCAGGACGCACAAGACCGGCCGGGTGCGCACCTGCACCCTCGAGAAGAAGTCGTTCGACGTGATCGAGACCTGGCTCAGCGACCAGCGAAGCATCTGGGAAGGCCGCACTGATCGGCTGGAGCGCTTCGTCACCACCACCCACGACAAGGAAGCTTCCGAATGACCACATCCTTTCGCCCCGAACTCGACCTGACCCTCTCCCGCATCATCGAGGCTCCGCGCTCGGCGGTCTGGAATGCCTGGACCGATCCTGCGAGTTTCGAGCAATGGTGGGTTCCCGCGCCGGAGGTCTGCCGCGTGCGAGACATGGACCTGCGCCCCGGCGGGTCCTTCCGCACCGAGATCAGCCACGACGGCACCGGGTTCGGCCCGCACATCACGGGCTGTTTCCTCGCCGCCGAGGAACTCGAGCGCATCGTCTTCACCGACGCGCTTGTCGCGGGTTGGCGCCCCGCGGAGGCGTCGTTCATGACCGCCGTCATCACCATGAAGGATCACCCGGGCGGCACCGAGTACACCGCCACCGCGATGCATCGCAACATCGCCGACCGCGACCAGCACGAACAGCTCGGCTTCGAGGACGGCTGGGGCACCGTCACCCGGCAGCTCGCCGAACTCGTCGAGTCACGGGCATAGACGCACCGGACAGGAGAGAAGACCATGAAGCTGATCGTGATCGAGTTCGTGAGCCTCGACGGCGTATCGCAGGGACCCGGATCGCCCGAGGAGGACACCAGCGACGGGTTCACCCAGGGCGGATGGCTCGTCCCCCACATGGACGAGGCATTCATCCACCATGCCGCCGAGTGGCTCGGCCAAGCTGACGCACTCCTGCTCGGCCGCCGCACCTACGACGCCTTCGCGAGGGACTGGCCGCGGATCACCGCCCCGGGCGACCCCTTCACCGCGCTCATGAACAGGCTGCCGAAATACGTTGCGTCGAACACCCTTGCAGCGGGCACGTGGAATCCGACCACGATCCTCTCCGGCGACGTCGTAGGCCAGGTCGCGGAGCTCAAACAGCAGCCCGGCCGGGAGATCCAGATCCACGGAAGCGCCCGGCTCGCCCAATCCCTGCTGGCCGCAGGGCTGATCGACGAACTCCGACTCGTGGTCGCGCCCGTCGTCGTCGGCCACGGCCGCCGCCTCTTCCCCGACGGCGGAGCACCGGCGGGACTGCGCCTCATCAGCAGCGAAACCACCCCGCGCGGACTCGCCCTCCAGATCTACGCATGGGCCGGACTCCCCGACTATGCGACGTACTCAGGCGCCTCGGACATCACCTGACCAACCGCGGCCACAACTAAGAACGGACCAGAAAGGGCGAATTTGCGGTGGAGTAAGGCGCGCACCAAGAAAGGTCCGAAGGAGGTCGCGATCGAGGACCTGATCGCCTGGCTCGAGAGCAGTAGGGGTCGGCCGGCTCCCGCACTCCTCGGGGGCCGGAGGGGCGCAGGGGGGGCCTCACACCTCAGTCGCCTCCAGCGTGATGTCTTTGCCGGTGCGACCGCAGAACGAGCACTCTCCATGTCGCCCTGGACTCGACCATCTCGCGCTCCGAGGCGACCTGGACGCCCTACCGATGAGAACCTTGGCCGCCGGCAGGTCCGTTCCGTGAGTCAACTTCAGCGGTTACCCGAACTCGACCTCCTCGGCCCGGGTGAGGTCGGCGTTCATGTTGCGCTCCAAAGTCGAACGGCGAAGCCTTGACGGATGCCGGCGAGTCGCCCCTCAAACGGCTCGTTCGGTGATCGAAGACCTTCAGGATGAAATCTTCGGTCCGTTCACCACAGCCCAACGCCACACTGCTCGACCTCCTGTCGCCCTGTCGTAGCCGCGCCCGGGTGCCGCGGCGGCTCTCGGCGCGGAAACGATCGCGTGTCGCCCGACATGGCGACTCGATCAATGGCAGCGCCGATGTCGAGCGCTTCCCGCTCTCGTTGGAGCCCTCCGCCACCGACTACCCTCATTCTCCGTGCGCCTCGATTTCCTCCACGCCGGCAGACCAGGGACGGTCCGAGTCGAGGTTGCCGCAAACGACGACCCGGCGGCGCTGGGCTGCTCGGACGACGCACGCGGCCTGCCCTACTGCCGGGCTGTGATCGAACAGGATGCCCGTGGTTACGGGGACGCGCTGGGATGGATACAGCTCGTCCACTCGTCCGACACCCCGCGCAGCTTCGCCGTCGATCCCTTCGAGCCGCTCGGTGAGGTGACCCACCCTTTCTGCTTCTTCGGGTTCGCACCGACGCTGTTCGACGGGCCCTCGCGCCGCGCCCGGGAGGACATGACCTGGAGGGCGCACACCTTTCTTGGCGGCATCCGCAATGACCGCGAGGCGTTCTCGATCCTCGGCTTCGCCTGGGGATTCACGATCCGCGACGGTGAGGTGAGCATCGTCGGCCCGACCGAGCTCGATCGATCGGCCTGGGACGACCGCGTGCCGTCCCTTGAAGAGTCGTGTCCCCGCTGGCGCTTCCTACCGGGGTCCGTACGGGGCTGAGCCGCCGAACCGCGGAGTTCGAGACGACGATGCCTTCGTGGCCGGACGATGTGGTTTGCTTACCGCCGATGGGGATGCGGATGCGGCAGCTTCGTCTCGGCGCGGCCGGTCCGGCGATCGACCAATTTGAGGGAGTTGATCTTGGGACTGAAGCGCGTCACCTGTTTCGGAGTGGCCTTGGCGCTGCTCCTCTGCACCGCATCGGCCACTACCGCGGTCGCGGAGCCCACGGCCCCCGTCCGGGTCGACCCGAACCCTGCCGTCTGGGTCGAAACGATGGCCGAGCAGGGCGGCAAGCCGGGGATCAGGGTCGGCGACGCCTTCTATCCGAACGAGAACCCGGGGAGCTGGGCCCAGGTGGTCCTGCTCGACCGCGCGACCCTGAAGCCGGTCGGCTTCGGCAACAAGTCCTTCGGCTGCGGTGAGGCGCGTGCCGACCGGCCGCAGCCCGAGTCATGCGCGAAGCCACTCCAAGCGGCGGTGAAGGCGGCGCCGGGCAACAACCTCGTGATCGTCTCTAATCAGGTCGGCGCCGGGGCGCAGGCGCCCTACGGGCTCGAGTGGGCGCTCGACCCCTTCGGCGTCCGCGGCGGCCCGGTCCTCGACGGCCGCAAGGCCGGAGACTTCTCGGCGATCGCGACCACCCACACCGGCGCCGACTGGCACATGGCGCCGCCTCACGCCGATGGCGGCGCCCCCGGAGCGATGCACGGTTGGCTGGTCCGCAGCAACGACGGGGAGTACGTCTTCAGTGCGGTCGACAGGGTCGCTTTCGATACCCAGGCGAAGGGCTCCGACGCCGAGCAGAACGTCGTCGAGGTAGGGGACCACCGCTTCGTCGTGCACCGCGATCAGCGCTATCCGGGAGGCTTTCAGGTCGTCGTCCTCAACCCGCAGACGCTCGAGGGCAACTCTCGGTGGTTCGCCACCGAAGGTCACTCGGTGGCGATGGCGGACTTCCTCCGGACGGCGAACGAGGAGAAGCCGCCACCGCTGGTGATCGTCAGCTCGACCGGCGATACCCGCACGGCGTTCTATGGCAAGGGCGCTCAGCCTCACGCCGTCCACAACGAGAACCTGAGGAAGCTGGTCGACCAGGTCGAACAGCTGGGCGGCACCCGCAACGCGTTCTACCGGGCCCTCGACCCGGGCCTCTCCGGCAAGATCCCGTCCTACACGCTGATCGCCCGCGCCGACAGCGGCGGCGGCAACGGGCTCGAGTCCGAGGCGGCGACCGGGAGCCCCATCAACACCAGGCCGCTCGCGGGCACGCTCGCCCGGACGGGACCGAACTGGACCTTCAAGGTCGCCGACGCGCCCGAATTCGGCCCCAAGGAGAGCGGTGAGGGCGGCGTCGACCCCTCGCGCGGCGCCGAGGAGCTGACGAAGGTCGCCCTGCAGGCACCGAGCCGGTGGCCCGAAGCAGGTGAACCGAAGCGCACCGCGGCGGTCCGTTGGATCGGCGAAAAGGTCCTGGGGACGCCCGACTTTCGCGGCCAGTACTGGACGATCCCCTTCGTCGACGGCCGGTTCGACTTCGGCAAGTGGAGCGAAATCTCGACGGAAGTCGGCGAACTCGCCTACGTCGCCGGCCTCGGCTTCGAAGCACCCGAACTCGAATGGGCCAAGGATGAGCTGCGCAAGGAGATCGACTGGCTGAAGTCCGAGCACCGCTACGTGGCGGCGCTCTCGACCCCGTTCTCGGATACGCAGTTGCAGGGCTGGGCCAAGCTGCAACAGATCTCGAACGCGGTCCGCGACAAGGTCGGGGTCGGCGGCGATGAGCTCACCAACGCCAACGCGAAGGCCGTCTTCGAGGGCATCGTGTCGGTGCTGAGCGCGCTTCCCACCGCGCACATCGGCCACGCCGTCCACGCCGTCGACTCGGTCTACAGGACGGTGATGGAGCTGGTCGAGATCAACGGCAAGGAGGAGGGCGAGGAGGGCTTCCAATCGCGTGCCGACGAGGTCGGCGAGAACATGGCGAAGCGCTTTGCGGCGGCCCAGAGGATGCTCGACCGCCAGCTGCCGAACGTGATCGCCGGCGACTACGAAAAGCTGCGGCGGGTCGGCTCCTGCGCCTCCACCAGCCCCACCGAATGGCAGCTCTGCCCCTACGACCACGCCGACTGGCAGTTCACCCAGAATGACCAAGAAGCGGCGGCCGAGGGTCTGCTGCGGGCGACCGAGATCTGGGCCTACGGCGAGCTGCTGCCGATCAAATACACCGCCTGGCGCCTGCCGCCGTGGTGGCGCCGACAGGTCACCGACCAGTTCCGCGCACACGGCCTCATCGACCTGAGCCCGTTCAACGGCGAGCCCGAGTCGGCGCAGATGGCGAAGCCGATCTACCGCAACCTCCCGACCTACACGCACACGATCAAGTGCTCCAGCAACCAGGGGTGCAAGCTCTTCGGTGATACCTGGCAGATCACCGCGCTCGCCTACCGGAGCGGCAAGGGGGAGTTCTTCGACCCCTGGGTGATGCACTTTCCGGAGGCTTCGATCACCGACAAGCTGTTCAAGCCGGTCGGGGAGGGCGGCTTCGGCTTGGATCCCGAGACCTTCTTCGACCGTCAATTCAAGGCGAAGCCGTTCGACCGATACCCCTGGGCCGGGGACGCTCTGGCGAAGCCTGCCTGGTGTCTTGGCGTATACGACGAGCGCAACTGCGAGTAGCGCGGCGCCGCAAGCGCCGCCGCAAGTCGAACCCGATCAGGTTGCGGGCGTCGCGATTTAGTAGATAATCATCCCGCTTATGCGGTCTCGCACTAATCGCCTGGCGGTGCTTGTCGCCGCACTCGGGATCCTCGGCACTGGGATCGCCGCGATAAGTTCCGCCGCCGGTGGCGCGCCAGCCACCTCCGAACCCTTCGGAGGACCGGCGGCCCAGTTCGAATCGGCATCGTGCCCGAAGACCCCGCACCCGATCCCGGCGCTGAAGACGGCCCGCTGCGGTTACCTGGTCGTGCCGGAAGACCGGAGGCAGCCGAACGGGCGGACGATCCGCAACGCGGTGGCGATCCTGCCGGCGAAGTCGAAGCACCCGAAGCCCGACCCGATCGTGTTCATGACCGGCGGCCCGGGGGCGGCGGCGATCCTCGACATTCCCTTCCTCGTCGACGCCGGGATCAATCAGAACCGCGAACTGATCGTGATGGCGCAGCGGGGGACGCTCTACGACAAGCCCGACCTCTACTGCCCCGAGCTCGACCACTTCTACGCGCGCCAGGTGAGCATGGCCTTCGATGCGCCCTCGACCGGCGCGAGGCAGGCCGTCGCCGCGCGCGCCTGCCATGACCGCCTGGTCAGGCGAGGGACCGAACCGGCCGCCTACAACACGGCGGAAAACGCGAACGACTTCGCCGAACTGCGCCAGGCGCTCGGGGTCAAGGAATGGAACGTCTACGGCTACTCCTACGGCAGCGACCTGGCGCTCTCGTTCATGCGCGATCACCCGGAAGGGATCCGCAGCGTGACGATCGACTCGGTGGTGCCGCCGAACATCGTCAGCCTGCCCTGGACCTGGAGCAGCGCCCGTGAGGGCATCACGACGATCTTCAAGGCGTGTGAAGCGCAGCCGAGCTGCAACCGCCATTACCCGCACCTGCTGCCGACCTTCATCAGTGAGGTGCGAAAGCTCGAGGCTCATCCCCTGGTGCGGCGGGTGCGCCCGCCCCAGGGCGGCCCGCCGGTGAAGGTCGTTCTCGACGGCGGCACCCTCGTCAACATGCTGGTCGGCAACGTCCCCCGCTGGCCCGAGGTTCCGGCGGCGATCACCGAGTTGGCCGAAGGCGACCCGCACCGCTTCCTCGAGGCGCGCGCCGCCGGCGCGGTCGTCCCCGAGAACCCGGAGCAGGCGCTCGGGATGACCGAGAGCTTCATCTGCCAGGAGTGGGAGCCCTACGGAGGCCCGGCCGCGATCCTGCGCGCCGGCCGCAAGGTCTTCCCGACCTTCCCCGCCTCGGTCCTGGTCAACGCCCCGCAGCTCCCCTTCCTGAAGGAGCTCTGCCGCCAATGGAAGGTGCCGAAGGCTCCTGCCTCCCAGCGGGTCCGGGTCCACAGCGACATCCCGACGCTGGTCGTCTCCGGCGCCGTCGACTCCAAAACCGGTGCCAGGTGGGGGCGCTATGCGGCGCAGTCGCTGAGCAAATCCACCTACGTGCGGATCGACAATGTCGCCCACTGGGTGATCGTCCAGTCGGCCTGCGCCCAGCGGATCTTCCAGTCCTTCCTCGCCCGGCCGACCGGACCGCAGACCGCCTGCGCCGCCCACACCCAGGCCTCCTTCCCGATCGAAAGGTGAGTCGATGACCCGCATCAACCGCACGCCGCCGAAGTCCGCGGGGAGCCGCGCCGTGCGCCGTCCCGCGGCCGCGCTCGTTTGCGCCGCCATGCTGCTCGCGGCCGTCGTCCTTGCCGGCGGCGCCACCGCCGCGGGTCCTGCCACCCCCGCGGCGAGCGCGCTCACCGGTCAGGCGTCCGGCGCCGGCCCCGCTTCGACCTTCACCCCCGGCCCCTGCGCGAAGCCTCCCGGTCCGACCCCGGAGCTGAAGAGCGCCCGCTGCGGCCGGCTCGTCGTCCCCGAAGACCGCGCCCATCCGAACGGGAAGACGATCAGCCTCTCGGTCACGATCATCCCCGCGAAGGCGGCGATCCCGAAGCCCGACCCGATCGTCTGGCTCGCGGGCGGTCCCGGCGACGACGCGATCACCGAGATCCCGTGGGCGATCGCCGGCGGCCTCAACCGCAACCGCGACGTGATCTTCATGTCCCAGCGCGGCACCTATACGGCGAAGCCGAGCCTGACCTGCCCGGTGGTCGACCGCTGGGCGGAGAAGACCCTCGACATGCCCTACGACGCGCCCGCGACCGGCCGAGCCTACGTCGCCGCGACGAAGAAGTGCCGCGCCCAGCTGCTGAAGAAAGGCGTCGACCTCGGCGCCTACAACACGCTCGAAAGCTCCGACGACCTCGACGAACTCCGCCAGGCCCTCGGGATCGAGGAATGGAACGTCTACGGGATCTCCTACGGCACCGACCTCGCGCTCAACTACATGGGCATGCACCCGCAGGGCATCCGCTCGGTCGGGATCGATGGCGTCTTCCCGCCGCCACTGGCGGGCGGCGTCGCCTCCTGGGCCAGCGCCGGGGAGGGGATCAACGCGATCTTCAAGGCCTGCGGCGAAGACCCGAAGTGCCACCGCCGCTACGGCGACATCGGCGCGACCTGGCACCGGCTGGTCCGCAAGTACGAGGCCGCGCCGCGCACGGTGCGGGTGCCGGTCCCGGGTGTCAAGGGCAAGGTCGCGGTGAAGATCAGCGGCGGCATGCTGCTGCAGTGGACGGTCTCGCCTGGCACCCACCTGGCCGGCAAGGTCCCCGCCGACATCGACGCCCTCGCCCACGGCAACCCGGTGCCGGTCGCCTCGACCTGGGCGGCGCCGAAGCTGAACCCGGCGGGCATCGGCGTGCTCAGCAACGGCCTCTTCTCCGGCGTCTCCTGCGGCGAGTGGGTGCCCTACGAGAGCGAGGCGAGCGTGGTCGCCGCGGGCCGCATGGCCTTCCCGACCTTCCCCCACTCGATCTGGGAAAACGCGCCGAACCTTCCGTTCATGCGTCAGAACTGCGCCGCCTGGAAGGTGCCGAACGTGCCGGCCGAAGTCCGCGATGTCACCCACAGCACGATCCCTACCCTCGTCGTCGACGCCCAGTACGACGGACAGACCGCCGCGTCCTTCGGGCCGCTGGTGGCCCGCACGCTGCCGAACTCGACCGTGGTGACGATCCCCAACGTCGCCCACGTCGCCTTCGCCAGCCCCTCGCCGAAGGCCAACGCCTGTACCCAGCAGATCGCCCGCTCCTTCTTCAACACGCCGAGCGCGGCGAACACCGGCTGCATCGCCAAGGTGCCGCCGACCGAATGGGAGATCACCAAGCGCTGAGTTCGGGAGCGACCTGGATCATTCGCCCCGGGAGGACACCCGGGAGGAGCTCAGATGGTCATCTATGAAATCGGCGTCCAGGTCCCAGCCAAGTCCCGGACGATCGGTGAGGCGCATCCGTCCGCGCTCGAGGACAGGCCGATTCGCAACCAAGTTCCACCAGATCGGATCGCGGTCGGGATCGAAGACCTCGACGAAAGCCCCGTGAGGAATCGAGGCAAGCAGGTGGGATGAGATCTGCGGCTCCTCGTGATGGGCCATGCCGACGTCGACCATCGCCGCGAGTGCGGCGACCCGTCGCCACTCCGTAGCTCCGCCGGACCACGAAGAGTCGAAGTTGCAGAAGTCGACCGCCCCGGCGTTGATCAGGTCCAGGCAGCCGGTGGCGGAGAGCTCGCTCTGGCCTGCGCAGACCCTGGCCCCGGAGTGGAAGCGGACGTCCCGCATCCCACGGTGGTCGTTCGGCCATCGGCAGGGCTCCTCGAACCAGAACAGCCCGTGGTCCGCGACGAGACGCGCGAAGCGGACGGCCTCCCCGGGGGAGTAGCCCTGATTCGCGTCGGCGCACAAGATGAAGTCGTCGCCTCCTGCCGCCCGTGCCTGCCGAAACCGCTCGGCGTCCTCCTCGGGCGTCCGGCCGCCGACCTTCAGCTTCATCCCTGCCAGTCCGCGCTTCCGCAGTATCTCGACCTCGTCGCCGACCGACAGCTCGCTGTCGTAGTAGCCACCGATCGAGATCACCGACACGTCGTCGCGGAACCCGCCCCAAAGCTTCCATAGCGGGACGCCGAGCACCTTGCCGATCGCGTCCCAGACCGCCGCGTCGACGGCGGCCGCCGCCACCAGGCCGAGTCGGCGATCGCGCAGGATGTCGAATGCCGCCGGCCGGGTCGCTCGCCAGATTCTCTCGCTCGCCAGGAGCTCCTGCCCCAGGACGACCGGCGCCAACTCCTCGTGGAGGATCTCCTCGATCTTGTCGAGGCCCTCGTCCTCGTCGCCCACATACGCCTCGCCGACCACACCGACGTCGGTGTGAACTCGTGCGATGACCGTAGATCGATGGGTCATCTGGTACTGGCTGCCCCGGTAGACACGCGACAGCGGCACCCGGATCGAGATCGTCTCGATCGTCTCGATGGTGGCCTTCCGGTTCATCGTCACTCCCGTCCCACTCTGACTTGCCCGGGCAACCGGCGAGGCCGTGCTCGCGTGGCGAGCACGGCCTCGAGGCCGATCCTTACTGTTCACCCATCAGTTCGTTCATTTCCTTTTCGGTCATGATGAAATTGGAGTTGTAACGACCGGGGGGATCGCTTTCTTCACACACCGGTTCGCGTCCGCCGGCCGAATTCTCGAAAAGCGGCAGGTCGACGGTCGACTTCCCCTGTTCGGGAAGTTCGTTGGCAGCCGCCACCGCCTTGCGGACGGCGTAGCGTCCCAGCCAGTTGCGCCCGGAGATCGTCGCCATCTGGAATTCTTCCGGCGTCCCTTTCAGTTCGTGCCAAAGGCAGCCCAGCTGGTTTGCCTCGAGCGTCGCGACCGGCGGGATCGGCCGGCCCGCGGACTGGAAGGCGCTGATGACCGAGGCGGTCGACTGCCCGTCCCCCATCAGGATCCCGTTGACTTCGGGGTACTTGGCCAGCAGCGTGCTGGCGACCTGCTTCGACGTCGCCGGGTCCCAGTTGGTGACCGGCCAGCTCTTCGGGGAAACGTTGTCGAGGACTTCGATTTCCGGGAATTCCTGGACGATCTTTTCCATCCCGGTGATCTCGCCCACGTCCACGGGGTTCCCGGGAGGGCCGCCGAGGTAGAGGACCTTCCCTTTACCACCCATCTGTTTGAAGAGCCATTTCGCCCACGTTTCACCGGCGGCTTCGGGGTTCCAGTCGACGTCGGTCACGTAGTCGGTGCCATCGTTCCCGCACCCGCTCGCGGCCCACGGGACCACGGCGACGCCGCGCTGCGTCGCCTGCCGCATCGTCGGCAGCTCGGCGCACACTCCGGAGTCGGGGATGACCACGATCGCGTTGGCGCCCTGGGCAATCATGCTCTGCATCCCGGAAACGGCCTTCTGCGATTCGAAGTCGGCGTCGACTTCGATCACCTTGGTGATCTGAGGGCAGTTCTTGGCTTCCATCAGAACCTGTTCCTTCGATTCCGCCGACCAGGCATTGAGCCCGCCGCCGTCTTGGACTCCGAGCGTGATTTCTTCCGGCCCGCACCAAGAAGCGGTTCCGGTCGCACCACCGGATTCCCCGCCGGACCCGGCGGATTCGCCACCGGTCGAACTCTGTTCCGAGGCGGCGGTGGTGGTGGAAACTTCACTGGACGAGCTACTGCTGCCGCACGCCGATATCGCCAGGACGGCAAACGCCGCCATCATCAACAACACGAGCGAACGACTGATCAGTCGTCGCTCAAATCGCTTGGACATCACTCCTCCTACTGTCGAATACGTTGGCCACTGGACCTGCCGTGGATCCGGCAACGGAGTAGGTGAAGATGTCGACGCGAACGGGCTCGGAATGCCGCCCGTCGAAAGCAACATCGGCCGATAACCCGATCGGCCCGTACCGGTCACACCGGTACTGCTCTTGACGCAGTCTCATCTTCTATCTTCCCCGGCAGCGTGTCCGCCAATAGTTACGCGGTGTCATGCTACGGCGAACAAACTACCCCAGATTGGTCATCACTGTCAAGTAATGACTTACAGACTACGTTTTGACGTTCACTTCGTAAGCCTCTGGCACCCAGTCACCACCGACGCGTGCGCCGCAGATCGCCGGGTCCTCCTGGGCCTGGGCCATCAGGTAGTCGAGGCTGTCCTCACCGAGGCGGCGCAGCACACCGTTGTCGACGCCGACCAGCTTGGCGTCCCGCTTGCGGAACTCCCCGCCGACCATCACCAGGTCGACGACGCCCGGATGCGCATCGAATACCACCGTGCCGTACGGGTTGATCGTCGGGCCGGTGCTGATGTCGTCGGTCCGGATCAGGATCAGGTCGGCGTCCTTGCCGGGCGTGATCGAGCCGATCCGGTGGTCGAGGCCGGTCGCCCTGGCCCCCTCGATGGTCGCGAATTCGACGATGTCCCGGCAGGAGATGCCGAGGTCCGGCGAGGGATGGCCGATGGCTCGCTCCGACGCCGCGTGGTCGAGGCCCCGCTGGGTCAGGAGCGTGGTCCGCATCGTGCCGAACATCGCGCCGCCGTTCAGCGAACAGATGTCGATCGAGAGGCTCGGCCGTAGGCCTGCCTCCAACAGCCTTCCGGTAGCGGGCCAGCCGTGCCCCATCGAAAGCTCGATGTCGGCGGCGACCGATGCCGTCCCGCCCGTGTCGGCGATCATCTTGATCTCGTCATCGCCGATGCTGTTGCAGTGCACGTAGGTGACATCGGGGCCCATCAAGCCGGCTTCGTGCAGCCAGCGGACGGGGCCCTCCTTGCCGAAGTCCCCATCGCCGACGTGCACCGTGATCCGCAGGTCGAGCTCGCGGGCCAGGGCGTAGTCGGCCCGGTTGACATCCCGCGTCGCGTACTGCGGACCGCGCAGAGCGATCGCCATCGTCACCAACTGGTCCTCGCTCGTGAAGTACTCGTCCCGGACCCGGCGCACATCGGGGTCGTGGAGGATCGTGCTCGGCACCTGATATTGGCGCGGGCCACTACCGTGGGCGAATACCGCCCGCGCGCCGGAGTCCATCAACCCCTTCACGGCGCCGTCGCTGTGGGCCGGCGTGGCGAGGTTGTGCGACCAGTCGAGGATGGTGGTGATTCCGCCGTTCAGCGCGTCGAGCGTGCCGAGATAGTTGCCGGCGTAGGTGTCCTCGGGCCGAAAGTGCCGGCTGAAGCCGGCGTGCAGGCCAGTGAAGTAGTGCAGCAAGGTCCAGTCCGAGGACAGCGACCGCAGGGGCGTCTGCCAGATGTGGCGATGCGTGTCGACCAACCCCGGCATCAGAATGCCGCCATCGGCGTCGATCGTCTCGGCGCCGCCGGGGTCGACGCCGAGGTCGGTGCCGACGGCCGCGATCTTGCCGTCCTCGACCAGCACCTCGCCGGGCCAAAGGTCACCAGTGGCGGGATCGATCGTGAGGACGACGGCGTTGCGGAACAGCGTGCGTTGACCGGACATCAGATCAGCTCCTTCTGGCCTTCGGCGTGGTGGTGGCGTGTAACCCGACGATGAACATCATTGATCGCTCGTGGCGCCGACCCGGAGCTCCCGCAGGACATCGGCGACCCGGTTCACGTCGTCCCCCCCGAAGCCCGCGGCGGCGGCAAGTGAGAGGCTCTCGCTGGCGACGGCGCCGGCGAACAGCGGGGTCTTCGCTTCGCGTGCCAAGGAAAGCGCCAGGTCCAGGTCCCGCTGCATCAGTTCGACGCTGAAGAAGACATCGGCCGAGTCGGGGTCGAGGAACGCGTCCCGCTTGTACTGGACGAACGGTGAGGAGATCGCGCTCGAGGCGAGGACGTCGTAGGCGGTCTCGCGCTCGATCCCCAGGCACTCGGCCAACACGAGCCCCTCGGAGACCGCCAGGTTGGTGACGCCGATCAGGGCGTTGACGATCACCTTCATCGCGGCGCCACTGCCGAGCGGGCCGAGGTGCATCCGTGCCCGGCAGAGGGCGTCGAGCACGGGCGCGGCCCTCTCGACGGCCTCGTCCGGGCCACCGATCAACGCCAGCAGGGTGCCGTCGGTCGCCGCCGGGACGCTGCCGGAGACCGGGCAGTCGATCATCTGCGCACCAGTCGCGGCGACGGCCTCGCCGAAGGAGCGGACGGCGACCGGGCCGATCGTGCTCATCTCGACGAAGACCTGGCCGGGGCGGGCCGCCGAGAGGGCGCCGGCCGCGCCCCGGTAAACCGACTCGACCGCTGCCTCGTCGGCGACCATCGTGATCACGACGTCGGCGCTCGCCGCCACCTCGTGGGGCGAGTCGGCGACCCGCGCGCCCTCTTCGCCGACAGCCTCGGCGGTCGCGCGACTGCGGTTGTAGACCGTGGTCTCGAAGCCTGCACCGACCAGATTGAGCGCCATCGGCCGGCCCATTTTGCCGAGCCCGATGAAGCCGACCCGGGGTTTATCGGTAGGTGTCGTCGTCACGGCATCCTCTGCGGAAGAGTTGGCCATCGCTGTCGGGGACCTCCTTGTGGGTGTCAGGGCTACGCGGTCTCCGCCTCGGCCGCCGCGGCGAGCCGGATGCGGCTGACCCGGGCGAAGATCGCCGCGGCGATCAGGATGACCGCGCCGGGGAACCAGTACTGCCACGCTTCGCCGAGTTCGAGGAAGGTGATCGCGTTGATCATCTCGGTCAGCAGCAGGGCGCCGAGCACGGCACCGAGGAAGGAGCCGCGGCCACCGTAGATCGAGGCGCCGCCGAGGACGACCGCGCTGATCGACTGCAGGGTGTAGCTCTGGCCCGCGGTCGCGTCGCCGGTGCCGATCTGCACCGCCAGCATCATCGCCGCGAGCGCCGCGAAGGAGCCCGCGATGCAGTAGGCGGAGATCCGCGTCAGGCCGACGTTGACGCCCATCCGGTGCGCCGCCGCCTCGTTGGAGCCGACCGCCCGCAGGGCGAGCCCCAATCTGCCGCGTCGCAAGGTGAGCTCGGCGAGGATCGCGATCACCACGCAGACGATGAACATGATCGGGATGCCGGCGACGGTCTTCGACAGCGTCTCGGTGGCGCCGGCGGCGAACAGGCCGGTCGGCACCGGGTTGATCAGCAGCGCGATGCCCTGCACGCCGATGTAGGTGGCGAGGGTCGCGATCACCGGGTTGATCCGCGCGAACTGGACCAGCCCGCCGTTGATCATCCCGATCCCGATCCCGGCCGCCACCGCGAGGACGAGGCCGATGACGAACCCACCGGTCCCCTTCCCGTCGGTCGCGAAGGCGGTCAATATGACCAGGCCGAGACCCATCATCGGGCCGACCGAGAGGTCGACGCCGGCGGTCAGCAGGACGACCAGCTGCCCCATCCCGACCAGGATCAGCGCGGTCGAGAGCAGCAGCAGGTTTTCGATGTTGAAGCTGTTCAGGAAGTCGGAGTTCTGCGCCTGGGTGAAGACCGCCAGGACGACGATCACCAGCGCCAGCACCGGGGCGGCGACGCCGTCACCGCGGAGGAAGCGGCCGAGCCGCCCGTGCGAGGCGCGCTCCCCTTTCTTCGCCCGCGCCTTGCGTTCGGTCGTCGCGGTGACCGCGGTGCCGGTGATCTTCGACTCGGTGACCGATTCGTCGGAGAGCATCGCCACGGTCTGCCCGCGCGACATCACCATCACCCGGTCGCAGAGGCCGACCAGCTCCAGCGCATCGGAGGAGCAGACGACGATCGCGCAGCCGTCGGCGGCGAGCTCGCGCAGCAGGCGGTAGATCTCGACCCGGGCGCCGACGTCGACGCCCTGCGTCGGCTCGTCGCAGATCAGGACCTTGGGACGACCGAGCATCGCCCGGGCGAAGACGACCTTCTGCTGGTTGCCGCCGGAGAGGCTGCCGATGTCGATCTCCTGCGAGGCCGTCTTGATCGCCAGCTCCTTCTCCTGTTCGGCGACCCCGGCCCGCTCGGCCACCGGGTTGACGACGCCGAAGCTGGTGAAGCTCTGAAGCGAGGAGGCGACCGCGTTCTCGCGCACCGAGAGCGCCGGGAAGATCCCCTCGCGCTGGCGGTCGGAGGAGATGTAGAAGACGCCGTCGCGCTGCGCGCGGCGGGCGTTCCGCAGGTTGACCGACGTCCCGTTGACGGTGACCGTGCCGGTGTGGGAGCCGAGCCCGGCGAGGGCGCGGACGAACTCACGCTGGCCGTTGCCGGCGACGCCGGCGATGCCGACGATCTCACCCTCCTTGACGTCGAGCGAGACGTCGTCGAAGTTGGCGCCGGAGAGCTCGTCGACCTTGAGGACGGTGGCGCCCTTGGCGTCGGCGGGGAGCTTGTCGGGGAAGACGGCTTCGAGCTCGCGCCCGGCGATCAGCTCGAGGATCCTCGCCTCGTCGACCTCGGTGACGCCGAAGGTGCCGCGGGTGGCGCCGTCGCGCAGCACGGTGAGGCGGTCGGCGATCGCCTCGACCTCGGGGATGCGGTGGGAGATGTAGACGATCGCGGTGCCGCGCTCGCGGATCGCGCGCACCTGCTGGAAGAGGTGGTCGACCTCCTCGGATTCGAGCGCCGCGGTGGGCTCGTCGAGGATCAGGACCTTGGGATCGAGCGCCAGCGCCTTGGCGATCTCGACCAGCTGCGTCTCGGCGGCGGTGAGCTCGGAGATGCGCGAGCCGACGTCGATCTTCTCCGCCCCGATCCTCGCCAGCGCCTCGCGCGCCCAGGCGGGCGCCTTCGAGTAGGACGGGCGCCGCCTGCGCGGCA
>JAOPZF010000270.1 GCA_025964255.1 Solirubrobacterales bacterium | reverse complement strand
TGGTCTCGTCGGAGGAGCTCGCGATTCCGATCATCGAGTGGGTCGCTTGCGGCGTCGTGCGTGACCTGCCAGCCGTGAACCTGCCCAACCAGGGCGCCATCCCCGGGCTCCCTGACGACATGGTCGTCGAGATCGCCGCCAAGGTCGAGGACGGCAGGCTCATCCCCATCCCAGTCGAGCCCCTTCCGGAGGCTGTATTCGCGATGGTGCGCCTGCAGGGCAGCATCCACAAGCTTCTCGTCGAGGCGTACGTGGAGCAGTCGAAGACAAAGCTGCTCCAGGCGGTCCTCCTCGACCCCATCGTCGACAACCACAACCGGGCGGTTGCGATGGTCGATGAGCTGCTGGAGCTCCAAAAGGACATCCTCCCGCCACTGCACTGAGCAGCACGAGCGGAGGCCTCCGGCGTCTTCCGCGCCTATTCGGCGCGATACAGATCGGCGTGGAACCGATACGCGTCGCCACGATAGGTGTTCAGCCCGAGCAGGACCGGAGCACCAGCCCGGTCGTACGCGATCTCACGGCCGACCAGTACCGGACTCCCCTGAGCGATACGGAGGAGGCCAGCCATTTCCGCATTGGCAGCTTCGGCCTGAACGCTGTAAGCGCTGCGGTAGATCCCCACCGCGCAATGGGCCTGCAAACTCTCGTAGAGCGACGCGTCGGTGAGATCGACATCGAGCAGCGCATGAGCCAGGGTCAGAGGCAGAACGTTCCGGTCCACACAGATGGGAGTCGAGTTCATCCCACGCAGCCGCACGAGTGCGAGAACATCGGCGCCGGGCGCGATCCCGAGACGGTTCGCCTCGTCGAGCGTGGCGGACCTGACCGCCTTCTCCAGCACCTGCGCCGTCGGAGTGTGCCCCCGCTGCCTGGCCATCTCGGTGAAGCTCTCCAGCGTGCTGGGCGGTTCCCCGACGGTCGGACTCGGGACGAACCATCCTCGCTGCGGTGAGCGCGCCACTCGCCCCTGGCGCTCCAGATCCTCGAGCGCCATCCGCACTGTGCTCCGGCTCACGTGCAGGCTCTCGGCCAGAAGCCGCTCGCCCGGCAGCTTGGTGCCCGGCTGATAGATCCCGTGATTGATGGCCGTGCCTAGCTCTCGAGATACGCGCGTGGTGATCGTAGGCGTCTTCACGGCAGACAGCATACCAGTTTAGGATTCAGTTGTGAATCTGGCGGCACTTGGTACAACTGGGCGGTGGGCCTCAGACGCAGCTGCTCACGGCTTCCAACGACTCAGCAACTGCGGGTTGTGGATTAAAACGCCAAGTTGCATAATTATGCTGCGTCGACGGGTCTGTCGGTCGTGTCCCGCGACATCGCAGTAGTCCCTCAGATGCTCAGTGTGCAGTTCAGAGAGGAACCTCACTATGAAGAGAAGTATTCAGGCGACGATCGCGGCGCTCGCGCTCGTTGCGGCGGCTGCGGTCGCACCCGCGATCGGAGCCGTGTCGACAGCGCCGGCCACCGCCGTGACCGCCGGGTGGACCGCGCTCGCCTCCGCCCCCGAGCCGCAGTCCAACCCGCTCAAGGGGTTCATTCCCTATCAGGGGTCGTACTCGAACTTCCCGTACACGATGGAGTGGGCCTACTTTCCCGTCAGCGCGGTCATGACCGGACCAAACACCTTCAACTGGTCACAGGTCGACAGCGTCCTGAACGACATCGCCTCGCGCGGTCACCAGACAGCGTTCCGTTTCTACCTCGACTACCCGACCAAGCCAAGTGGCATCCCCCAGTACCTTCTCAACGGGGGACTGGCGACGCACTCCTATGACGACTACGGGAACAACGGGGTGAGCGTCTCGCCCAATTACGACGACCCCAATCTCCGGGCTGCGATGGACCAGTTCATCGCGGCGCTCGGCGCCCGCTACGACGGTGACCAGCGGGTCGGCTTCGTGCAGGCCGGGCTGCTCGGGTTTTGGGGAGAATGGCACACCTACCCGTACAACGGTACGAACGGCCAACCCAATTGGTTCGCCTCGGCTGCGACGCAGGGCGAAATCTTGAACGACTTCGTGAACGCGTTCCACACGACGAAGCTCGAAGTTCGGCAGCCTACTACCCAGAACGCGTCTCTGCCGATCGGCTACCATGACGACTCGTTCGCCCTGGAGACCAAAACGAGTTCCCTGGGCTGGCACTTCATGGACAACATGGTCGCCGCCGGCGCGACTGACAAATGGAAGACCCAGTCCATCGGCGGAGAACTGCGGCCAGAGCTGCAGTCCTGCATCTTCAGTTCGGCCGGATGCCCTGTAATCGAGGCCGGTGGGGACAACGACTTCCCCGGCAGCGTCAACCAGACGCACGTCAGCTGGCTGCTCAACCAGTACGCCTTCCAGAACGGGTACTCCGCCGCGGACAAGCCCAGCGCCCTCGCGGGCGCTCAGTCGATGGGGTATTCCCTCCGGGCGACCGAGGCGCTGGTACCCGCAAGCATCGCCGCGGGTAGCAGTGCATCTGTCGGGATCACGATCTCGAACGTCGGGATCGCACCGTTCTACTACACCTGGCCGATCACACTCGCGCTGACTGATTCGTCGGGAAA
>JAOPZF010000195.1 GCA_025964255.1 Solirubrobacterales bacterium | reverse complement strand
AAAGAGGCGGAGGGGGTGGGATTCGAACCCACGAACGCCTTGCGACGTCAACAGTTTTCGAGACTGTCCCGTTCAACCACTCCGGCACCCCTCCGGGGTCCTATACGGGACCAGCGATCCTAGCGAGAAGGGGTCAGGCGGCGGCGAGCTGGAAGCGGTTGCCCGACGGGTCGCGGGCGAAGTGGGCGTCGCCATCGGCTTCGAGGTCGATGCCGGCCGCCTCGAGGCGACTCTGGATCGCGGCGAGGCCCGCGGCGTCGCGGGCGACGATCGTGAAGTGGCGGAGGCCCGCGGTGCCCGCGGGCGGCTGCGACGCGCCCTGGCCCTGCCAGACATTCAGCGCCATCCGGTGCGGGAACCGGCCACCGGTGTGGAGGTCGGCCATGCCGAGCAGCAGGAAGGTGTGCTCCTCGAAACCGAGCTGGTCGCGGTAGAAGGCGTTCGCGGCCTCGAGGTCGCCGACGTGGAGGTGGACGTGCCCGACCTTGGTGCCCGCGGGCAGCGGCTGGTCGAGGTCGGCGTCCTCCTCGAGGTGGGAGAAGACGGCCTGGGTGTCGAGCGCCTCGACCGGCCGGCGAAGGCGCCCCTCGGTGTCGACGATGCGGAACTCGGCCCCGCTCACCGACATCTCGGCGACGCGCTCAGGCGTCTCCAGGGTCAGCTCGAGGCCGATCCCGTCCGGGTCATCGAGGTAGGTGGCCTGGGAGAAGATGTGGTCGGTCGGCGCCTGCGGGTAGCGCGCCGCGGCGAGGCGGGCGATGACGCGGGCGAACTCGCGGGCGTCGGGCAGGTGGAGGGCAACGTGGTAGAGCCCCGAGTGGCCGCGCCGCGGCGGCCGCTCGGCTCCCGCGTGGAGCACGATCAGCTCGCGCCCCCCGGCGCCCAGCCGGGCGACCCCGTCGGCCTCACCGAGGTCGGTGAGGCCGAGCAGGTCGCGCCAGAAGGCGAGCGCGCGCGGCAGGTCGGTGACGTCGAGGTGGACGGCACCGTGGGCGATCGTCTCGCCCGCGTCGAAGACCGCGCCGGCCGCGGGGCCGGAGCCCGGCTGCGTCGTCGTGGTGCTCATCGTCCGTCCCTCGTCACCGACCATGTGCGCGCGTCGCTCGGATCAGCCCGCGTCGAGGACGGCGGCGATGTCGAGCGTCAGCTTCACCTTGTCGGAGACGACGACGTTGCCGCTGCCGAGGGCCGCGTTGAACTGCATGCCCCACTCCTTGCGGGAGAGCGTGCCGGTCACTTCGAGGCCGGTGCGAGTTTCGCCTTCGGGGCCGGTCTCGACGCCGCCCAGCTCGGCCTCCAGCTCGACCGGGTGGGTCTCGCCGTGGAGGGTCAGGTCGCCGGTGATCTTCACCGTCTCGTCGTCGACCTTCTCGATCGAGGTCGAGGAGAAGCTGATCTCCGGGTACTTCTCGACCTCGAAGAAGTCGGCGGAGCGGAGGTGCTCGTCGCGGGCGTCCTGGTTGGTGTCGACCGAGGCGGTCTTGACCGTGCCGGTGGCCTTGGAGGAGGCAAGGTCGTCACCGATCTCGAACGCGCCCTCGAAGTCGGCGAATTCGCCGCGGACGGTGGCGACGCCCATGTGCTTGACGGCGAAGCCGACCTTCGAGTGGGCGGGATCGACGCGCCAGGTCCCCTTCGGGACGACGGTCTGCGCTACCTCCGGAGTGACACTCATTTCAAGTCCTTTCTACTTCAACAGTTGACGTGGAAACGACTTTAGCAGGGATCGACTTGCGCTGGGTCTAGCTAGGCTCTACCGCTCACCTGGAGAGGTGTCCGAGTGGCTTAAGGAGCACGATTGGAAATCGTGTGGGCGGGGAAACCTGCCTCGTGGGTTCGAATCCCACCCTCTCCGTTCCTGATGGCGGCGCGTGGCGGTGTCATTCGGTCGCTTGTGTGCCGGGGCACACGGCGCTCCCTCTTCCTTGCCACGCTTGCCCTCAGGAACGGAGATCGGGCTCGGAAGCGGAGTCGGACTCGTTAGCGGCGGGGCTCAGGCTCTGGGGGTTGCGGCGGGCGGCGAAGAAGTTGCGGAGGAGGGTTGCGGACTCGGCGGCTCGGACGCCGGCGATGACCTCGGGGCGATGGTTGAGGGCCGGCTCGGCGAGGACATTGAGGACGGAGCCGGCGGCGCCGGCCTTGGGGTCGGGGGCGGCGAAGACGACGGTGGGGATGCGGGCGAGGACGATCGCCCCGGCGCACATCGCGCAGGGCTCGAGGGTGACGTAGAGGGTCGTGCCGGGGAGGCGCCAGCCGGCGAGGGCGGCGGAGGCGGCGCGGATCGCGAGGACCTCGGCGTGGGCGGTCGGGTCCTTGCGCAGCTCGCGCTCGTTGCCCGCCGCCGCGAGCAGCTCGCCGCCCCGCAGGATCGCCGCGCCGATCGGCACGTCGCCGTGCTCCTCGGCCCGCCGCGCCTCCGCCAAGGCCAGCTCCATGCCTCGCTCGTGCGCCGCTTCGTCTTGCTCAGGGAAATTCCGGCCGTCGACTCCCACGAATGAAGGAGTATCCCGCCTGGAACTTCGGTACGGCAGGCGTGTTCGAAGTGGGACCGGCGATGAACTCGATGCGAATCAAATTGGCTCTGGGAGCCGCGATGGCGGTATTGCTCGCGCTGCTCGGCGTGGGCGCGGGGCCGGCCGCCGCGGCGTCGGCGATCGGCCAGCACCACGCCTTCGCGCCGCGCCAGCTGGTCGTCAAGTTCGAAGGCGAAGCGCACGGGCGCACGATCGGGCTGCCGCGCGGCGCCGGCGTCCGCGAGACCGCCCGCGCCCTGCGGGCCAAGCCGAACGTCGAATACGCCGTCCCCAACTACGCCGCGCACGCCTCGGCGGTCGAACCGGAACCGTTCGACCCCGACGACGACGGCACGATCGAAGCGGTCACCGGTAGTTCGGTCACGAGCCCCGGCGGCTGGGCGACCCGCCAGTGGGACTTCCTCGACTACAGCGGCACGCCGACCTCGCGGCTGCCGATCTCCCCCGGCGGGATCAACGCGGTCGGCGCCTGGGCGAACCTCGAATCGGAGGGCCGGCCCGGCGCCCAGGGCATCGTCGTCGCCGTCCTCGACAGCGGCATCGCCTACCGCGACTACGGCAGCCAGTACCTGCGCAGCCCTGACTTCTCTCCGGAAGAGTTCGTCCCCGGCGCCGACTTCGTCGACCACGACCGCCTGCCGCTCGATGAGAACGGCCACGGCACCTTCGTCGCCGCGACGATCGCCGAGCAGACCAACAACGGAATCGGCCTCACCGGCCTCGCCTACGGCGCCAAGCTGATGCCGGTCCGCGTCCTCGGCCGCAACAACATCGGCTTCGCCAACCGGATCGCCAAGGGGATCCACTTCGCCGTCGCCCACCACGCGAACGTGATCAACATGAGCTTCAACTTCGAATGCGGGGCCAAGGTGCCGCAGGTCGACGAAGCGCTGCGGGAAGCGTACGCGGCCGGGATCGTCACGGTCGGCTCCGGCGGCAACTACTCCTCGACCGTCTCCAGCGCCGACAACTGCGTCTCCGAGCCCGCCACCGGGCCGCGGGTGATCGGCGTCGGCGGCACCACCGAGGGTGGCTGCATGGGCAGCTACTCGCTCGCCGGCAAGGGGATCGACGTGGTCGCCCCGGGCGGCGGCAAGCCGGTCGTGGGCTGCCCGTCGGTTCTCTCGCGGCCGATCTACCAGGTGACCTTGAAGGAAGGGACGACGAACCAGTTCGCGATCCCGAGCAAATACGAAGGCACCTCGATGGCGGCGGCGCACGTCTCCGGCGTCGTCGCGATGATCCTCGCCTCCGGCGTGATCCCCGCCGACCTCAACCCGAAAGCAAAGGTCCGCGCGGTGATCAAACGCCTCAAGGTCACGTCACGCAGCCTCGGCTATCCCCGCACCCAGGAGGGCGCGGGTCTGATCGACGCCGCAAGAGCCACCGCCCTTCCGTAGGGGAGGGGTGAGGGTGACCCTTCACTCACGAACTGCGGGAGGTTCGCTCAGGGTCACCCTCACCCCTCCCTCCCGGGCCTTCTGCTCTGCTTCAGGTGGTCTGGATGATGAGAACGCTGCAGGGGGCATGGTGCGACACGTTGTTGGGGACGCTCCCCAAGAAGTAGCGCCGAGTACCCGTCATCCCCTTGTTGCCGACGATGATCAGGTCGGCTTTGATCTGTTCGGCGACGTTCAGCAGCGCGTCGGCCGGATCGGCCTCGACCGGGTGGGTCCGCACCTCGACCCCGGCAGCGCGCGCCTCGGCGGCCGCCGCGTCGAGCACCAGGTTGACGTCCTCACGCGGTCCGATGCCGTAGGCGATGTCGGGGGGCGCGCCCTCCGCCTCGCCCTGGATCCGCCGTTTCGAGATCGGCGCGTAGGCGCTGACGATGCTCAACGTCGCGCCGCTTATCTTCGCCAGGTCGATCGCCTGCCGTACCGCCTCCGCCGCGGTGTCGGACCCATCGGTACCGACCACGATTCGAGTGAACACGCCGCCCCCTTCGCTCGCTCACCGTACGGCGCCGATACTAACGGCGATGCGGGCGGTTCCGGCGGAGAAGGGTCACGGTTCGGCCGGTTCGCCGCCGCCATATTCGTGCTTGTGCGCTTCGACGTAGGAAGGCGGCAGGCCGCGGAAGCCGAGGCCGATGATTTCTTCCGGCGTCGACGCAAGCTTCACGATCGCGATCACCATCGAGGCCACCAAGCAGACGACCAACACGATCATTCCGATTCTCCAGGCGTAAGGCACCCGGCAACCCTAGAGCGAAGCGTCCGGCCGATCCGCGCCGACGGCCCCCCGGCCGGTTAAGGTGCGCGCATGGCGTTGGAACGGGTTGCCGACGGCGTATGGCTGCTGCGGGGGGATCTGCGCGGGGCGATGAACGTCTACTTCATCGAGGACGGCGACGGCGTCGTCCAGTTCGATGCCGGGACCAAGTCGATGCGCAAGAAGACGGCCGCGGCGGCGCAGGAGCTCGGCGGGCTGAAGCGGATCGTCCTCGGCCACGCCCACGCCGACCACCGCGGCACCGCGCCCTTCCTCGGCGCGCCGGTCTTCTGTCACCCCGACGAAGTCGACGACGCGGGCAGTGCCAAGGCGGTGACGCCCTACTTCAACCTCTCGCTGCTGGAGGTCGCGCCGGTGCGCTGGATCTACCCGATGCTGCTGAAGCGCTGGGACGGCGGCCCGGTGAAGGTCGCCGGGACGGTCGCCGAGGGCGATGAGGTGGCGGGCTTCCGCGTCCTCCACTTCCCCGGGCACGCGCCGGGGTTGATCGGGCTGTGGCGGGAGAGCGACCGCGTCGCGCTGGTCTCCGACGTCGTCTACCTGGTCGATTCGGCGCGGCTGAAAGCGCTGCCCGAGGGCGAGGCGAGCGTCCCCCACCCCGCCTTCAACTGGAACCACCAGGAGGCGAAGCGGTCGCTGCGGCGGCTGGCGGAGCTCGAACCGCTGGTCGTCGGCACCGGCCATGACCAGCCGCTGCGCGGCGAGGGGCTGCGGGCGACGCTCGAGGCGGCGGCAGAGAAGTACTGAGTCCCATAGGTTTGCCTGCTGATGATCGGGACTTACGCCTCGGCGGCGCTGATCTGCCTGGCCTCTCTTCTGGTCGGGCGCGCGATCTTCACGCTCGCCGGGCGGCGCGAGTGGTGCTGGCTGGAGCCGGCGGTCGGCTTCGCCGCGATCATCGCCGTCTCCGGGCTCCTCGCCCGGGCGCCCGGCCACGGCACCAGCGCGACGCTCGGGATCGTCCTCCTGATCGTCGTCGCGGCGGCGGTCGTCTGGCGCGAGCGCGAGTACGCGGCGCCGGGCGCGCTCGGCGTCGGCGTGAGCACCGCGCTGGTGATTGCGATCGTCCTCTCCTTCCCCTTCGCCGTCTCTGGCCATTGGGGGCTGCTCGGCGTCGGCTTCAACAACGACCTCGGCCTGCACCTCGCCTGGGCCGAGTGGCTGCGCAGCGGCACTGGGCCCGAACCGGACCCCGGTTACCCGCTCGGCCCGCACGGCCTCGCCGTCGCCACCGCCGCCTTCCCCGGCATCAGCCTCGGCCAGGCCTTCATCGGCGAGATCTTCGCGATCGGCATGCTCACCGGATTGACCGCACTCGGCGCGCTGCGGGAGATCGCCACCTGGCGGCGCGTGATCGGCGCGACTCTGGTGACGGTCTGTTACATGGCCGCCTCCTACTTCGCCCAGGCCGCCTTCAAGGAGACCGCCGAGGCGCTCTTCGTCCTCGCCGTCGCGATCTACCTGATGAACCCGCAGGCGCCGCCGCGCGGCCTCTGGCCGCGGGTCGGCTGGGCACTGCCCTGGGTCGCCATCGCCGGCGGCGTCTTCTTCTGTTACTCGTTCGCCGGGATCGCCTGGCCGATCGCGATCGTCGTCGTCTGGGCGGCGGCTCAGCCGGCCACCTGGCGGGCGCTGCGGCCGGCGCGGGTGCTGCGGATCGTGCTGAAGCCCTGGGTCCTGCTCGGCATCCTCGTCCTCGTCGCTGTGGGGATCGCGCTGACCGTCGCCGGCCCGTTCGGCTTCGGCTCGAGCTTCAACGAAGTCGCCGGGAGCAACACCTACGGCCCAGTCTCCCCGGTCGAGACGCTGGGGATCTGGCCCGCCGCGAACTACCGCCTCGAAGCCGCCGGGGGCGCGGCGCTGCCGGGCCTGATGGGCGCCGTCGCCGTCCTCGCCCTGCTCGTCGCGGTCGCCTGGTGGGTGCAGCGCCGCGAAGCCGCCGTCCCCCTGGCCCTCGGCGCCGGCGCCGCCGTCTACCTCGCCTCCCTCCCCTTCACCGGCGACTACAGCCAGGCCAAGGCCCTGATGATCGTCGCCCCGCTGACGATGCTGGTGATCGTCCGCCCCCTGGTCACCGAATTCTTCCGCAGTTCCGCGACGAATCCTCAGGACAGCTCAAGTTCACGGGCCGAAAACTCAAGCAGGGGTGGAGTTTTCGGCCCATCAAGGTCGCTGGCGCGGGTCGGTTGGTCGGCGCTCGCTGTCGTCTTCCTCGCCGGAGCGGTCTGGTCGACCTTCCTGGCGCTGCGGGACGCGCCGGTCGCGCCTCCCGGTCACGGCGCGCAGCTACAGGCGTTCCTGCCGATCGTCCACGGGAAGCCGGTGCTCTACGCCGGCCAGGATCGGTACGCGGCCTACGAGCTGCTCGGCGCCGACACCCACGTGCCACTGGTCGACTTCCCCGACGACAAAGTCTCGCCCAACGCCGAAAAGCCCTTCGACACCGGCGACGCCTACTCGCCGATCGACTTCGACTCCTTCAACCGCGGCACCCTCGACCGCTTCCCCTACGTGGTGACCAGCCGCGGGGCCTGGAACAGCGAGGCGCCGCCGAACTTCAAGCGGATCGCGAAGACCGCCGACTTCGTCCTCTGGGAACGGACCGGGACGACGCCACGCCACCGCCACGTGCTGCTCGAGGGCACCGCGGCGGGCGCCCTCGCCCACTGCAGTTCGCCTGAGGTGCGGATCTTGCTGCAGAGCGGCGGCAAGGCATCGGTCTTCGGCGAAACGACGATCGGGACGAAACCGGAGTGGTCCGACGGCTCCATCCTCGGCAACGGCGAAACCACCTCCCAGACCCTGAGCTTGCCAAAGGGCACCTGGGACCTCTCGCTGCAGTACTTCTCCCCCTTCACCCTCTCGATCACCGCCCCCGGGTTCAAGGAAGAACTGATCGCCGCCCTCGACGGCCAGCGCCCCAACACGATCAGCCTCAACAACAACGGCCAGTTCTGGCCCGCGGGCAAATTCCAGAGCCCCGGCGGCAAGGTCGAATTCACGATTCACGCCGCCCCCGCTGACTGGTTCCAGAGCCTCACCGGCTGGGACGCCAAGGCCTACATCGGCGAGATCGTCGCGACCAAGGCCGAACCCCACCAGACGGTCCCGCTGAGCGCCGCTTGCGGCCGCTGGATCGACTGGTACGAAGGCCAAGAATCCCCCTGAGCCGGCGGTAAGGGTCGCGGCCGAGGGTGCGAGAGAGGTCACAGAGACGCGTCGAAAGTCACGGTTCCGCAACGGCCCGGCGACGACTGATCACTTAGGCCCCCTCTGGTGTGCACAAGTGATCAGTCGTGCTTCGCCCTGATGTGGACCTGTGACGTTTCCGGCGAAACCCTCACGTCCCGCACCTCGGACGGCCAACCTGCCGGCGACCTACGCCGGCCAGCCCGTCTAGATCGCTTTGGCGGCGAGCCGTTCCGGGCTCACCCGGACCACATCCCAGACCAGGTCGACCTTCTCCAGACCATCGATCACGAGGGCCGAGACGTCGAGCTGCCAGGTGCCGAGGCCGTGGGTGGCCGAGGTCGGGAAGGCGTGGTGGTTGTTGTGGAAGGCCTCGCCGAGGGTCGGGATCGCGATCAGCGCCAGGTTGCGCGACTGGTCCCCGGTCTCGAAGTCACGCTTGCCGAAGAAGTGGCACAGCGAGTTGATGCTGTAAGTGAAGTGGTGGAGGACGAAGACGCGGACGAGGCCGCCCCAGAGGAGGCCGACGAGGCCGGCGACGATCGTGCCGCCGATCAACCAGCCGAGGAAGAACGGGAGCAGCAGCCCGGCGATCGCCCAGAAGATGAAGGTCCCGTCGACCCAGGAGATGATCGGGTCCTTCAGCAGATCCGGCGCGAAGCGTTCCTTGTTGCCGCGCTGGGTGTGGAGGAAGATCCAGCCGACGTGGGCGTGGACGAGACCGCGCAGCGCCCCGCTCCAGCCGTGACCGTGGTCGACGTGCGGGCTGTGCGGGTCGCCCTCCTGGTCGGAGAAGGTGTGGTGCTTGCGGTGGTCGGCGACCCAGGAGATGACCGGGCCCTCGATCGCCGCCGAGCCGAGGATCGCAAGCAGGCCGTGCAGCCAGCCGTAAGTTTTGAAGGAGCGGTGGGTGAGGTGCCGATGGAAGCCGACCGTGATCCCGATCCCGGTGAAGAAGTACATGCCGAGGAAGAGGAAGACGTCGCTCCAGTGCAGCGCGTCCCCCCAGACCTGCCAGGCGGCGACGCCGAGGGCGAGGAACGGGACGACGGTGACGAGGCCGGTGATGATCCGATCGCGGGTCTCGTTGGCGACCGGCTGGATGTCGCCGGGCTGTGGTCCGGATTCAGGCATGACGCACGATCATAGGATCACCTACCCACGGAATCGCTGAGAATCGCCAAAGATTTAGATTTGAACGCTCAGGCGATGCCCCGCCCGCGCCCGCGAAACCGGGGTGCGAGGCGCGGCGGCGCTAGGGTCCCGATCCATGCCATTCGCCGATCCCACCTCGCTGCGCCGCGAGCTCGCCGCGCGCCTCCCCGACCGCCCGTTCACTGTCAAGTTCTGGGACGGCACGGTACTGCCGGCCACCGCCGACGAGGGCCCCACCTTCACCATCCGCTCACCCCGCGCAGCCGCACACGCCCTCCGCGCCCCGGGCCAGCTCGGCCTCGGGCGCGCCTACGTCTCCGGTGAGCTCGAGGTCGACGACATCGACGCGGTGATCGGCCTCCTCGACGGCTGGCAGCCGCCCTCGCTCGACGGCGCCGACAAGCGCGCCCTGGCGCTCGGTGCGATCCGCGCCGCCGGGCTGACGATGCCGCCGCCCCGCCCCGCCGCCGAGCTCGTCCCCAGCGGCCGCCGCCACAGCAAAGAGCGCGATGCCCGCGCGGTCCGCCACCACTACAACGTCAGCAACGAGTTCTTCGCCCTCTTCCTCGACGAGTCGATGACCTACAGCTGCGGCAACTGGTTCCGCAGCGGGGCGAAGACGCTGGAGGAGGCGCAGGAAGCGAAGCTCGACATGGTCGCGACGAAGCTGGCCCTGCAGCCGGGCGAACGGATGCTCGACGTCGGCTGCGGCTGGGGCAGCATGTCGATCCGCGCGGCGCAGAAATACGGCGTCGAGGTGGTCGGCATCACCCTGTCGGAGCCGCAGGCGGAGGAGGCGCGTCGGCGCGCCGGCGCGGCGGGCGTCGGCGACAAGGTCGACATCCGCGTGATGGACTACCGCGACCTCACCGGTGAGCGCTTCGACGCGATCTCCTCGATCGGGATGGCGGAGCACGTCGGCGCGGTCCAGATCGACGCCTACGCCCGGACCCTCGCCGATCTGCTCGAGCCGGGCGGACGCCTGCTGAACCATGCAATAGGACGACTGCGCCATACCGACGGCGAGGCGGGCGCCTTCTCCGAGCGCTACGTCTTCCCAGACGGCGCGCCGCTCCACCTCTCGCGGATGCTGCTGGCCTTGGAGCGGGCGGGCTTCGAGGTGCATCACGTCGAGGACTTCCGCCCCGATTACGCCGAGACGCTCCGCAACTGGGCCGAGCGCCTCGACGCGAACCTGGAGCGGGCGACCGAGCTGGCGGGCCCGGAACGGATCCGCGTCTGGCGCCTCTACCTACGCGCCGCCCGTAACGGCTTCGACAAAGGCTTCATCTCGATTTACCAAGCGCGCTGCGAGAAGTACTGAGCCTCACCCGATGTCGATGCCGTCTTTGTAAAGGCGGTCGTACTCGGAGGTGAGGACGACCGTCAGCCCGGTCTCAACCTGCTCGGCGACCTCGGGCAGGTCATTGGTCGAGCAGACGAGGACGCGGGCGGGCGCGGCGGCGCGGTTCACAATCTGGTGGGTGCCCTCGCGGCCTGGCGGGAGGGAGACCACCTCGCCGGTGGCAAGGGTGCGCTCGTCGTCCTGCCCGGTCCCGGTCCGCAGCGTCGGTTCGCCGGCGATCACGAAGAGGATCTCCTCGGCGCCGTGATGGAAGTGGAGCGGCGAGGCCATCGCCCCGCTCTCCAACTCGTAGAGGGTCGCCCCGAGGCGCTCGGCGCCCGCCTGAGCGCCGAGCCGTACCGCCCGCGTGGTCGCGCCGTCGTCCCGCGATCCGTCGAAGTCCCAGACCGGATCGAAGAGGTTCGGCGCGTCCATCGTCAGGCGCGTTGGTTGATCCGCAGGAGGTTTCCGGCGGGGTCGCGGATCGCGGCTTCGCGGATCCCGTAGGGCTGGTCGGTCGGCTCTTCGACCACCTCGACGTCACCCTGCAGGCGGGCGAATTCGCCGTCGAGGTCGGCGCTCTGGAGATTGACCCGGGCGTAGGTGCCCTTGGCCATCATCGCGGCGATCGTCGCCTGCTCCTCCTCGGTCACGCCGGGGTCGGCGGCCGGGGGGAAGAGGACGATGTTGGTGTCCGGCTGGTCGGCGGGGCCGACGGTCAGCCAGCGCATCCCTTCGTAGCCGACGTCGTTGCGAATCTCCCAGCCGAGCGTGTCGCGGTAGAAGGCGATCGAGGCGTCGGGGTCGGTGTGGGGCAGATATGCGGTGTGAATTTTGAGGTCCATGCGGCGACCTTAAGCCGACGTTCGGTAGGTCGCTTCTTGATTCCTGACCGATGCGGGTCTGACTGATCTGGGCCTGACGGGTCTCGTGGCGTGTTTGGCGAGGCAAGAGTGCAGGCCGGCGACGGCGCCGCCTTCGGCACGGCGGTAGGCACTCGGCGACATCCCGACCAGTTCGGTGAAGCGGGTGCTGAAGGTGCCGAGCGAGGAGCAGCCGACCTCGAAGCAGACCTCGGTGACGCTGAGGTCGCCGCGGCGCAGAAGCGCCATCGCCCGCTCGATCCGGCGGGTCATCAGATAGGAGTAGGGCGGCTCGCCGTAGGCGAGGCGGAACTGGCGGCTGAGGTGCCCGGCCGACATGCCGACCTCCCGCCCGAGCGCCTCGACGTTCAGCGGCTCCGCGTACTCCCGGTCGATCCGGTCACGGACCTTGCGGAGCAGGACGAGGTCGTCCAGATTCATATCTGAGCTGTCTCGACCAAGCAGGTCAAGGACGCAGGGAGCGTGGCGTGCTCTGCACGCGAGCGACCGAGAACGCCGAGATGCGCCGGTCCAGGCATCTCAGATCGGGAAGCCATCTTCGACGGTCTCGATGGCCCAATCGGCGCCGGCCTCTTCCTGTTCGGCGACGCTGTAGGAACCGGTGGCGACGCCGACGACGCGGATGCCGGCGCCGTGGCCGGCGGTGACGTCGCGGGGGGTGTCGCCGACCGAGATCGTCGCGGCGAGCTCGAGCGGCGCGCCGGCCGCCTCCGCCCCGCGCTCGATCGCCCGTTCGGTGACCTTCACCCGGTCGCGGTCGTCGGAGCCGAAGCCGCCGAAGGAGAGGTACTTGTTGAGGTCGCCGCGCTCGAGCTTGATCCGCGCCGCCGGCTCGACGTTCCCGGACACGATCCCCTGGACGATCCCGGCCTCCGCAAGCCGCGGCAGGATCTCCTCAATCCCCGGCATGACCCGGTAGCCGCTCGATTCGGCGACCGCGTCGGGCATGTACTCGAGGTACTTGGCGACGACCGCCGCGTGTTCCTCCGCCGTCCCCTCTCGCCCGACCACCTGGGCGAAGATGATCTCGGTGATTTCCGGGTCGGTCATCCCGGCGCGGGTGTTCTCGTCGATGTTGGCCTCGACCCCGTAGAGGTCACCGAAAGCGCGCTGCCAGGCAACAGCCCCCGCGCCCCCGGTGGTCAGCAGCGTCCCGTCGATGTCCCAGAGCACAGCTTTGATCGCGTCGCCCATCGCGATGGGCACGCTACCGAAGCTGGCGCCCATGGGGAGAGGGACGCGAACTACGCGCCCCTCGCGCGTATCCCGTGACACCCCTGGGTTGATGGGCCGAAAACTCCTTCATATCTGGAGTTTTCGGCCCATCAACATTCCGTGCGCACGGGAGGGTGACGAAGGTGCCGAAACTGTGGTCTTCCCGGCGGAAGCCTCACGTCCCCGGCGCTACTGGGCTACGGGGTGGAGGACCAAGCACGGCAAGGACGCAGGGAGCGTGGCGTGCTCCGCACGCGAGCGACCGAGGACGCGGACATGCGCCGGTGATCCGCGTCGTGGCTAGTGCTCGTGCTCTAGGAAGTCCGACTGGGCGAGGAAGTACAGAAGGAACAGGGCCGGGAGCACGAGCACCACCGCGATGCCGAAGACGACGAAGACGGCGCTCAGGGTGGCGTTCGGGGCCGCCGCTTGGGAGATCGTCATCGAGGTCGGCAGCAGGTACGGGAACATCGCGGTGAAGGCGCCCCAGATGACCGCGACGACGGCGAGCGCGGCGAGCGGCCGCAGGAGGAGGCGGTTGCCGAGCAGGAGCGCCGCCAGGGCGGCGAGGCCGCAGACCGCCGAGACGATCACCACGGGCAGCCCCTGGTGGAGGAGCCGGTAGTAGACGTAGTGGCCTTCGGAGTGGAGCGCGATCAGGCCGACGACGGCGAAGATCCCGGCCACGGCGCCGGCGATGAGGGCCCGTTTCTCGAAGTAGAGCTCCATCGCGCGGTCACCGGCGCGGCGCGAGTCGCCGACCAGGAAGATCGCCGCCAGGTAGGCGCTGGTGGCGACGAACATCGCGCCGATGAACAGCGGCAGCGGCGCGATCCAGCTCGAGAAGGCCGGGCCGGCGCCGTGGGCGGGGACGTTGCCGGCGGCGATCGCACCGACCACGGTGCCCATGAAGAACGGCGTGATCACCGAGGAGAGTGCGAAGGTCGCCCCCGCGGCGCGCTGCTCGTTCAGCCCTTCGATCGACTTGCGGAAGGCGAAGCCGGAGCCGCGCAGGACGATCCCCAGAACCGCCAGGATCAGCGGCACGTAGAGGGTCGTGAAGATCGCGCTGAAGGCGGTCGGAAAGGCGGTCCAGAGGACGACCAGGATGAAGATCAGCCAGACGTGGTTGGCCTCCCAGACGGGGGTCAGCGAGCGCTGGATCGCCATCCGCGGCTCCCAGCCCTTCTTCGCGTCGCCCGCGATCAGGTCCCAGAAGCCGCCGCCGAAGTCGGCGCCGCCGAAGATCGCGTAGAAGGACGCGCCGGTCCACAGGATCACGGCTGCAGCGATGCTCATACGGCCACCTCCTGCTCCTCGGGCGAGTACGGCGTCGGTTCATCCTCGGCGGTGCCCTCGCCGCCTTCGCGCCATTTGCGCGACATCCGTCGCAGGACCATGACCGCGATCGTGCCGATCGTCGTGTAGAGGATCAGGGTGAAGATGAAAGCGCCCCAGATGCCGTTCGCGTTCGTCACCGCTTCCGAGGTTTTCATGTACCCGTAGACGATCCACGGCTGTCGGCCGACCTCGGTGACTATCCATCCCGACCATAAGGCGAGGATCGCGCCGACCCCGGAGACCGAGACCGCTTTGAGGAACCACGGCGTCGACGGGATGTCGCGCTTTTTGAAGACCGAGTAGGCGAGCCACAGAACCAGTGCCATCAGCGCCGAGCCGATCCCGACCATCACGTTGAAGGCGAGGTGGATGAAGGTGTTGTCCGGCGGCCGTTCGTCGTTGGGGATCTGGTTCAGGCCGGTGACCTTGGTGCTCGGGCTGAAGCCGACGAGCAGCGAGTCGAGGTCGGGGATGCCGATCCCGAACTTCACCCCGGAGGAGGTGCAGATTCCGCCCAGGTACTCGGTCTGGTGGCCGCCGGTGTTCTGGACGCACTCCATCGCCGCGAACTTGGCCGGCTGGTCGTGGGCGACTTCGCGAGCCGCCGTGTCGCCGACCAGCAGCTGCACCGGGGTGGCGATGCAGGCGATCGTCAGCGGGATCAGCAGGCCGAGGCGGTGCAGCCGGTCGCGGCGCCCTTTCAGCATCCCGACCGCGTAGATCGAGGCGACCAGGAATCCGGTCAACATGTAGGCGGCGAGGATCATGTGGGGCACCTCGTACCAGGTCGCCCGGTTGAAGAGGACCTTGATCGGTTCGACTTCGGTGACCTTGCCGGCGGCGTTGAGGACGAAGCCCTGCGGCTGGTTCATCCAGGAGTTGGCGGCGACGACGGAGAAGGCGCCGCCGATCCCGGTGATGAACATCGGCACGCCCGCCCAGAAGTGGGCCCACGGCGGCAGGCGCTTCCAGCCGTAGATGTAGATCGCGAGGAAGATCGCCTCGAGGAAGAAGAAGAGCCCCTCGATCCCGAAGGCGATCCCGAAGGCGGCGCCGAAGCGTTCCATGAAGTGCGGCCAGAGCAGGCCGAACTCGAAGGAGAGGACGGTCCCGGTTACGGCGCCGACGGCGAAGGTGACCGCCATCGCCTTGGACCAGCGCTGGGCCAGCTCGATCGCGTCGTGGTCGCTCTTTTTGAGGCCGATGTAGTTGGCGACCAGGACCATCGCCGGGAGCGCCACGCCGAGACAGGCGAGCACGATGTGGAAGGCGAGCGTGAACGCC
>JAOPZF010000056.1 GCA_025964255.1 Solirubrobacterales bacterium | reverse complement strand
CGCCTTCGGCGATCAGCCGCTTGCGCAGCTCGGCGTGGTTCTCGACGATCCCGTTGAGGACGATGTGGACCTTGCCGGTGCTGTCGTCGTGCGGGTGGGCGTTCTCCTCGGTGACCCGGCCGTGGGTCGCCCAGCGGGTGTGGGCGATGCCGGTATCGGCCGGGATCAGGCTGCCGTTGCCGTTGGATGCCCGCTCGACCGCGGCGCGCAGGTTGGCGAGATTGCCGACCGCGTGGACCGACTCCACCTCCCCGTTGTCGAGCATGCTGATGCCCGCCGAGTCATAGCCCCGATATTCGAGCTTTTCCAGGCCTTGGAGCAAAAGCTCCTCGCAGGGGCGTCTGCCCACATATCCGACGATGCCGCACATAAGAAGGGGAGAGAGGTTAGAGCCTGTCTCGGCCCGGCAGCCCCGGAGCTTGAGGCGCGGGCGCGCTCAGCCGAGTTCTTGCTCGACCAAGGCGACGAGGCGGTCGCAGACGGCGTCGGCCTCGTCGGCCTCGGGCGCCTCGACCATCACCCGGACCAGCGGCTCGGTGCCGGAGGGGCGCAGGAGGACGCGGCCCCGGCCCTCGAGGGCGGCGCTCTCCTTACCTACCTGGTCCCAGACGGCGACCGCTCCGGCGAGGCTGTCGCGGTCGGCCACCTTGACGTTGACGAGGCGCTGCGGCAACTTGTCCATCGCGGGCGCGTCGGCGAGCGCCGAGTCCCCCAACATGCGCATCGTCAGCAGCGCCGCGGCCGTGCCGTCGCCGGTGGCGACGATGTCGGTGGCGATGATGTGGCCGGACTGCTCGCCGCCGAGCTTCCACTCGCGGCGCAGCATCTCGTCGATCACGTAGCGGTCGCCGACCTGGGTGATCGCGACCTCGATCCCCGCGTCCTTCATCGCCTGGTGGAAACCGAAGTTGGTCATCACGGTGACGACGACGCCGCCGTCGCCGAGCTCCCCGTTGGCCGCCATCCCCCGCGCCGCGAGCGCGATCAGCTCGTCACCGTCGTGGATCTTGCCGTCAGCGTCGACGGCCAGCACGCGGTCGCCGTCGCCGTCGAAGGCGAAGCCTATTTCGGCGTCGGAGTCGGCGATCCGCTCGGCCAACGTGCTGACGTGGGTCGAACCGACGCCCTCGTTGATGTTGCGGCCGTCGGGGTCGACGCCGATCGTCTCGACCGTCGCGCCGAGCTGTTCGAAGATCCGCGGCGCGACCCGGTAGGTGGCACCGTTCGCGCAGTCGAGGAGGACCTTGCGACCGGTGAGGTCGATCTGGAACGCGGCGGCGAGCTCACGGACGTAGTCCTCCTCTCCCCCGTTCAGCTCCTCGATCCGCCCCGGATGCTCGGCGGCCGGCGGCCCGTCGCCCCGCGTAAGTGCCCGCCCACCACCCTCCATGAGCGCCTCGATCCGCGCCTCGACCTCGTCCGAGAGCTTCGTCCCCGCGGCGGAGAAGAACTTGATCCCGTTGTCCCGGTAAGGGTTGTGGGAGGCGCTGACGACCGCCGCCATGTCGAGGCCGAGCCGGCGCACGAGTATCGCCGCGGCCGGGGTCGGCAGGACGCCCGCGAGCAGCGCGTCGCCTCCCGCGGCGGCGATCCCGGCCGCCAGCGCCGCCTCCAACATCGGGCCCGACTCGCGGGTGTCGCGGACGATCAGGACGCGCGGGCGCTCGGCGCCCAAAGAGGCGGTCGCGGCGTGGCCGAGCAGGGTCGCCAGCTCGGCGGTGAGAAAGGTGCCCGCCTCACCGCGGACGCCATCGGTCCCGAACAGCTTCCTGCTCGCGTCAGCCACCCGGGGAAGCCTAATGCTGAAGAGGCAAAGAAAGCGGGATCAGCGCTTGCTGAACTGCGGCTTCTTACGGGCCTTCTTGAAGCCGGCCTTGCGCCGCTCCTTGACCCGGGCGTCACGCGTGAGGAAGCCGCGACGCTTGAGATCGCCGCGCAGCTCGGCGTCGATCTCGGTGAGCGCCTTGGCGATGCCGTGGCGGACCGCCCCGGCCTGGCCGGAGATGCCACCGCCGTGGACGCGGACGCGGATGTCGACGTTGCCCTCGTAGCCGGTCACCGTGAGCGGCTGGCTGGCCATCGTCTGATGAAGAGGACGGGGGAAGAACTCGGCGAGCTCACGGCCGTTGATGCTGAATTTGCCGTCGCCCGGCATCACGATGACGCGAGCGATCGCGCTCTTGCGTTTGCCGGTGGCGAGGAAACGGGCGCCGGAGGCCATTTTGGCGGGGGCACGGTCGGCGACCGCGGTGTCGGTCTCGGCGGCGGCCAAGGCGGCCTCGCGGATCCGTTTCTCCTCTTCCTCGGCCTCGAGGCGGGCGCGCTCTTCGGCCGACAGCGCAGGCCCGTCGGGCTCGAGCGCGATCGGCTCCAGGTCGGCACCCGGAATGACGTCATTTTTGTCTTTTTTGGCCGGGCGCTCCTCGCGCTCAGCGGCGTGAGCGGCCTCAGCGGGCGCGTCCTCGGCCGGCGCCTCGGCGGGCTCCTCGGAAGTCTCGGCGGCCGGAGTGGCCTCCTCGGCGGCGGGCTCCTCGGCGGCGGCGGCCGGAGCCTCGGCGGGCTCCTCCTCGCGCTGCGGCTCGTCGGCCGGGGTGTCGCCCTCGCTCCCCGCGGCGGCGGCCTCGTCGACCGGGGTCGCGTCGGCGCCGTTCTCCTCGGCGACGGGGGCGGGAGCGGCGTTCTCGGAGGTCTCCTCCGGCTGCTGCTCTGAAGTCTCGTTCGTGTCGTCAGACATCTAGTTTCGGATCTCCATCGGTTTCGGCTGCTGGGCCTCGTGCGGATGCTCAGGACCGGCGTACACCTTGAGCTTGGTCAGCTGCTGGCGGGCGAGCCGGTTGCGCGGCAGCATCCCCTTGACGGCCTTGCGGATGACTTCCTCGGGCCGACGGTCCAGCATCTCCTGGAGGCTCCGGGACTTGATCCCGCCCGGGTAGCCGCTGTGGCGCCAGTAAGTCTTCTGCTCGAGCTTGTTGCCGGTGACCCGGATTTTCTCCGCGTTGACGACGACGACGAAGTCGCCGGTGTCGACGTGCGGCGTGTAGGTCGGCTTCCGCTTCCCGCGCAGCGAATCAGCGATCTGCGTGGCTAGGCGGCCGAGGGTCTGGCCCTCAGCGTCGACGACGTACCAGTCACGCTGGCGGCTCTCGGAATTGGCTACGAAGGTTTTCATGGCGAAAAAAAGCGCGGGCTCGGCCCACGCGGCTTGGGGATGATAGCCAGACAGGCCCGCGCGCGTCTCGCGACCCTCAGGACGGTCAATTCGCGCAGCGGTCACAAAGGCCGCGGAGCACCACGTCGTGCTCGGTCACATCAAAGCTCATCGCGCCCGCGACGTGCTCCAAGGCCCGCTCCAGGCGTGGATCCTCGAAGGGAACCATGCGGCCGCAGTCGCGGCAGATCGCGTGGTGGTGATGATGGCCGGTCGGGTCGACACGCTCGAAACCGGCGGTGCCGCGGCAGACCTCGATCCGCTGGACGAGGCCCAATCCCTCGAGCTGCTCGAGCGCCCGGTAGACGCTGGCGCGGCCGACGCCGGCCTCCCCTCCCCGCATCTCCTCCTCGAGGTCGAGCGCGGTCACCGCGCAGTCGTGGCGGGCGATCGCCTCGATCACCGCGGTCCTGGCGCCGCCACGACGGTAGCCCGCCCGCTGCAGCGCCTCGAGCGCGCGCCCTTCCCAGGTTTCGGTCGTCACGGTGTTCATGCGACCACTGATCCTAGAACCCGGCGCCGCTCGTACCGCTCGCGTCCCGCCTGCCAGAGGCGGGCGAGCACGAACCCGGCGGCGCTCCCGGTGCCGACGAAGAAGCCGACCGGCCAGTCGGTTTCGTAGGAGGCGCCGATCGCGAACCAGACGATCGCCAGCGCGATCACCACCGAGAGCGCCATCGCCACCCCCGGCCGATCGGTCAGCGAGCGCGCCGCGGCGGGCGCCCCGATCATCAGGCTGAAGATCAGCAGCGTGCCGACCACCGGCACCGTCATCGCCGTCGCCAGCGCCAGCACGCCGAGGAAGGCGAGCTCGATCGCGAAGGTCCCGATCCCGCGCGCCTCCCCCACCTCGGGCAGCGCCGAGGAGAGCATCAGCGGCCGATAGAGGACGGCGATCGCGGCGATGCAGACGGCGCCGAGGATCAGCGTTGGAGCGATCGCGTTGGAGCTGATCCCGAGCACCTCGCCGAAGAGCAGCGAGTAGACCTCGGGCGCGTACTGGGTGTTGAGACTGACGAAGAGCGCGCCCAGCGCCAGCATCATCACCAGCATCAGCGCGGTGACCGCGTCGTGGCGGCCGCGGCGGCCGAGCAGGCCGATCCCGAGCGCGCCGATGAAGGCGAAGACGCCGAGCCCGAACAGCGTGCTGACGCCGACCAGGCTGGCACCGGCGGCGCCGGCGAAGGAGCCGTTGGGGATCGCGTGGGCGGCGAAGGCGGAGCCGCGCATGACGGTGAAGAACCCGACCACGCCGGCGACCACGGCGACGATTCCGGACACCTCCCAGGCGTTGACCATGAAGCTGGAGAACATCAGGCGCGCCTCTCCCGCAACCACTCGAGTGCGCCACTCAACAGGTAGATCCCGAAGACGAGGGCGACGACGAAGAAGCTGACCGGCCAGCCGTGTTCGTAAGGCGGCCAGTGGTAGCTGTCGTAGGCGAGGACGATGCCGATCCAGGTCGCCGCCAGCCCGAGGCCGGCGGCGGCGAACATCGCCCGCCAGGGCCGCCGGGTCAGCCGCAGCGCCGTCGCCGCCGGGCCGATCAGGAGCGCGGTGCTGAGGATCGTCCCGATCGTGATCGCGGCGAGCGCCGTCGCCAGCGCCAGGGCCAGCAGGTAGAGGGCGCCGACCACGCGCACCGGGATCCCCCGCGCCGCCGCCATCTCCGGGCTGACCGTGGCGAGCAGCAGCGGCCGGTAGAGCAGGACGATCATCGCCACGGCGAGAACCGCGAGGACGACCACCGCCGGGATCGTCGCGCTCGAGATCGCGAAGATCGAGCCGAAGAGGATCGTCACGGTCGAGCCGCCGTCGGCGCCCTGGGTCGTGTCGAGGTAGAGGAAGAGGGCGGCGAGGCCGATCGCGGCGCCGAGGACGACGCCGGTCGCCAGGTCGCGGCCACGCACCCGTTGCACGCCGACCAGCTCCATCGCCGCGGCGGCGAGGACGTCGACGGCGACGAATCCCGCCAGCGGACCGGCACCGACCAGGGCGGCGGCGGAGCCACCGGTGGTGCCGATGTCGCCGAGCGCCTCGCCCGCGAACGACTGCCCGCGCATCACGGTGAAGACGCCGACGACGCCGGTGACGATCGCCACCGCCGCGCCGATCACCAGCGCGATGTGCACCGCTTCGTTGTCCCAGAAGCCGGGGGCGAAGACGAAGAAGGCGGCGCTCACGGGACCACCTCGTCGCGCTGCACCACGGCATCGGCCGGGAGCTCGTGCTCGACCGTCTCCTCGCAGCCGTGAAGGTCGGCGTCGTCGCCCGCGCCGGCGACGATCAGGACCCGACCGTGGACGTCGATCACGTCGACGTGATGGCCGTAGAGGCCGCTCAGCACGTCGGCGCGGATCACTTCCTCGCTGGTGCCGCTGGCGGCGCGACCGCCGGCCAGGTAGACGATCCGGTCCATCACCGGCAGCAGCGCGTTGATCTCATGAGCGGAGATCAGGACGGCGACGCCGCGGTCGCGGCAGATCCCGGCGAGGAGGGCAACCACCTCCTGGGCGCTCCGCAGGTCGAGGTTGGCGAGCGGCTCGTCGGCGAGGAGCAGCCGCGGTCGCGAGATCAGCGCGTGGGCGATCAGGATCCGCTGCTGCTCGCCGCCGGAGAGCTTGCCGACGCGGGTGTCGGCGAAGGACTCGGCGCCGACCGCGGCCAGCATCTCCTCGACCCGCTCGGCGCGCCGCTGGCGGTTGAGGGTGAAGCCGAGCTTGCGGGCGTCGAGTCCGAGCCCGACGAGGTCGCGGCCGCGCAGCGGCAGGTCGGGGTCAAGGAGAAACTTCTGCGGCACGTAGCCGATCGAATCGGTGCGCCGCGTGCGCGGGCGGCCTTCGACCAGGATCTGTCCCGAGCTCGCCCCCTGCAGCCCAAGGATCGCGCGGAAGAGCGTCGTCTTGCCGGCCCCGTTGGAGCCGATCAGGCCCGTGAACTCACCGGGGGCGACCTGGAAGTCGACGCCGTCGAGGACCTGGCGCCCGGCGATCCGCACGCCGAGCCCCTCGACCGACAGCACCGCTCCGCTCGTCGCCCCCTCCGGCATCTACAGCTCTTCCGTCGACTTCCCATTGCCGACCGCTTCTTCGAGCGCCTTCAGCTCGGCCATCATCCAGCGCTGGTAGGTGTACCCGGTCGGCATGGTCTCGTAGACGCCGACCACCGGCACTTCATTGTCGGCGGCGGATTCGAGGAACTTTTGGGTGATCGAGTCGGTCACCTGCTGGTTGTAGACGAAGGCGTCCGCACGCCGTTCGCTGAAGGTGCTTTCCTGCTCGGCGATCGCCTGGGGGGCCGGATCGGCGTCGTTCATGATGTCTGCCTGCATGGTGAAGGGAGTCAGGTTTTCGATCCCCGCCGCTTCGAGCATGTAGTCGGCGACCGGCTCGGTGGTGGCGACGGCGGCGCCGGGGAACTTGGTGGTGAAGTCTTCCAGGCCTTTCAGCCAAGGCTTCAGCGAGGCTTCGAACTTCTTCAGGTTCGCCTCGAAGTAGGCCTTGTGGGCGGGCTGCAGTTCGGAGAAGTCGGCGACCAGATGCTTGGCCACCGCGGGCATCGTTTCCGGCTTGTACCAGAGGTGCGGATTGGGGGTGGAGTCCGGCAGCCCGAGCAGTTCCTGCACGTTGATCACCTTGCGCGAGGAGTTCGAGGAGGCCGACTCGATCTTTTCCATGTAGGAGTCGTAGCCGACGCCGTTTTCGACCAGGACGTCGGCGCCGGAGACCTGCTGGGCGACGCTGGCGCTCGCCTCGAAGGTGTGCGGGTCGGTGTTCGGGTCGCTCTCGACCGCGCTGACGTCGACGTACTTGCCGCCGATCTGTTCGATCACGTTGGCGTACTCGTTCTCGGCACCGACCGCGGAGATCTTGCCTTCTGAGCTCGCGGAGGCGGTCGACGATCCGCCGCCACAACCCGCCACGACGATGCCGAGCGCGAGCGCGAGGAAGACGGAAAAGGCGATGGGGCGAATCGACGGCATCGAGGCTCCTTGAAGTGCGTGAGATCGGTGTGGGGCGCGCAGACTACAAGATAATGAGAATTGTTCTCGTTACCATCGGAGCCGCACGGATGCCGGGCCCGCCGGCCGTCTGACGGCCGGTCGTCCCCGATCACTAGCTTTCCCCGCGCGTGATCGCTTCGATCCCCAGCCCCTCGAGCAACGGCATCGGCATCGGCCCGTTCGAGATCCACGCCTACGGGCTGATGTACGCGTTCGCGGTCGCCGCCGCGGTGATCATCGTGACCAGGCGCTGGCGGAAACTCGGCGGCAGTCCCGACCTCCCATGGGAAGTCGCGATCTGGGCCTTCCCGGCGGGCCTGCTCGGCGGCCGCCTCTACTTCGACATCACCAGCTTCAACGAAATGCCGCACACCTGGTACGGCCCGATCGCGGTCTGGGACGGCGGCCTCGGGATCTGGGGCGGGATCGCCGCGGGCGCCGCGGTCGGCATCTGGCGCGTCCACCGCGCCGGCGCCTCGGTGCCCGACTTCATGGACGCGACCGCCCCCGCCCTGCTCGTCGCCCAGGCGATCGGCCGGATCGGCAACTACTTCAACCAGGAGCTCTTCGGCGGGCCGACCAACCTCCCCTGGGCCCTCCAGATCTCACCCGAACACCGACCCGAGGGCTACATCCACTACGCCACCTTCCAGCCGACCTTCCTCTACGAGATCATCTGGAACCTCGCGCTGGCGGCCTTCCTCGTCTGGCTCGGCCATCACCGCAAGATCAAGCCGCCAGGCCTCTTCGCCCTCTACGTCGCCGGCTACTCGGCCTTCCGCATCTTCGAGGAGAGCCTCCGCGTCGACCCGGCCCACCACATCCTCGGCCAGCGGCTGAACTTCTGGGTCGCCATCGTCCTCACCCTGGTCGGCCTCACCTGGTTCGCCTGGACCCAACGCCGCGACGCCCGCGATCCCTTGCCCCCGGTCGACCCGGCTGCCGCGCCCTCGACCTGAGGCGATCTGGGCCAGCCTGGCAAGGACGCAGGGAGGCGAACCGAGGGGAACGCACGCCAGTGCGTGACCCGAGGAGAGCGACCGAGGACACCGCCAGGCGCCCCCAGATCGCCTCAGGTCACTCCCACTCGATAGTCGCGGGGGGCTTCGAGGAGATGTCGAGGGCGCAGCGGTTGACGCCGCGGATCTCGTTGATGATCCGGTTGGAGATGCGCTCGAGGAGGTCGTAGGGGAGGCGGGCCCAGTCGGCGGTCATCGCGTCGTCGGAGGTGACGGCGCGGATCACGATCGGGTACGCATAGGTGCGGCCGTCGCCCTGGACGCCGACCGAGCGGACCACGGGTAGGACGCAGAATGACTGCCAGAGTTGGCGGTACATCTCGGCGGCGCGGATCTCCTCCTGGAGGATCGCGTCGGCGGCGCGCAGGATGTCGAGGCGCTCGCGGTTGACCTCGCCGCCGACGATGCGGATCGCCAGCCCGGGGCCCGGGAAGGGCTGGCGCCAGACCATCCGCTCGGGCAGCCCGAGCTCGGCGCCGACCGCGCGCACCTCGTCCTTGAAGAGCATCCGCAGCGGCTCGACCAGGTCGAAGTCGAAGTCGTCGGGCAGGCCGCCGACGTTGTGATGGGACTTGATCGTCGCCGCATGGTCGGTGCCGCCCGACTCGATCACATCCGAGTAGAGCGTTCCCTGGACCAGGTAGCCGACGTCATCGAGCTTCGACGCCTCCTCCTCGAAGACGCGGATGAACTCCTCGCCGATGATCTTCCGCTTGCGCTCCGGCTCCTCGATCCCGGCGAGCTTGGCTAGGAAGCGTGCTTCGGCGTCGACCGCGATCAGCGGGATGCCGAACTGGGCGAACGTCGCGACCACCTGCTCGGTCTCGTTCAGCCGCATCATCCCGTGGTCGACGTAGATGCAGGTCAGCCGCTCCCCCACCGCTTTGTGGACCAGCAGCGCGGCGACCGAGGAGTCGACCCCGCCGGAGAGCCCGCAGATGACGCGGCCGTCGCCGACCTGGGTGCGCACCTTCTCGACCTGTTCCTCGATCACCGAGGCGGCGCTCCACTGATCGGTGCAGCCGGCGA
>JAOPZF010000133.1 GCA_025964255.1 Solirubrobacterales bacterium | reverse complement strand
GTGAAGATGGCGGCGTTACTGCGGCGTGGCCTCGGCGAGGAGGGGTTGACGGTCGACATCGCCGGCGAGGGTGAGCGCGCGGTCGAGATGGCCGGAGCGTCCAAGTACGACGCGGTGGTGCTCGACGTGATGCTGCCCGGGATCGACGGCTTCGAGACCTGCCGGCGGTTGCGCCGCGACGGGGTCTGGGCGCCGGTCCTGATGCTGACCGCGCGCGGCGCCATCGAGGATCGGGTCGGCGGGCTCGATGGGGGTGCCGACGACTACATGGTGAAGCCGTTCGCCTTCGCCGAGCTCCTGGCGCGGCTGCGTGCCCTCGTCCGTCGCGGGAGCGTCGAGCGCCCCGCCTCGCTCGAGGTCGGTGCCCTCCGCCTCGACCCCGGCACCCACGAGGTCTGGCGCGGCGAGGTCGAGATCGACCTGTCGGCGAAGGAATTCACCCTGCTCGAGACGTTCATGCGTCATCCCGGATACGTCCTCTCGCGCACCCAGCTGCTCGAGCAGGGCTGGGACTACGACTTCGAGCACCGCTCCAACGTGATCGAGGTGTACGTGCGCTACCTGCGACAGAAGATCGACGTCCCCTTCGGCACCAGCTCGATCGAGACCGTGCGCGGCGCCGGATATCGATTGCGGAAGGACGGAGGGGCCTGAAAGGGATCTCGGGATCCGCCGGGCCCGGGGGTCCGGCGTTCTGCGATGAGAAGGGACGAGGCGTTCTTTCATCCCCTTCCAACAGTGGCCCTTCACAGTCCCCCCGATGAACGCAGCCACCGCAGTGCCTCGTCCGCCGGTGCCCAGCAACGGGCGCCGGATGCTCAACAAGGTCCCCGAGATCACCGCCTACTTCTGGGTGATCAAGATCCTCTGCACGACGGTGGGGGAGACCTTCGCCGACAACCTGAACGAAAACCTCGGCCTCGGCCTCACCAACACCTCCTACATCATGGGCGCGGTGCTGATCGCGGTCCTGGTCGCACAGTTCCGGTCCCGTCGCTATGTCCCCGGGATCTACTGGCTGGCGGTGGTCTTGATCAGCGTGGTCGGCACCCTGATCAGCGACAACCTGGTCGAAAACTACGGCGTCACGCTGGAAACGACGACGGTCGCCTTCGGCGCGATCCTCATATGTGTGTTCGCCAGTTGGTACTGGAGCGAGCGCACCCTCTCCGTCCACACCATCGTCACCACCAGGCGCGAGGCGTTCTACTGGGCGACGATCCTCTTCACCTTCGCCCTCGGCACCTCGGCAGGAGATCTCCTCTCCGAGAAGCTCGCCTTCGGCTACCTGCCGACCGTCGGGATCTTCGCGGGCGCGATCGCGGTGATCGCCTTCTGCCACTTCGCGCTGAGGATGAACGCGATCCTCTCCTTCTGGCTCGCCTACATCCTCACCCGCCCGCTGGGCGCGTCGATCGGTGACTACCTCGCCTCGCCGAAGGCCGAAGGCGGCCTCGGCCTCGGCACCACGGTCACCTCGATCATCTTCCTCTCGACGATCCTCGCCCTGGTCGTCTTCCTGGCGATCTCCAAGCGCGACGTGATCCGCAATGGCCCGGTCGCGGCGCCCCTGGGCACCGGCCCGGCGGTGCTCGTCGTCCTCAACAAGGTGGCGCCGACCGAAGCGCTGCTCGAGGCGGTGCGTCGCCGCGCGGCCCTCGCGCCGGCCACCTTCCGGCTGCTCGTCCCCGATCCGGACAAGCTCGGCTTCGACCACGACGGACCCGACGGGGCCGATGGTGTGGAGCTGCTGGCGCGGGCGATCCCGCGCCTTCGCGATGCGGTGGGTGCCGAGGTGTCCGGCCGGGTGGCGTGCAGCTCCAATGCCTACGACGACATCGTCGAAGAGCTCGACGCGGGCGCCTACACCGAGATCATCATCGAGACCCCACCTGCGCATCTCTCGCACTGGCTGCACGTCGACCTGCCGCAGAGGGTGGCGCAGCTCGGCCTGCCCACCGAGGCGGTCTCCGCGACGTGATCCACCACCTCTCATCCTCGATTAAGAGGGTGCAACTAGCTTGGCGCCCGTCATGATCGAACTCACAGAGGTCAGCAAGAGCTACGGCAAGAAGGCAGCGGTCAGCGATCTCGGCTTCTCCGTGCGACCCGGTCTGGTCACCGGTTTCCTTGGTCCCAACGGCTCGGGCAAGTCGACCACGATGCGGCTCATCCTCGGTCTCGACACGCCCGACCACGGCACGGTGATCGTCAACGGCAAGCGCTACCGCGATCACCGGGCGCCGCTGCACCAGGTCGGCGCGCTGCTCGACGCCAGCTCCTTCCACACCGGTCGCTCGGCCCGTGACCATCTCCTGGCGATGGCCCAGACCCACGGCCTGGGGCGTGACCGGGTCGAGGCGATGATCGAGCTGGTCGGCCTCGCCGACGTCGCCCGCAAGCGCGCCGGGACCTTCTCCCTGGGGATGCGCCAGCGCCTCGGCATCGCCTCCGCGCTCCTCGCCGATCCGCGCGTGGTGATGCTCGACGAGCCGATCAACGGGCTCGACCCGGAGGGGATCCTCTGGGTGCGGAACCTGCTCAAAGAGCTCGCCGCCGAGGGGCGGACGGTCTTCGTCTCCTCCCATCTGATGAGCGAGATGGCTCTCACCGCCGACCACCTGATCGTGATCGGCAAAGGCAAGCTGATCGCCGACGTCGGCGTGCGGGAGATGATCCGCGACGCCTCGAAGAGCGCGGTGCGCGTGCGCACCCCACACGCGGGCCGGTTCGGCGAGGTGCTGGAGGCGCCGGAGGTGCGAATCCGCAAGCTGGGACCGGACCTGATCGAGGTCCAGGGGATGGACGCCGAGGAAATCGGCCTCGCCGCCCATGTCAGCGGGATCGTCCTCTACGAACTGGCGCCGCGGCAGGCGTCGCTCGAGGACGCCTTCATGGAGATGACCGGCGAGTCGGTCGAGTACCGCGCCGGCGACGGCGCCCTCGCCACGGCCGGAGCGCCGGTCTGATGGAGGCGTTCCGGATGCCGCTGGTCGTCGAGCCGGTGACGCAACGGCGCGTCGTGCGCTCGGAGTGGACGAAGCTGATCTCGCTGCGCTCGACCCGCTACGCGCTCGCCGCGACCCTGCTGCTCGCGATCGGGATCGGGGTCCTCGCCTGCATCGTCTTCGAGTCGCGCTGGGCTCATCTCAGCGCCCACGATCGCGCCGACTTCCACCCCCTCTCCGTCAGCCTCGCCGGGATCAACTTCGCCCAGCTCTCGCTCGGCGTGCTCGGCGTGTTGGCGATCACCGGCGAGTACTCGACCGGGATGATCCGCTCGACGATGGCCGCCGTGCCGCGCCGGCTGCCGGTGCTGTGGGGGAAGGCGCTCGTCTTCGGCGCGACGGCGTTCGCGATCAGCCTGCCCGCGACGTTCATCGTCTTCTTGGTCGGGCAGGCGATCCTGGCCGGCGAAGGCATCAACATCTCGATCGGGCACGCCGGGGTCCTGCGGGCCCTGATCGGCGCGCCGCTCTTCCTCACCGCGATGGGCCTCTTCGGGCTCGCCCTCGGCGCGATCCTCCGCAGCACGGCGGGCGGGATCGCCGCCCTCGCCGGCATCGTCTTCGTCCTCCCGCCGATCGTCGGCCTGCTGCCGACCAGCGTCGCCAACTCGATCGATCCCTACCTGCCGAGCAACGCCGGCGGGGCGATCTGGACGATCACGCCGGACCCCGGCACGCTCGCGCCGTGGGCGGGCTTCGGGATCTTCTGCGCCTACGTCGCGATCGCCTTCGCGATCGCCGCGGTGCTGCTCGTCCGCCGCGACGCTTGAGGGAGTGGCTTCGCCGCCATCGACGGCTGAGCCTGGTCCTCGGCGCCGCGGTCGCCATTCTCGTCGCGCTGCTCGCCGCCGCCGCGATCTTCCTTGCGACGCTGCCCGGCGTCGGCGACGCCGAAGCGCGGGTCGACGCGATCCTCGCCCGGCACGGCGGTCGCGCCCTGGCGCCGCCGCCGCCGCAACGGCTCGCGATTGCCGTCGTCTCGACCGAGGACGAGAACTTCTACGACAACGTCTTCTTCAACGTGACGAGCGGCGCCGGGCGTGCCGCCGTGGCCGCGGTGGGGACGAGCGAAGATCCGGGCGGCAGCACGATCCCCCAGCAGCTTGCCAAGCAGCTCTACCCGCACGGTGCCGGGGTCGTCGGGACGCTCGAAGAGATCGGGCTCGGGGTGAAGCTCTCACTCGCCTACTCCCACGAACAGGTGCTCACCATGTACCTGAACTCGATCTACTACGGCAACGGCTACTGGGGCGCCGTGGCCGCCGCCCGCGGCTACTTCGGCGTCTCACCGCGCCGGCTCACCTGGGGTGAGGCCTCGCTGCTGGCGGGCCTGCCACAGGCACCCAGCACCTATGACCCGCTTCGCGATCTCCCGCTCGCTCGCCTGCGCCAGCGGCACGTGCTCGATCAGTTGGTCGTCAACGGGCACCTGAGCGCGTCGGCCGCCGACGCCGCCTTCCGCGAACCGCTGCCCTTACGGCCGGGGTAGGGCAACTGTCAGAGTTCTTTCACGGAGCGTGCCTACGCTCGAACGGTCCCAGTTTCACCAGGAGGCCGCTTTGAACTTTCTTCGCCGCATCTCTACCCGCCGACTTCTCTCGATCTGCGCCCTCGCGCTGGTCCTCGTGATCGGCGGCACCGCCGTCGCGCTCGCCACCTCGGGTGGGGGGCCGAAGCCGCCCGCCAAGCCGCTCGCGAACGCCGTCCACGACGCGCTCGAAGCGCCGAGCGTGCCGGGCATCAGCGCCGAAGTCCACTTCACCAACAACTTGATCGACGCCTCGAGCCTCGAAGGCAAAGACCCGATCCTGGCCGGCGCCACCGGCAGGCTCTGGGCCTCGCCCGCGGGCGGCGGCAAGCTGCGGCTCGAGCTGCAGGCCGAAGAAAGCGGCAACGACAGCCAGGTGCTGATCGAAGGCAGCCACTTCCAGGTCTACGACGGCACCTCGGAAACCGTCTACGAAGGGACGCTGCCGGAAGAAGAAGACGAAGGCGGCGAAGGGGCGATCCCATCGATCGCCAAGATCCAGCAGGAGATCGACCACCTCGGCAAGCACGTCGAACTGAGCGGCGCGATCCCCTCCGACGTCGCGGGCAAGGCGGCCTACACCGTGCAGGCGGCTCCGAGTCACGACGGCGGCCTGCTCGGCCGGGTCGAGCTCGCCTGGGACGCCATCAACGGGATCCCGTTGCGCGCCGCCGTCTACTCCAGCGAAAGCTCCTCTCCGGTGCTCGAGCTGGAAGCCACCGGCGTCTCCTTCGAATCGGTGTCCGAATCGGTCTTCGACATCTCGCCGCCCGCCGAAGCCAAAGTCATCGACCTATCGCCCGCCGAAGTGAAGGGTCCGCACGGCAATCCGACCAAAGCGGTGGGCGCGGCGGCCGTCGGCGCCGCGGTCGATTTCCCGCTCGCCGCTCCGCAGTCGCTGGCCGGGCTGCCGCAGTCGGAGGTCCGCGCGATCGAAGTCGACGGCAAGACCGCCGCGCTCGTCACCTACGGCAAGGGCCTCGGCGGGATCGCCGTGATCGAGTCGAAGTCCGAACCGGCCGGCGAAGAAGCCGGCGGCGAAGAAGGCGAACTCGGCCTGCCGAAGGTCGTGATCGGCGACGTCAAGGGCGAAGAGCTCGACACCGCCCTCGGCTCGGCGCTCCGCTTCAGCCGCGAAGGCGTCGATTACATCGTCATCGGCTCGGTGCCGCCCGCCGCGGTGGAGGCCGCGGCCCGCGGCCTCTAGGCGGACACGACCCTGGTGCCGCAGGTGATGCCACAGCAGGCCCCGATCGAGGTCAGGGGCCTGGTCAAGCGCTACGGCGATCTGGTCGCCGTCGACCAGGTCGACCTGACCGTCGAGGCCGGGGATGTCTTCGGCTACCTCGGCCCGAACGGGGCGGGAAAGACGACGTCGCTGCGGATGATGCTCGGGCTGATCCGCCCGAGCGCCGGCACGGTGCGGCTCTTCGGCCGCGACCCCCAGGTCAGCGTGAAGGCGCTCGAGGGCGTCGCCGGCTTCGTCGAAGCGCCGTCCTTCTACCCCTACCTGAACGGGCGCGAGAATCTGCGTCTCCTCGCGGCGCTCGACGGCGACGAGGCTGCCTCGCGGATCGAGGAGTCCTTGTCCACCGTCGGCCTCTCCGACCGCGCCAAGGACCGCGTCGGCGGCTACTCGCATGGGATGCGCCAGCGCCTCGGCATCGCCGCGGCGCTGCTCCGTAAGCCGCGCCTGCTGATGCTCGACGAGCCGGCCACGGGGCTCGACCCGGGCGGGATGCGCGACATGCGCGACCTGATCCGCCAGCTCTCGGCCAGCGGCATGACCGTGCTGCTATCGAGTCACCTGCTGACCGAGGTCGAAGAAGTCTGCAACCGGGTGGCGATCGTCCGTTCCGGGCGGGTCGCCTACCAGGGGCGGCTCGACGACCTGCGCGCACAGGCGGGCGACGGCTACCAACTGCGGACGAGCGCCGACGGGGTAGCCCGACGGGTCGCGGAGGCTCAGACCGGGATCTCCGAGGTCCGCCCGGCGGCGGACGGCGGCCTCACCTTCAGCGCCGCCGGACCGGGCGCGGTCGGCGCGCTCTCGCTGTCCCTGGTCGAGTCGGGAGCTCTGATCGAGGAGCTGAGCCGGCGCCACGCGACCCTCGAGGACCTCTTCTTCAGCCTCACCGAGGACGACTCGGCGGGGTCGACCTCCGCCGAACCCGACCCGGAGCCGGCGCAGGCGTGACCCCGGGCGTCCTCACCGTCTACCGCTGGGAGCTGCGCAAGCTGCGCGCCCAGAAGCGCACCTACCTCGGCCTCGGCGCCGCGGCGATCGTGCCGATCATCTTCGTCGTCGCCCTGGTCACCCAGAACGGCCAGCCCGAAGACGTCTCCTTCGGCCGCTACCTGCACAGCACCGGGCTGGCGGTGCCGCTCGTCCTCTTGCTCTTCGGCTCGGTCTGGATGTTCCCGTTGATCACCGCGCTGGTCGCCGGGGACATCGTCGCCGCCGAGGATCGCCACCAGACGCTGAAGACGATCCTCACGCGCTCGGTCGAGCGCCAGCAGATCTTCGCCGGCAAGACGCTCGCCACCTTCACCTACGCGATCGCGGCGATCGCGGTCACCGGCGCGGTCGCACTCGTCGCGGGGATCATCGCCTCCGGGTTCAACTCGATCACCACGCTCTCCGGCACGGAGGTCTCGGCGAGCGAAGGGCTCGGCCTGGTCGGGCTCAGCCTGCTCTTCTACCTGGTCCCGATCCTGGCGATCGCCTCGATCGGGCTGCTCTTCTCGACCGTCTTCCGCAACAGCGCGGCGGCGATCGTCGGCACCCTGATGTTCTCGCTGCTGGTCCAGCTGATCGGCATCCTGCCCGGCCTCGGCGGGATCCATCCGTACCTCCTCAGCACCCAGTTCAACGCCTGGCAGGGGTTCTTGCGCTCTCCGGTCGACTGGACGCCTGTGATCCGGGCCCTCTGGGTCTGCGCGATCTACGCGGTGCCCGCCCTGTTCGCCGCCGCGCTGGTCTTCCTGCGCCGCGACGTCGCCGGTGACTGAGCGGCTGCTGATCGTCGAGGACGACGCCGCGGTGCGGCGGATGCTCGAGCGCAGCCTCGGTGCCGAGGGCTTCGAGATCGCCGGCGCCGCCGACGGCGGCACGGCACTGGCGCTCGCCGAGCGCACCGCGCCGGACCTGGTCGTGCTCGACGTGTCGATGCCGGGGCTGAGCGGCTTCGAGGTCTGCCGGCGGCTGCGCGCCAAGGGCCTCACCGGCGGCGTCCTGATGCTGACCGCCCGTGACTCGATCGCCGACCGGGTGCGGGGCCTCGAGTCGGGGGCCGACGACTACGTGGTGAAGCCGTTCGCGATCGCCGAGGTGGTCGCACGGCTGCGGGCGCTGACCCGCCGTGGCTCCGACCGCAGCGAGCGCCTCGCCCACGGGGAGATCGTCCTCGACACGGCGACCGCCACCGTCGCGGTCGGTGGCGGCCCGGCGGTGCAGCTCACCGCGCGCGAGGGGCAGCTGCTCGAGCTGCTGCTGCGCGACCCGCGCACCGTCCTCTCCCGCGATGCCGCCATCGAGGCGATCTGGGGAGGCGCCGGGACCGACAACCTCGTCGACCGTTACGTCGCGCGGGTCCGCCACAAGCTGGGGGACCCCGAGACGATCAGGACGGTGCGTGGGGTCGGCTTCATACTCGCTCCGTGAGGGTCCACAGCCTCAGCTTCCGCCTGACCGTCGCCGCGGTCGCCGCGGTCGCCCTCGCGGTGCTGGTCTTCGGGATCGCGGCGCGGGTGGTGGTCAGCGACCGGATGCACGCCTCGCTCGACCAGAGCCTGCGTCAGCGCGCCACCGACGTCGCCCGCCTGGCCGTCTCGGCGCCGGCCCTCCTGCGCGCGCCGGGGACGCTCGAATCGCCACTCTCCGGCCATCAGCTGAGCGTCGAGGTGCTCGACCGCGAAGGGGCGATCGTCGCCCGCTCACTGTCCCTGGGGGCAAAGCTGCTGCCGCGGACGGCCGCCGACCCGACCGCCCGCCGCGGCGACACCGCGTTCGCCGACGCCGAACTCGACGGCGAATCGATCCGCATCTTCGCCGCCCCGATCGCCGACGCCGGCGGCCCGGCCTCGGGTGGCGTCGTCCTGGTCGCCGGCAGCAATGCCGACATCGACGAGACCGAGCACCGTCTCGGCCTGGTCCTGATTCTCTGCGGGATCGGGGCGGTGGTCATCGGCGGCGGGCTCGCGGCCTTCCTCACCCGCCGCGGCACGCGGCCGCTGCGTGACCTCTCCACCTCGGCGGCGACGATCGCCCGCACCGAGGATCCGGGGCGGCGTCTCGCCGAGCCGGCCGGGCCGTCGGAGGTGAGGGAGCTCGCGGAGACCCTGAACGGGATGCTCGGAGGCCTTGCGGCGGCGCGCGAACGCGAACGCCGACTGCTCGCCGACGCGAGCCACGAGCTGCGCACGCCGCTGACCAGCCTGCGCGGCAACGTCGAGTATGTGGCGCGGCACGGCGCCGACCCGGAGGTGATCGCCGACCTCGAATCAGACGCGGAGCGGCTCGGGCGCCTGGTCGAGGACCTGCTCGCGTTGGAGCGCGAGTCGGCTCCCGAGCTCCCGCTCGGGCCACTGCGCCTGGACGAGCTCGTCCGTGACTCGGTGGCCGGGCGCGAGGGAGTGGTCGCCGAGCTCGACGGATCGGTGGTCGTGAGCGGGGACCCCGAGGGACTCGCCCGCGCCCTGGGCAACCTGCTCGACAACGCCGAGCGTCACGGGCCGGCGGGCGGCGAGGTGCGGGTCACGCTGCGGCGCGAGGGAGACGAGGCGCGGGTCGTCGTGACCGACCAAGGCGCGGGCTTCGAACCCGGGACCGAGGAGGACGCCTTCGGCCGCTTCTGGCGCGGAGCCGGGACCGGGGCGCCCGGCTCGGGCCTCGGCCTCGCGATCGTGCGGGCGACGGCCGAGCGACACGGCGGTCGCGCCTGGGCCGAAGGGTCGACGGTCATCCTGGCGTTGCCGCTCGATGACCGATCCGTCCCGCTGGACGACCATTCATCGGCGGTTTAGGAGGACGGCGCACCATCGGCGCATGCCTGCCATCGCTGCGCTGAGTACCGAAATCGCCCTCGTCGTTCTCGTCGCGCTCCCGGCCGCCGCCGTCTTTGTCGTGATCGCTCTGGTCGCCGTCGCGTTCACGGTTGTCACCGCCGGGGTCATCGTCGCCTGGATGCTGACCCGCGCTAGTTCCGCGGTCCTCGGCGAGGGCGCCGAGATCTGGCGCTGAACCGTCGTCACGTCGAGTCGACGACCGAGCGAGGCTCGGGTCGGCGCGCGCCATCGAGGCCGCGCGCCGACCCTGCCGCTAGTGGACCTGCAGCGTTTCGGTCCCTTCGATCTCAACCGCTTCGAGCGCGCCCGGGTCGAGCCCGAGCAGGCTGAGGATGGTCGGGGCGATCTGCGTCGTCTCGACCGTCTGCGAGTCGACCGAGTTGTGGTCGACCGGGCCGCCGGAGACGACCAGCGGGACGTCGCGGTCCTGCGGATTGGCCCCGCCGTGCTCGGCGATCTTGCCCTGGCCACCGGTGTAGACGGTCCCGTACTGGGCGATGCCGAACAGGTCCGGCACCCGCGGGTCACTGGTCGAGGTGCCGAAGTATTCGGCCGCTTCTTCGCCCGCGTAGAGCGTTTTCAGTCCGGAGCTCGTGAAGGGCTTCGGGTTGCCTTCGATGTCGTTACCGGTGCCGTTGTCGGCGAGCAGGTACTGCTTCGCGAACGCCAGCGCTTCCGGGGTGCGGTAGTGGAGCCAGATCAGCATCCCGTCGTCGTCGATCGAGAAGGCGACCAGCGGTTCGGTGTCTTCCGGATGGGTGGTGGCCCACGCTTCGTCGAGCCCTTCGAGGATCGGCCCGTCGGGGATCCGGGTCAGCGCCGACGGCGTGTCCGGGGACTGGCCGTGCTTGGCCGAGAGGATCACCGTGGTCGAGGAGGCGAGGCCCTTCGCGTGCAGCGCCGCCAGCATCGAGCCGACCTTGGTGTTGATGTATTCGAGGGCGCGGCGGAGCAGCGGCGCGGGGGTCGTGCCGTCGGCTTCGTAGCCGCCTTTGAGACCGTCCGATTCGGGCAGCTTCTCGGCGGTCGAGACCGTCTGGAAGTTCATCCCGAAGATCGCCGGCGTGCCGACCTGTTCGGTGCCGCTGTGGTCGAAGCCCTTGATCTCGTTGATCACCGCCTTCACCTTGTAGGAGTCGTACTGCTCGGTCAGCGCGTTGTCGGTGGTCCAGTCGTTTTCGGACCCTTCGGTCGGCGCGTCGCTGTTGATCTCCGGCGTGAAGAGGTCGTCGATGCCTTCGCCGGAGGGACCCTGGAGCAGGTCGTAGGCGGGGTGTTTGTCGACCCAGGCGGTCCGCAGCCCGTTTTCCTTCGCGACTTCGAAGATCGTGTTGACGCGGAGGTATTCGTGCGGGTAGACCGGCTTGCAGGTGGTCGGGTCGACCGGCAGCTTCGACGGGTCGATCAGTTCGGCCGGGTCGCCGGTCGTCTGCAGGACGTTGCCTGGCAGGCCGGAGAGCCTTGGCCGGCGTCGATCGAGTGCAGGTTCTTGTCGGCCTGCTCGGTGTAGAGGACTTCGGCGCCGGGCTTCGCGTTCGCGCAGTCGGTGGTGCCGGCCGGGAGCAGTTCGCGGTTGTACGTTTCGTCGTAGTACATGCCGGTGGTGCCGGGGTTGCCACCGGTCACCTGGCCGACCATGCCGGGTACGGAGTCGGAGGGGACGGGCGTCTGGGCGTGGGTGAACTCGACGCCGTTCCCTACCAGCGAGGCGAGGGCCGAGTGCGGGTGCTTGCCGACGTACCACTGGAGGTCGGACTGGTGGAGTCCGTCGACGGAGAGCAGCAGGACGTGTTCGGCCTTGTGGTCGTGACCAGCGTGGGGCGGAGGGGCCGCGTGGCCCGGGTGGGCCGAGGCGACCGCGACCGACGTCACGAGCAGTGCGACGATCGCGGCAAGGCCGGCCACGAGCGGCAGAGCGCCGGGCCTGCGTAGGTTCCTTCTCATCAGGACGTCTCTCCTTCTGGAGGGTTCAGGGGTGGTTGGAGCGAGACGTTCTGACCTTCGTGTGCGGCGTCGGCGATGGCGTTACCGGCGTGCTACAACGAAGTGAATTTCGAGTGCGTTTCGGTCACAAAAGTGAGTAAGGGATGGGACGGCGATGAGAGCCCATTTCCTTAGGGAGCTCTCATCCCAGCGGCGTATCTTCAAGCAATGGCAACGACGCGCTCGGCAGGTGAGTCCGCCGTCGTCCCGATCGCCGCGACGGGTCTCACCAAGACCTATCGCGACAGGCCGGCGGTGGATGGAATCGATCTCACGGTGATGCCCGGTGAGATCTACGGGTTCCTTGGTCCCAACGGGGCCGGGAAGACGACCACGATGCGCATGTTGCTCGGCCTGGTCCGTCCCGACGCCGGCTCGGTGAGGCTGTTCGGCCGCGACGTCTGGACCGACCCGCTCGCCGCTCGCGCCGGAGTCGCCGGGATCATCGAGGAGCCGCGTCTCTACACCTACCTGAGCGGCCGCACCAACCTCCGTCTGCTCGCCGGCTACGACCGCGAAGGGGTGGGCGACCAGGAGATCGACGAGGTGCTGGAGACGGTCGAGCTGCGCGATCGCGGCGGCGACCGCGTGTCCGAGTACTCGCAGGGCATGCGCCAGCGGCTCGGCATCGCCGGATGCCTGGTCCGTCGCCCGCGGCTGCTGCTGCTCGACGAGCCGGCCAACGGCCTCGATCCGGGTGGCATCCGCTTCCTCCGCGGGTTGTTGCGGCGCCTCTCCGAGCAGGGCATGACCGTGCTGCTCTCCAGCCATCTGCTGGCCGAGGTGCAGATCCTCTGCGAGCGGGCGGCGATCGTCGCCGCGGGGCGGATCGTCTACGAGGGCGAGCTCGACGAGTTGCGCCACCGCGCCGGCCTCCGCTACCGGCTCGACACTCCCGACCTCGGCCGCGCCGCCGCACTCCTCGCCGCCGTCCCGGGCCTCTCCGAGGTCGAGGCTGGTCCCGACTACGTCGGCTTCGCGGTCTCCGACGAGGACGACCTGCTCGGCGTCACCAAGGCCTTCGCCGGCGCCGGCCTCCTGATCCGCTCTCTCGTCCCCGAGCAGCTGACGCTCGAGCGGGTCTTCTTCGAGCTGACCGAGGACCCGGCTCCCGTCGTCGAGGAGGCGCGCCGGTGAGTGGCTCGCTGATCGCCTTCCGCTGGGAGCTGCTGAAACTGGCGGCCCAGAAACGGACCTGGCTCGGCGTCGCGACCGCCGCGATCGGTCCGATCATCTACCTGCTGCTCGAGCTTGCCCAGGGCCCTCCCGGTGCTCCGCTGGCGGAAAACCTCGGCCACACCGGGGTGGCCTTCTCACTCGTCGTCTTCAAGCTGATCGCGGTGATCGGACCGGCGGTGATCGCCGCGCTGGTCGCCGGTGACATCGTCGCCGGGGAGGACTCCGACGGGACCTTGAAGACGATCCTAACCCGGTCGCTGGGTCGCTCCGAGGTCCTGCTCGGCAAGGTCTGGGCGCTCTTCGTCTACCTCGCCTTCGCGATGACCGTCTTCTTCCTCGTCTCGACGATCGGCGGATTGCTCGCCTGGGGCTTCCATCCGCTCATCAACATCTCCGGCGTGCGCATCTCGGCGCTTCACGCACTGCTGCTCGACGTCCCTGCCTTGGCGCTCTACTGCCTCCCGGTCCTCTCGATCGCCTGCTTCGGCGTCTTCCTCTCGGTGGCGACGCGCCAGAGCGTGGCGGCGGTGGGAGGGACCGTGATCTACGCGATGGCGCTGCAGGGCGTCGCCGTGATCCACGCGATCAGCGGCGTCGATCCATACCTCCTCACCAACCAGCTGACCGCATGGCACGCCCTGTTCGAATCCCCCTTCCATATCGGCCCGATCCTGCGGGCGATCTGGGTCTCGATCGTCTTCGCCTTGCCGCCGTTGATCGCCGCCCTTGTGATCTTCAACCGGCGCGATGTGGCGGTCTGACGGAGATCCAGGCAGTTCTCATCAGAGGCTCATGGGCCGGATCTACCGTGGTCTCCGACGTCGCCCCACAATGGAATCCCTACGAGAACCACAGGCCATGAAAGCTGCGAGTGGGCGGACCAAGTTCCGTCCTCGCCAGGCAGGTCTTGCGGGGCGGCGTCTCCTTGGTCGCCGCATCAGACGCCGTGAATACGCGACCTACTGGATCGTCAAGGCCTACGTCCAGCGTCTCGCGCCAGGTGATCGCCGTCAGGCTCCGGCCCTCGAGGGTCACTGCTCCGCAGGTGGGTCCTGCCGGTAGGTGGTCCCGACGCCGCGACGGTCGTCCACGACCACCTCCGATCGGCGTGACCGGTCGCGCCCAGACGGTCCATTGGAGGGCGGCGATGATCAGGCCGACGACGCCGGCGACGATCAGGATCAGGCGTAGGCCTTCGCCTTTTCGGGCAGGGAGGCCTTCGGGCCCGGCGTCGACGCTTCCGCGTCATCTGCCGGAACGTGGAGCGCCACGGCGCGTCAGGTTCGAGTTCGTGACGAGCTCTCATCGACCCTCGCTAGCTTGGGTGCATGCGAGGACCACTCGAAGCGCTCGATCGCGCAGCCGGGCTTGGGATCGACACGCTGGTCCGCGCCCACCACAGCCGCCGCCTGCGACGCGCCGGCCGCGGTGCACAGCTCGACCCCCCGGGCGACGGCATCTGGGCGGCGGGCGACCCGCCGCCGCGAGAGGGCTGCAAGCTGGAGATCCTGATCGACGGTGCCGAGGCGCTGCCGCGGATCTCCGAGGCGCTCGACCAGGCACGGACCGAGATCAACATCGCGGCCTGGGCCATCACCCCCGACTTCGGCCTCGACCGCGACGAGGGAGCGAGGCGGTTGCGCGACCACCTGGCCGAGCTCGCGGAGCGGGTCGACGTGCGGGTGCTGCTCTGGGCCGGCGCGCCTATGCCGGTCTTCTCGCCGCGCCGCTCGCAGGTGCGCCGGACCCGCGACGAACTGATGCAGGGGTCGAAGGTCCAGTGTGCGCTCGACTCGCGCGAGAGACCGATGCACTGTCACCACGAGAAGCTGGTGATCGTCGACGGCAAGGTTGCCTTCGTAGGTGGCATCGACCTGACCTCGCTCGGAGGCGACCGGTTCGACTCGGGCGACCATCCGGCCCGCGGCAAGATCGGCTGGCACGATGCCTCGAGCCGGCTCGAAGGCCCCGCGGTCGCCGACGTCGCCGAACACTTCACCGCGCGCTGGCACGAGGTGACGGGGGAGAGGCTCGCGCCAACCCCGCCGCCGCCCGCGGCCGGCGAGCACGAGGTCCAGGTGATCCGCACCGTGCCCGAGAAGATCTATGACTTCCTCCCGCAGGGCGACTTCAGGATCCTCGAGAGCTACCAGCGCGCGCTGCGCTCGGCCCGCTCGCTGGTCTACCTCGAGAATCAATTTCTCTGGGCGCCGCAGGTCGTCGAGATCCTGCTCGACAAGCTCCGCAATCCGCCCTCGGACGGGTTCCGCGTCGTGATCGTGCTGCCGGCGAAGCCCAACAACGGGGCCGACGACACCCGTGGGCAGCTCGCCCAACTGGCCGAGGCCGACGCTGGGGCCGGGCGGTTCCTCGCGGCGACCTTGCAGAGCCGTACTGGCCGCCTGTCGGGCCCGCTCTACGTCCACGCCAAGATCGCGGTCGTCGATGACCGCTGGCTGACGATCGGCTCGGCGAACCTGAACGAGCACTCGCTCTTCAACGACAGCGAGATGAACGTCGCCTGCCGCGACCCGGCGCTCGCCCGGGAGACGCGGCTGCGGCTCTGGAGCGAGCACCTCGAGATGCCGGTCGCCGCGGTCGCCGGCGACCCGGCCGAGATCGTCGACCACTTCTGGAAGCCGATCGCCCGGGAGCAGCTCGAGCGTCGCGAGCACGGCGAACCGGCGACCCACCGCCTGCTCGAGCTCCGCGGCGTGTCGAGGCGCTCGGCCGCCCTGCTGGGTCCTCTGCAGGGTTTCGTCGTCGACGGGTAAGGAGGGCGCGATGAGCCTGATGCGCCGCACCGGTGGCGAGCTCCGCGCCATCTTCCGCGCCGAGACGCGCACCCACCGCCGCTACCGTGACCATCTGACGATGATCGCCGTGGTGACGATCGGCGTCGATCTCCTCTGCACCGTCCTCGCCTACTTTCTCGAGCGCCACTCTGCCGGGACCGAGATCCACACCCTGGGCAGCGCCTTCTTCTGGACGAGCACCCAGCTCCTCACGGTGTCCTCCCAGATGAAGGACCCGATCTCCTTCGGCGGGCGCGCCCTCGACATCATCATGGAGGCCTACGCGATCAGCGTGGTCGCCACCCTCGCCGGGGCCACCGGCGCCTTCATCCAGAAGCGTGGCCGGGAGCTCGACGCCGAGGGCCGGTAGGTCGTATCAAGGCCCTCGAGGGCCGGCCTGGAGGAGCCCGTCAGACGATGGAACCGATCAGGGCGCCGATCGCCGCCGTCGCCCCCATCGCGACGACGCCCCAGAAGACGACGCGAAGGAGCGCCGGAAGCTCCGGGGCGCCGCCAAGCCGGGCTCCCAGGGCACCGAGCCCGCCGAGAGCGAGGATCGTGACGAGGACGCAGGCGACCACACGGACGGACGCGCCGAACAGCCCGATCGCCAACAAGGGGAGGATCGCCCCGGTCGCGAACGAGAGCGCCGAGGCTCCGGCCGCCTGCAGTGGCCGGGCCCGACGATCCTCGGGGAGGCCGAGCTCGTCGCGGGCGTGGGCGGCGAGCGCATCGCGCTCGGAGAGAGCAGCCGCGACGCGGGCGGCCAGCTCGGGCTCCAGCCCGCGCGCTTCGTAGATCCCAGCCAACTCCGCGAGCTCGCCTTCGGGGTCCTCGGCCAACTCGCTCGCCTCGAGGCGAAGGTCGGCCTCCTCGGTGTCCCGCTGGGAGCTGACGGACACGTACTCCCCGGCCGCCATCGATCCGGCGCCCGCGACCAGGCCGGAGACCCCGGCGGTCACGATGGCGCTCCGCGACGCGCCGGAGGCGGCGACGCCGAGGACCAGGCTCGAGGTCGAGAGGATCCCGTCGTTGGCACCGAGCACCGCGGCTCGAAGCCAGTTGGAGCGGAAGCTGAGGTGTTCCTCCGTGTGGGAGCGTCTCCAGGGCACGCGGCGAGGCTATCGCCGCGTTCAGGCGCGATCGGGAACACGCGCCCCGACCGGTGCGTTCCACCACCGGCCTAGCAGGCGCAACGTGAGCAATGCCGCCGCCGGGAGGACAACCGCGCCACAGATCAGCAGGAACCAGAGCTGGGTGGCGTCGGAGCCGGCGCCGATCGTGTGGACGATCCCCATCACCCAGAAGAGGGCGACGAAGCGGTGCATCTTGCGCCAGCGAGCCACGCCGATCCGGTCGCGCTTGTAGTAGGTGAGCCCGAGGATCGCGAGCCCGTAACCGGAGACGATGCCGATCCCGGTCCAGAGGGGACGGTAGGCGCCGACGAAGGGGATCGTGATCCCGGGGAGGCCGGGGTTCAGGTAGGAGTCGCCGAGCAAGGCGAGGCCATGGAGGGCGACCATCGCCAGCGTCGTCAGCGAGAGCGCCTCGTGGATCGCCCGGAGGTCGTTCTTGTTCGTGACCGGTTTCTTGGCGCTCAGCATCAATCCCACCACCACGGCAGCGCTGGCGAGCAGGAGTGCCGCCCCTCCGGCGGCGCGGCTGGTGATCCAGAAGATGTGTTCGGAGACGATCACGCCGCGAGTACCTCGGGGAGAACCCGCGTCAACGCATCGACGATCCGCACGTCCCCGTCCTCGGCGAGGATCACGCCGCCGTAGGGCAGCCACGCCTCGGCTCGGTCGGGGCCGGCGAGGAGAGCCGCCTTGGCGAGCGTCTCGGCGTAGAGGCCGGTCGGCGCGACGGCCGTCGTCTGGACGATGCCGGTGAAGGCGGGGAGGCCGGTGGCCGGGTCGAGGATCTGGTGGGCGACGCGGCCGTCGGCGTCGACCCACGAACGCCTGGTTATGCCACTGGTGGCGACCGCCCCGGATGCGATGCGGAGCTCATGCAGGGGCATGCCTCCGCTCGGATCTCCGACCTGGATCGCCCTCACCCGGCCGGCGGTGCCGCCGACGCGAAGGTCACCGCAGCAGTCGACCGCGAAGGAGCGGAAGCCGGCGAGCGTCTCGGCGACGAGGTCGGCCATCAGCCCCTTGGCGATCCCACCCGGGTCGACCCGCAGGCCGGGAGATCGGCTCACCGTCCCGGCGCGCTCGTCGACCGCGAGCTCACACCATCCCGCGCGTGGGCTGGGCGTGGCGGGACCGCCGCGGGCCGACAGATGGACGGCCGCCGGGCCGACGGAGAAGTCCCGGGACTCGGTGTAGCCGCAGGCCTCGATCTCGTCGACGAGGGTCGCGTCGACGAGACCGCCGCTCCTGAGGCCGGCGCTGAGGGCGGCGGCGACCAACTGGCGCAGAAGGGGCGATACCGGCACGGTCCGGCGCGGGTCCCGGTTCAGCCGAGAGAGCTCGCTGTCGGGGTCGAAGCGGGAGAGGGTGCGATGCGCCTCGAGGAGGGTGTGGCGGGCACCCTCGACGGCAGCAAGCGAGGAGGGCTTGTCGGGGTCGGTGACACGGACGGCACAGCGGCCGCCGAAGCACTCGAAGCTCTCGGTGGTCTCGCCGATCATGACTGGCTCGTGACCAGCGGTTCGGTTTCCGCTTCCGCTTCCGGGTCGACTTCGCGGGTCTCGGTCGGTTCGATTTCCTTCGTCGCCTGCTTGATCGGGCGCGTCGCGACCGTCTTCGACTTGGCCGACAGGACGGGGTCGTTGCCGGTCGCCATCTGGGCGAAGACGATCCCCCAGAGCAGGGCGAAGCAGATCAGGGAGGCGATCACGACCCGCCCGCGCAACAGGCCGGCGCGCCGTTTTTGCGCGGCCAGCCTGGCCCAGGCCCTGCGTTTCAGTTCTCGTTTCTCGATCGGGTCCATGACTCACCTTGCCTCAGGTCTTGAAAGCTGCGGTCAGTGGTTGCTGGGGATTTCCTCAGTGCCACGAGGTCCCGGCGGTGAGGACGACCGCGCCCAGGCCGGTGCCGAGGGCGATCGCACCGGCGAGCAGGGCCGCCCGCAGTCCGGCGCCCGCCAGTCGTGCCTCCCGCGGGCCGTTCCGGCGCCAGTCGGCGCTCGCCAGGCGGGGCAGCTCGAGCAGGTGGGCCAGAATGTGGATCGACATCAAGGCGACCCAGGCGAAGAAGCTGAGCTTGTGGGCGAAGATCAGCGTGTTGCTCGGCGGTCCGGCGAGGAGCAGGGCGACGCCGGTCCCGAACAGGGCCAGCGTGGTGAGGACGACGCCGGGCGCCAGCACGCGCAGGGCGGTCGGCGGCGGACCCTTGCGTACGTAGGGTTCGTCGTGGGTGTAGTAGCGGGCGAACCGGTAGCCGGTGCTGCCGAGCTTCAGCGCCACCGGCGGGATCAGCATCAGCCCGATGAAGATGTGCGGGCCGAGCCATTTGCCGATGAAGGGGATCGTCACCCCCTCGGCCGCGAGGAGGATGAGCAGGGCGACGGCGGCGGCGCCGGTCAGGCGAGCGTTGCCGACGACCCCGCCGGTGCGGGCGGCGACGCGATCCCGGGCACCGCTGAAGGTTCCTGCATGGGAATCGAACATGGAGACGATCTTGAGGTCGCCCGATTGGCCCACCCTTAGCGGCGCGTGAGACGTCTCTTACTTTGGCGATCCGCCGCGCAGGCCCGGCAGCTCGAAGCTGACCCGGGCGCCGCCGAGCGGTGACTCCTCGGCCCAGATGCGGCCGCCGTGCGCCTCGACGATCGAGCGGGCGATCGCCAGGCCGAGTCCGGCCCCGCCCGAGCTGCGGGCGCGGGCCGCGTCGCTGCGGTGGAAGCGGTCGAAGATCCGCTCGCGCTCGGCCGGCGCGATCCCCGGACCGTCGTCGTCGACGTCGACACGAAGGCGACCGGCCTCCGCGCTCGAGGCGACGGTGACGGCCCCCTCGGGCCCGGCGTGACGGCGCGCGTTCTCGACCAGGTTGCGGATCACCCGGGCGACCATGTCGGGGTCGAGGTCGATCCGCCCGGCGGCGACCCGGCCGGGCGTCGCCGACCCCGGGGCCGCCGCGATCGACTCGCGCAGGAAGGCGGCGGCGTCGACCTCGTGGCGCACGGGTCCGACGCCCTCGTCGAGGCGCGCCAGCGCCAGCATCTGCTCGACCAGCCGTTCGACCCGGGCGAGCTCGGTCAGCGTCACCGCCTCGACCCGCTTCACCGCGGCCGCGTCGGGTTCGGGTTCACGGGCCAGCACTTCGATCTGCCCGCGGATCGCGGTCAGCGGGCTGCGCAGCTCGTGCGAGGCATCGGAGACGAAGCCGCGCTGGCGGGCGAAGGCGTCCTCGAGTCGGTCGAGCATCAGGTTGAACGAGTCGGCCAGGGTCCGCAGCTCCGCCGCCGAGGAGGGGTCGGCGACGATCCGGGGACTGAGGTCGCCGGCGTCGATCGCGGTCGCGGTCGCGGTGAAGCGGCGCAGCGGAGCCGCTGCCCGTGCCGACACCAGGTAGCCGGCGAGGAGCGCGGCAGCGAGGGCGATCCCGCCGAAGAGGAGGAAGGTCTTCTCGACGTCGTGTTGGGCCTCCTCGATCGACGACCCGCCGTCGGAGTCATGGCGCTCCCCCGTGGTGGCCCCTGGTTCGTGCGCCTCGCGTTCCTCCTCGGCGCCGATCACCGTCCGCTCGTGGCCCATCTGCGCGCGCACGGTCACGAAGACGAGCCCGAAGGCGACGACGACGATCGTCCCGAAGGCGAGCGTCAGTCGACCGCGAAGTCCGAGCCGCTCCCAGCGCGACCTCACCTGCGCTCCCGGAGCCGGTAGCCCGCCGAGCGCAGGGTCTCGATCGGTGCCGGCGAGGCCGGCCTTGCGAGTTTGCGCCGCAGGTAGCCGATGTAGACCTGGACGATGTTGGTCCCGGGGTCGTGGTCGTAGCCCCAGACCGAGGAGAGGAGCTCCTCGCGCGAGACGACCCGGCCCTCGTTGCGCATCAGGTAGGCGAGGAGGTCGGCCTCGCGGTCGGGCAGGCGCGTCGTCACCCCCTCGCGGAGCGCCTCCCGGCTCATCAGGTCCAGCCGGATCCCGGCCGCCTCGATCGCGGTTTCCGCCGCGGCGCCGCCCTCGCGCAGGCGGGCACGGATCCGCGCCAGCAGCTCCTCGAAGGCGAAGGGCTTGGTGACGTAGTCGGTGGCACCGCCGTCGAGGCCCTCGACCCGGTCGGCGACCTCGGCCTTCGCCGTCAGCATGATCACCGGCAGCAGCGGCCGTGCGTGCCGCACCCGCGCCAGCACCTCGAGCCCGTCGATCTTGGGGAGCATCCGGTCGAGGACGACCAAGTCGACCCCGGGGTCGACCGCCAGGCGCGCGCCGTCCTCGCCGTCGGTCGCGACCTTCACCTCGTAGCCCTCGGCGCGCAGGCCGCGCTCGAGGAAGTCGGCGATGCCGGTCTCGTCCTCGACGACAAGGATCTCCATGGCCGCGATCGTACGTCTCAGCGGCGCGACTTCCGCCGCGCCATCCTGACGCTGCCCTCGATCAGGTACCAGGAGGCGACGATGAGGGCGCAGATCAAGGCGAAAAAGCCGACCACGCCGACCCCGGCGGCGGCGGTGATCGCGCAGACGGCGATCAGGAACCCCAACATCGCATCGATGAGCAGCGACCGGCGTCTCGCGGCGGCGGGGGAGACGTTGCGCGGCAGCCTCACCAGGGCTGCCCCGGCTTCAGGTAGACGGCGAAGAAGTCCCGTTCGTCGGGCACGAGATAGCGTTCCGGAGAGCGGTACATTTCCGGCAGCAGGTTGCTCGGTTCGATCGCCCCGGGATGGCGGTAGCTGATGAAGCTGGTCCAGTCTTCATTGATGTCAAGCTCGATCGCGCGCACCGCTCCGGCCCGTTGCAGCACCTTCGCCAGTGATTCCACCGTCTGGTAGTTGGCCGCCGCGTACATCAGGTTGCCGTGGGAGTCGATGCCGAGGCCGGAGCGCCACACCCGCGTCGCGTTGTTGACCGTTTCGCCCCATTCGGGGCCGTCGGAGAGGTTCGGGTTCAGCTTGCCTTCGTAGATGATCGGCGGCAGGTTCTGCTTCGCGAACAAGACGTTCTTCGGCACCTTCGTCCCGCTCTCCCATTTGACGATGTCGAAGCCGCCGCCCCGGTAGCCGACGACGGTCGCGATCCCGTCGACCATCGTTTCGACCACCTTGCCGCGGTAGATCAACCCGGCGTTCGAGGTTTCGAGTGGGAAGCCGCCGTTGAAGGTGGCGACGAGCCGCTTGCGCATGCTCGGCGGCACTTCGCCCGAGCCGCGGTCTTCGAGCGGTTCGGGAGGCTCGGCCGTCCCCGGCGTGTAGACGAGTTCGGTGTTCGGGGCGCTCATCCAGGCGACCCCGGCGACGAATTGCGGATATTCGGGGTCGCTGCGGAACGTGGTGAGCAGGACGGGCGGTTCCGGCCCCACCTTGGCGCCGGCCTTCTGCCAGACGCCCTCACCCGGCAGCTTCGGGTGGATCAGCGGGTTCACGTCGGGCGGTGAGTACGGGGTTGCCTTCCCCGGGCTTTCTCCGCCTTCGCCTTCTACCCGGGCCGCGGTCCCGTCCCCGACCTGCGGCAGTGAGGTCAGCGCCGGCCCGCCCTTTTCGGGTTCGTTCAGCTGGTAGTACCAGTTCTCGATCTGGGTGGCGATCGGGTTGCCGCCGTGGCTGCGCAGCCACTCGACGCTGGCGATGCTGATGCTGAGGTTGCGGCTGCCGCTCACCGCCGGCAGCCAGGAGAGCGCCGCGACCCCGAGGGAGAAGAGGCAGGCGAACAGGAGGACGCGCCGCGCGCGGCGCCAGATCGGGACCCGGGAGGGCGGAGGACGGCGGCGGCGCGCCCGGCTGGGTGGTTCGACGGTGGCCGTGGCCATCGGCCGCACACTGGCGCCGTCAGATGAAGCGGAGATTGGGGGAGCGGTGAGATTCCTCTCACGCGCCTTGGCCCGAGGATGAGAGTTCTCTCACGTTCGACTCACTGGTGGTTTAGGGCCCGTCCTGAAGATCGCCGCCGTGAGCACCGAGGACACCACCGCGGCGCGGCGGACGGGCATCGACTGGCGACGCGCGGAGTTCATCCTCACGTTGCTCGCCTTCCTTGGTTTCGTCACGCTCGGGATCAAGATCACCACCGTCTACAGCGGCCTCCCGGCGCACCCCTTGTTCGTCCACGTGCCGGTGATCCTCATCCCGGCGGCCGTGGTCGCGGCGCTCGTCTTGATGGCCCGCCCGGAATGGCTTGGTCGCTATGGGATCGCGCTCTCGCTGGTCTCGATCATCGCGATGAGCTCGATCTTCCTGACGATGCAGGCAGGCGATGCCCTGAATGGCGTTCTCCACCTACATGGCGAAGCCGCCACGCTGATCTCCGAACATTCGCAGGCCGCCCACATCCTGGCGATCGTCTTCACCCTTTTCACCGCCGTCCTGATCCTCGCCTTCGCCGCCTACCGGATCTCCGGGGGCATGCCGACCGGCCTCGCCATCGTCGACGGGCTGCTCGGCTCGAGGTCGACGTTCAACGCCTTGAGGGTCTTGCTCGTGATCCTGGCGATCGCCGCCGGCTTCTTCACCTTCCGGACCGGTGACCTGGGCGCGAAGGCGGTCTGGGCGGGAAAGCTGCACGCGGCGCAGAGCGGCTCGACCAAACCTGCGGGACCCTGATCTCGCGCGTCATCTACGAGGTGCGTATCGAGGTCGGAAACGGCCTTCGGTCTGCTGGTCACTGAGACGTACCTTCATGGTCACAGTCTCTCGGCCGTCGACATCGGTCTGCATGGGGGCCAGCGGCCACTCCCTTTGGGGGCTAGCGTGAACCGTGGACTCACGTTAGCGGCGATGCGGTTGGAGTAAGGGGCCGCAAGGCTTCGACCATCCGATAAATCTTGTCGAGTGGGGACGCCGGGCTCCGGACGCCGCCGCCCGGCTCCTCTCCTCCAAGGAGGACAAAACGATGTCACACCTACTACCTAGGCGGACCAGTATTCGCACCAGGATCGGCGGCGCCGGCCTCGCCTTGGTTGCGATCGTCTTCGGGATGCTCGCGTCCGCAGGCGTATTCGCCGGCGGAACCGCGCTTGCCGCGACCAACTCCAACGCCGAAGGCGAAATCCACCTGACGACGGCAGTGAAGGCGTCGCCTTCGCTGAAGACCAGCGAGATGTATCCGTTCGGCAAACCGACCGAAAAGCCGGACTTCCACGTTCCGTCACCGTCTGGCTCGGGCAGCATCGTGCCGACGATCGATACGAAGACGACGACGCGGCTGTACGGTAACAATCCGTACCAGGAAGCCGTGGCGGTAACGCAGCATCAGTGGCCCGCGGCACTCCCGCTGAACGCCCCGAACGAGAACAACAACGTTCCGGACCGGCCGTGGGGGCTGACGTTGGTCACGCCCAACGAACCGCTCACCGCGATCACCGCGACGCCGTTGGTGCACTTCCCCGACGACGCCCCGATTCTCTACGTCACCAGTAAGGGGATTCCGAAGATCACCGAAAACGAGATCAAACGCCTCGGGGATACCGGAATCTCGCGTTACCACAACGTCGACGCCTTCTTGGTCGGCGCAGCCGCGAACCCCGGCGTCGAGAAGAAGCTCGAAGAACTGGGCCTGAAGTACGCGACCGTCACGGCACCGAACGTGCCCGCCCTTGCGAACACGGTCGACCAGCTCTACGGGAGCATCGAGAACCCCGACACCGGCGTTCCCGCCATGGAAAACGGCATGGAAAACGTGATGATCGGTTCGATGCAGTCCTACAAATACGTGCTGCCGGCGACCCACTGGGTGTCGCACATGGCGTCCGGCCTCCTGTGGGTGAATCAGAACTCGGTGCCGGAAGGAACGATTGAAGCGCTCAAGCGCCGCGACGGTCATGCTCGGATCTACCTGTTCGGCGGCCCGGAACAGATCTCGGACGCGGTAGCGAAAGAACTGTCCCAATACGGCAGCATCATCCGGATCACCAACGACAACAACGTTGCGTTCAACGCGAATCCGAAGGACACCGCCGTCGACACGGCGATCGCCTTCGCGAAGATGTGGGATCCTGCCGGCGAAGTGGGCTGGAAGATCACCGGTCCGGGCCATGGGTTCACGGTGGTGAACGAAAACGACTGGCAGGGTGCCGTTGCATCCGCGCCGATGTCGCACATGGGCTTCCACGCTCCGCTGCTGCTTACCCACAGCTCCAGCAAGCTCCCGTCCCAGCTGGAAGGCTATTTCAAGTCCGTCGCCCCGACCTATCTCAACACGCCGGCCGACGGCCCCTACAACATGACCTACCTGATGGGGAACTGGAACGAGCTCACGTGGCCATTCCAGACCCGCATCGATTACATCTCTGAAATGAATAACCGGCGCCTCTGGAACACGACCACCGGAAGCACCTACTCGGACACCCAGCCCGCGGGCTAGTCCCAATGAACGATCGTCTGGGCCGGTCGCCTCGTGCGCCCGGCCCGGACGGCCATCCCCTCCAACAAGCCTTCAAGGACTACACAGGAGCCAACACCATGTCCAGTGGCCGAACGACTTTCCTCTCTTCTACCGTCGCGACGATTCCGCGGCGTCTGCACGCGCGGACCGCCGTCGCCACCATCGTCCGCAGTGCCGGCATCACCCGCCGTCAGCTCCAGGTCGCGCTCGGCCTGTTTTGGCTTCTCGACGGCGTGCTTCAGTTGCAGCCCTTCATGTTCACGCGTGGGTTCGCGACCCAGGTCATCGCCCCGGTCGGAGAAGGGCAGCCGTGGATCGTCTCGGCCCCCGTCCACCTCGGCGCGACCATCGTCGCCGCAAACCCTGTCGTCTGGAACGTCCCGTTCGCCGCGGTCCAGCTCCTGCTCGGGATCGGGCTGCTCGTGCCTCGCACCGCCCGGTTGACGCTCGCCGCGTCGATCGCATGGGCGCTCGGCGTCTGGTACGTCGGCGAGGGACTCTCCGGGCTGGCCGGCGGTCACGCCAGCCTGATCACGGGGGCGCCCGGCTCTGCTCTCATCTATGCGCTCCTGGCAGCCGCGGCGTGGCCGCGGCGCGACGGCTCGCGCGAAGGCCCGGCGCGATGGCTGCCGTTCGCATGGGCCGCTGTGTGGGTCGGGGCGGCAGTCTTCCAGGCACTACCGGGCCAGAACACCGGCGGGGCGGTCGCGAGCACTCTGACCGCTGGGACCTCCGGCGCACCGGGGTGGCTCGCCAGGCTGGACAGCTCGGTGGGCGCATGGGCCGGGACCCACGGCCTGCTGCTGGTCGTCGTCTTGGTGGCGGCGGAGATCCTGATCGGAGTCGGCGCGCTGGCGCGCCGGACCAGAACCCCCGCCGTGGCGCTCGGGCTGGCGCTGACGCTGGCGATGTGGGTCATGGGGCAGGACCTCGGCGCCCTCTACTCCGGTCAGGCGACCGATCCGAACTCCGGACCGCTGCTCGCGCTGATGGGGATCGCGTTGCTCGTCGGGCTCCGTCCGTCCACTTCCTAGCGGGTATCGAGATAGGCGATCACGGCCAGGACGCGGCGGTGATCGTCCTCGGTCCCGGCCAAGGGCAGTTTCATCAGGATGCTGTGGACGTGCTTCTCGACGGTGCCTTCGGTCACCCAAAGCTGCTTCGCGATGCCGGCGTTCGAGCGCCCCTCGGCCATCTGCTCGAGCACCTCCAGCTCCCGCGCCGACAGCGCCTCGAGGGGATCGTTCGCGCGGCGGGCGCTGACCAGTTCCTGGACGAGGACCGGATCGACGACCGCCTCACCCTTGACGAGACGCTCGAGCGTCTCGATGAACTGGTCCACGTCGGTGATGCGGCTCTTCAGCAGATAGCCACAACGTCCGCCGGTGGCCAGCAGGTCGGCCGCCTGCTCCATCTCGGCGTGAGCAGAGAGGACGAGCACAGCGGTGTCGGGGATCTCCTCGCGGATCGTCTGGGCCGCGTCGAGACCCTCGGTCGTGTGAGTGGGCGGCATCCTTATGTCGACGATCGCGAGGTCGGGCCGAAACTTCCTCACGTACGCGAGCAGCATCGAAGCCTCACCGCATTGCCCCACCACGTGGAACCGGGACTGCTCGAGCAGGCTGACGAGACCCTCGCGGAGAAGGACGTCGTCATCGGCCACCACCACGCTCGTGTGGTCAGCGGGCATAGCTGGAGTATCGACCACAATGCCATTGGGGGCTAGCTGCAATGTTTCCTGAAAGCCCCGCACCTATCCTCGGCTGCATGTCTTTGCGCTGCCTGATCATCGACGATAGCCCGGAGTTCTCCCGTGCCGCTCGGGCCCTGCTCGAGCAGCAGGGGATCGAGGTCGTCGGCGTCGCCGCTTCGGCCCAGGAAGCGGTGCGGCGGGTGGAGGAGGCACGACCGGACGTGACGCTCGTCGACATCGATCTCAACGGTGACAGTGGTTTCGCCCTGGTGCGAACGCTGAAGGCCGAGGACGACTCCGCGGGGGGGCAGCTCATCATGATCTCGAGCCACGCCGAGGATGAGTTCGCCGAGCTGATCGAGGCGAGCCCCGCGATCGGCTTCGTCGCCAAGTCGGATCTGTCGGCTGAGGCCATCCGAGCCCTGCTTCGATGACGCCCGCGGATCGGACCGCCGGCTCAGATCGTCATCCGCGGTAGCCTCGGATCGTGATCCGCTGGGATCGCATCCCGAGTCTCCAGTCCCTGGCGGCGCCCGCCGCCTCCTTTCTTGCCAGCGCGGCATTCTTCCTCGCGATCGCGGCGGCAATTCCGCTGCGGGGCGACACCGTCCTGATCGTCCTCTGGTGCCTGATCTGGGTCGCTCTCCTGATCGCCGCGGCCTGGCGCGGGGGTCCCCTGTACGGCTTCCCGATGGCGATCGCCACCGGCCTCGCCTTCGACTCCTTCTACATCCCGCCGACCCGCTCGTTCGGCCCGAGCGACTGGCAGAACTTCCTGATCGCCGGTATGTACATCGCCCTGGGCGTCCTGGCCGGGGCGCTCGCGGAATTGACGCGCCGCAAGGCCGAGGTCGCGGAGGCGGGGCGCAGCAAGCTTGCCGGAGAGCAGGCCGCCCTACGGCGGGTGGCGACGCTAGTGGCGCGGGGAGTCGAGCCATCCAAGGTCTTCTCGTCGGTGGCCCTCGAGACGCGCGACCTTCTCGGTGCGGACGCCACGACCATCGTCTGCTTCGAGCCTGACGCGACCGGGAGGATCGTCGCCGCGACGGGGCAGGGAGCGGTGGTGGGCGAGCGCCGGCCAGTGGAAGAGGGAACGCTGATCGCCGAGGTGCAGCGCAGCGGCCGACCGGGACGCGCCGATCAGTTCACGGGAGGCGTTGCGGGCGTGGGGGTGGCCACTCCGGTGGTGGTCGGCGGCCGGCTCTGGGGCGCCACGTTGATCTCGTCACGCCACGGGTCCCTGCCGCCGGATGCCGAACGGCGGCTCGCCGAGTTCACCGAACTGGTCGCGATCGCGATCGCGAACGCGGAGGACCGCGCCGAGTTGAAGGCTTCGCGGGCGCGCATCGTCGCGGCAACCGACGAGAGCCGGCGCCAGATCGAGCGCGACCTCCACGATGGCGTCCAGCAGCGGTTGGTCTCGCTCGCCCTCGCCTTGAGGGCGGCGGAACCGGGGGTGCCGTCGGAGCAGACGGAGCTCAGGCTCACGTTGTCGCAGACCGTGGCGGGGCTGAACGAAGCGCTCTCCGAGCTACGCGAGATCTCGCGCGGCATCCACCCGGCGATCCTCTCGCAGGGCGGGCTCGCCCCCGCGCTCAGGACCCTCGCGCGGCGCTCCCGGGTCCCGGTCGAGCTGACCGTGGGGCCAGAAGAGCCGCTGCCGGCGCAGCTCGAGGTCGCCGTCTACTACGTCGTCGCCGAGGCCCTCACCAACATCGTCAAGCACGCCCGAGCGGAAAGCGCATGGGTCGACCTGGAGCGCAGCGAGGGAGAGCTGCGACTGCGCGTACGCGACGACGGTGTCGGCGGAGCGGACCCAACGCGTGGCTCCGGCCTGATCGGGCTGAGCGATCGAGTCCAGGCTTTCGGGGGCGCGGTCGCGGTCGAGAGCCCGCCCGGGGGCGGCACCTGCCTTGACGTGACGCTCCCGATCGCTCCGACGCCTGGGGGTTAACCCGAAGGCGAATCGGTGGGTGGCCGTGATGACGATTGCGGTCTGGGTCCCGAGAATCGGAGAGAGCCGATCGCGAACCAACGCAAGCGAAGGAGCATCCGTGACCGAGGACCACATCGGGATTGATTCGTGACTCGCGCACGCAGGATGGTCTCGACGGTCTTGCCGCTGGCGGTGGTCGGGCTGATCGGCTTCCTCCTCTTCACCAGAGGCGATCCGGTGCTCGACGCGATCGGGACCGTGCCGGTCTGGGTGATCCTCGGGGCGACGACGGCCCACGTCCTCACCCTCGCCCTGAGGACCGAGGCGTGGCGTACGGTGCTCCGCGCCGCCGCGGGTGAGAAAGCCGAAAGCTTGGACCCCAGAGACGTTCACGCCGCCAACGCCGGCGCCTTCCTGGCCGGCACCGTTCAGGGACAGGCGGCGCTGCCGGCGCGGATCGCGCTGCTTCGGCGCTTCGGCGGCGCAAGCGCGCCGGATGTCTCACAGATCGCGCTGGCGGACGCGCCGATCGTCCTCTTCGAGGTCTGCGCCGCGGCGGTGCTGGCGGCCGTCGGCTCGACCGCGGTCGGGATGATCCCCGCCTGGGCCCCCTGGGCGATGCTCGGGGGCGCCGTCGCCGTGCTGGCGGCGCTTCGGCTCCTCTACGGGCGCTTCCGCAACCGCAAGATCGCCGCCGGCCTCGGCGTGCTCGCCGACCCCGAGCTTCGGAACCGGCTGGCGATCGTCGTCGCGGCTTTCACGGCGATGGCCTTTCTCCGCACCTGGATCGTCGTGGCCGCATTCGGTCTGCCATCGGATCCGGCACATGTCTGCCTCGTCCTCTTCACGATGGGGGCGGTGGGACTGCTCCCCCTCGGCGTCGGCACCGGCCCGGCGGCGACGGTCGCCGCGCTCGGCAGCACCAGTCTCGTCACCGCCACCGCGGCCGGGATGGTGGTCAGCTCCGCGACGGTGCTCGCCGTCCTGATCTACGCGGGCGCGGTCTGGGCCTGGCGCCGCCTCCCCGAGCCGGTGCCGGCCTAACCGAGGAGAGCGCGATCTGCAGAGCGTTTTGCCTCACCGCCAGCCAGGCGATCGCTTGCAGATCTGGCTTATTCGGAAAGGCAGCTCTCAAGCGATTGGCGGGCTATGGGCACGGCTGGTTTCGAACCAGCGACCTCTCGCGTGTGAAGCGTCGCACTCGCATCGCATCGACGGCGTGGTAGCGCGCTATCCCGCTCCTAGAGCGAAATCTCGGTTCGTGACGTTCGGCCCTATTCGGCAGTGTTCGGCATCGTTTGACCCCACGAATGACCCCACGGGGACCCTCAGTGGACTTCCCGTCGGGGCTCATAAGCTGATCGACCGGGCAAGCGGCGGGAACCGGGCCGCGGCGAGAGTCGCACCGGCTCGGCCAAGCGTGTCGGGCGACCGGGTCGGGTATCCCCGGCACCATGGGCGAGCTATCGGCCAGCGTGCAAGGGCGGTGGAGCGTCGTGGCGGGGGTGCGCTGGTATTCGCGCACACCGGCGGCACGCGTACCCGACGCCGCCCGGCCCGTCGTCCTGGTCCATGGCCTCGGGGTCTCCGCGCGCTACATGGTCCCTCTGCTGCAGCGTCTCCAGGGGGAGTTCCGGGTCGTGGCGCCCGATCTACCCGGCTTCGGGCGCAGCTCGGATCCGCCGGAGCCGCTCGGCCTGCCGGGCCTGGCCGACGCGCTGGCGGCCTGGATGTCGGACTACGGCCTGCCACGCGCCGCCCTGATCGGGAACAGCCTCGGTTGCCAGGTCATCGCGCACCTCGCCGAGCGCCACCCGGAGCGCCTCGCGCGGGCGGTGCTCGTGTCCCCGACGATGGATCCGAGCGCCCCGAGGCCGCGCCAGCAGATCGCGCGGCTGCTGGTGGACGTGACCCGCGAGCGCCGGCCCCTGCCCCTGATCGCCTCCCGCGACTACATCGAGGCGGGTGCGTCCCGGGCCTGGCGAACCCTGCGCGCCGCGCTGCGCGATCCCGCCGCGGAGCACTACAGGCAGATCCGCGTCCCCGCGCTGGTCGTGCGAGGCGAGCGGGACCCGATCGTCTCGGCGCCGTGGTCGGAGGAGGTCGCTCGCCTGCTGCCGCAAGGGCGTCTCCTGACCGTGCCCGGCGCTCCACACGCCGTCAACTTCAGCGCGCCGGACGCGCTGGCCCGGATCGTGCGTCCATTCCTCCTGGAGGCGGACTGAACCTCGCCAAGTTTCCCCGCTCTAGGAGGCCGACGTGCCGCCGGCCGGGGTCGGCAGCGCGTTGCGGATGTCGAATTTGGCCAGCCACCGCAGGGCGGCCGGCACCTGGTGCTCGTCGAGCGTCTCGGAGGCGATGGTGATCGCGGTCAGCAGCCCGCCGAAGATGATCGCCGCATCGACCGACTTACGGCCTTTCGCGTCCCAGTAGTCGTCGTGGAGGTCGAGCCACAGCGCGAACTCGTCAAGGGTGAGTGCGGCGGCGATCCCGAACGTCCCGGCGGTGATCCGCGAGCCCCAGCGCGGCGGGTCGTCGTGACCGGTCCACACCTGCTGGGTCCACAGGAAGCCGATGCTCAGCAGTCCCAAGATCCCGAACGTCGAGTGATGGATGTGGGTGCCGCCCTTGGAGCTGAAGTTGTGAAACGGCGGGATGTGGTTCCGGATCGCGTGGGTGATACCGCGGCATGCCGCAAACCCGCCGGTGAACCCGATCGTGGAGAGGAAGGCGCGCTCCTGCTGGGGATCCTCCATCAGGCGCGCGATCATGCCCCGGCGCTCGTTCGGATCTCCTTGGGCATCCCCGCCGCGCTTACCTTGCACCTGTTGCAATCCATCGTCGTTCGGCGTCATCGGTGGCGACGGGTACCCGCGGAGCGTTCATCTCAGCACCCGGACCGCTGGGCGGAGGCCCCGGCGCACCCACAGTGGCCCGAGCCGGCCCTCGATCATCCGCTGGACTTTCTCGCCATCGACAATCCGCGTCGCGGGCACCAGGACGACACGGTCGCAAACGGGGGAGGCAGAATCGATCGCGGCGGCTCATCGCTCCGATCGCGAAGGCGGACCCCACGAGCGGAGCTACTTGGTCAGGCCATCGCCGTCGTCCGCTGCCAAGACGATCAGCAGTTGCACCGCCCCGCTCTCGACCTCGAGGACCTCTTCCCGATGGCGACGGTGAGCCAACTCGGCATCGGCCTCACGATCGCGGTCGTCCTCGACGCCACCGTGGTCCGGATCGTCCTGCTGCGGCCCTGATGCTGCTGCTCGGCGACCGGGTCTGGTGGCTAAATCGCACGAACGGCCCATCCCGAGTATCGAAGTCGCCTAAATCGCGATGGGCTAAGGAAGCCGGCTGATGATGCCTGCCCGGCGGAAGAGTGCCCCGCCGCCCAGGCACCTGCCTTATAGACAGGCACCTGTGCGGGGGGGTCAAGGTTGAGGGACTCAGTTCCTCGGGGGACGGCTACCCCGCACCGACTAGGTCAACCGCGACGGCGTGGTCCGGGACGGGAGACGGCCCGTCGCCACTCCCAAGCCGCGGGGCCACGGAGCTCTTCGACCTCCGCGCTGGACCTAATCCTTGCCTCGGTCGCCTTCGAGTCGACCCAGCCGCTCCGCGATCCGCTCGATCCCTTCCTCGATGCGGTCGTCACTGTCACGGGACTCGGCGCTGACCTTGTGGACCAGGAAGGAGGTGAGAAGCACGAAGATCGCGATGTGGAGGAACTCCGACTGCCAGTTCTCCAGCGTCAGCGTTCAGAATTCCGACATCCAGCCGCTGAAGGTCGTCTTGAAGTGTTGAACGTGGGCTTCGTGCTCGTAGTGGTGGTAGTCGACGATGGCGAAGACGGCGAAGGTGACGATGAACAGGATCGCCACGACGATCGTCAGGTTGAAATCGCGCCAGAGGCGTGCCATCCCCTTTGCCTCGATCTTGGGATTGCCGGTGGTCGAATCGCCGGACCCGGCGGCGGTGTCGGAACTCATGGATCTCCTCGCTGCGGGCGAAGCTGGCGATGTCGGCCGCGGCGCCGGCTTCCACGGTCCTGCGCAGCTTCCTGAGCTCGGGGTGATCCGGACGGGACAGATTGCCAAAGCCTCCGTCGCTCCATAGGATCTTTCGCGCGATGACCGATGGCCCCAAAGCCCCAGACCCCACCGCCGAACGTCAAGTGGGAAATTCGCTTGCCTCCGCGATCTCTCGGGAGATGGTCAAGGCGATGAAGACCTTTTACGGCCGCGGACCGTCGAAGGCGAAGTCCTACTTGGTCGACGATCTTCTGTTCGTCGTCATGCGCGACGGCATGACCGAGGGGGAGAAGACGATGCTGCAAGCGGACGAAGCGGACGCGGTCCGTGCCTTCCGCCAACGCTTCGAGAACATCATGACCGAGCGGCTGGTGGGAACGATCGAACAGCTGACCGAACGCAAGGTCACCACCTACCAGAGCCAGGTCCTCTTCGATCCGCATGTCATCGTCGAGATCTTCGTCTTCGACAAACAGGTCGAACGCTCGGCGCTCGAGGAGACCGCGCGGGAGCTCCTTTCCGATGACGACGAAGGTGCAGTCACCTCCGACGATCCCAAGACCGATCCCGATTGAGTAGGAGCGGTAGCCCTGCCCCACGTCGGGCAGCAGGGGCCGAGGAAGGGTGACCGTTCCTCGGCATCTACATGAGAAGTCGGCGGCTCCCGGACCGGCTACCGGCTTTCGAGGCGGATCGCTTCGAGAGCTTCAGGATCGATTTTGACTTTCGGACAGGCCTTCGGTCGTGGAATTCAGCGGGGCCGGCAGCAGGAGCGCCGAGCCGCAGACCATCACGAAGGCGGTGATCTGCAGGGCGATGCCGAGTGGCCTGGGGGAGAGCGGCTCCCCGAAGACGAGGATGCCGCTTCGCCAAGCACCGTGACTAGACGGTCGGCTCCACCCGCGCCGCGGGCTCCAGATGGAATACCTCGACTGAGACATCCCTTTCCGTGTCAGTGCTGCTGTTGAAGGCCCAGACCTTCCGCCGCAGTATCCGCTCGATGACCGAGCGGAAGTCGTCCTCCGTCGCGTACTGGAAGTAGAGGCGAGTGTCGCGCAGACGCTGGTGCTCACCCATCTCGGCGAGCTTGCGCTCGGCCGGGGTGAAGCTGTCCTCGAGGGTGCAGATGACGACATCGGGCCCGGCGAAGCTCGTCTTGGCCCTGGTCGGTCCGCGCCCGAACTGTTCTTTGTAGAGCTTGACCATCGCTCGCGAGATCTCGGCGAGCGCCGGGATCTCGCGGTCGGCCCGGCTGTCGGACGCCGGCGCCATTTCATCAGAATCCATCAGTCCTGCTCTCTGTTCCTCTGGAGTATCGAAGCCGCTGACCGGACGAGGAGGATGAGCGCCAGGACAGCGGGGATCCGAGAACCAGCCCCGAGGGGGCCGAGCCAGGGCGGTCTGCAATCCGATACCCGTCATGAGGCGAGCATCGTGGAGCCGGGCCAGGTGCTTTTCGCGCGTAGATGGCGGCGACGCGGCGTACAAGCGCGGCTCCGAACTATCTCAACACTCCTTTAGCCTACCCGAGGGTTCGGTCGTCAACCGGATGGTTGCACGGGGTCGTCATCTTCGGTTCGCTAGAGCATCTGCTTGCCATGCAGAAGGTCGAGGGTTCGGAATCCCTTCAGCCGCTTAGCCGAAACCCCGCCCTAGAGCGGGGTTTCGTCGTTCCGGGGTTGGGCTACGTTCGGCTGTGTTGGACTGTGTTCGGGCCGAGGAGTGGCCTATTGGCCCGATGATTGGCCCGACGGACCCGCAACTACGGGCGGTCCCCGGCCGATCCGACCAGCATCTAGCGACTCTCGCGTGTGAAGCCTCGCACGGCGTTTGGGTCGAAGGCCATCTAGATCGCTGTCCCGATCCTGGAGCGAATCCCGGCTCTCAACGTCTGGACCTGTTAGGCAGCGTTCGGCCTCATTAGCCCTTCGGAGCGGGGAGGCGAGGGTCCGCTTCGGTCTTTCAAGCCGAAGGTCGCCAGTTCGAATCTGGTCGGGCGCACTCTCTGCATGCCTCTCCGTAGAGCCGAATCCGGCTCTACAGGCGGGATTTCTCTCGATCTGACCGCCCTCCGGCACCGGGTCAACAGAGGTCAGTAGAAGTCAGGAAAAGGCTCATTTCAGGGTGTTTCGGTCCCTTCACGGTCCCTTTGAGACGACGCTCGCCAGCGACTGAACCGTGGTCGAAACTCGACCAGTCGAACCGAAGTCCTGACGGCACGACTGGCCGGATCGTTGGTCCGGACGTCAAAATAGGCGTCGCCGAAACAAGGATTTCGAACCGCCGACCTCCTGGGTGCGATCCAACCCTTCGATCTCCACCGGCGCATCAAGGATTGGCGTTCTACTGGGGTTTGCCGCTCGCTCGAGGAACCCAGCGGAGATCGCCGATAGTCGTTGATGGCCGTCGATAGTCGTGGATAAAGGCACTCAAAGGCGCGAGTGCCCATTCACGCTGATGAGCGGTTCGAAATCGGGTTCGAGCCGTGTCGGACCCGACGATCTCGCGGGACTTCTTCGTCAAGGTTGTCAGGATGTCTGAGCCGGAGGGATCCCGCAGAGTAGGCGCAGGCGCTGAACCATCGCCCGCCGCTCATCGGTCCAAAAGGTCTCCTCGCGACGGATTCCTTTGTCGCTCACCAGCGCCGCCGGCGAGTTCGGATACGGCATCGATCGTGGCCGGCGCAAGTCGGTGCCCGAATCGCGTCGGTCCTACCGAGCCATCGATCCCGGGGCTCCCTCCTTCAGGCCCCATGCATTCACGTTTTCGCGGCGCTGTCCGCACATCTCCTTGACGCGGTGGACCTGTTCATCGGTCAAGGTGATCGGCGACCTCCGCGACGGTTCCCCCGCTGGCCTCTCTGAGGCCCTTCCGGAAATCTCGCCGCCGCAGGCTGATCCCTTTCTCACCGGGTGAAAAGGGTGTGATGCGAAGTTGGGCGTCCGTTGCGAGTGAGTCCGATTCCTAGCTTGCGCGAGCACGGCAGCCGCTCCCTTAGAGGCGATTGGCCGCCGACGCCATCAGTTCGGCAGCATTGCGGCCCAGGCGTGGTTGCCGCTGCCCGAGGGGCAGAACGGCAGCCGTTGCCCGGGGACCCCGAGGTCGTAGACGAGAAGCTCGCCGATGTCGTCGACGGTGACGAAGAGTTGATCGTGGTCGGGTCCGCCGAAGCAGACATTGGTCGGGATCGCGCCCGGGGTCGGGATCGTGTCGACGTAGTCGCCGGACCGGTCATAGACAAAGATGCCGCCGGCCGAGTAATGGGCGACATAGAGCCTGCCCTCGGCGTCGCAGGCCATCCCGTCGGGCCCGCACACGTACTTGACCCCGAGCGTCTGCTGGACGTTCGGAGGGAGCGGCGGCGCGTCGGCGATGTCGGGCAGCTCGCAGAACGGTTGCCGGTTGCCGGCCCTTCCTTCGCCGCCTAGCTCGTAGCTCCAGACCATCCGGGTGTAGGTCTCGGCGACCAGCAGCCGGTCCTCCCATACCACGATGCCGTTGGTGAACTGCATCCCTGAATCGATCTGGTGCAGCTCGCCGCTGCTCCACGAGTATCCGTAGACCCCGGCGACGGGGTTCCGCGGCGAGCTCGTCCAGGGATCGGTGAAGTAGAGGTTCCCCGCCGGATCGAAGACGAGGTCGTTGGCGCCGTTGAGTCGCTCGTCGTGCCAGTCGATGATGAGATCTTCGATTTCGCCCTCGGGGGGAACCCGCAGGATCGCCCGCCGTCCCTCGTCGGCGATGTACAGAGCCTCGTCGGGGCCGAACGCGAGGGCGCAGGGGATTCCCTCGACCTTCGCGGTCGAGGTGTTGAAGAGAACCGTCGTCTGGCCTGGCCGCGCAAGGTGGGTGGCGGTGATGTCGCCGCCCCGGGTCGGCCAGCTCGGCTCGCTGGGGCGGCTGAGGCTGTTGACGTTGAGGATCCAGCCGCGGGGAGCGGCGGTGGGGCCCTCGGCGTTGCAGAGCCCCCGCGCCAGGGTCCACGGCGCCGGCCACGCGCCGGCGGAGCCGAACGGGGCTTGGTGCGACTCGCTCATAGCGGATGCTCCTTGGTCGATTGTTCTCGGTCGACGATCAGCACGTCCAGCGTGCGGGGGCCATGCACGCCCTCGACCCGCTCGAGCTCGATATCCGAAGTCGCCGAGGGTCCGGAGATCAGGGTGATCGGCCTGCCCTCATGTGCTGCCGAGCCGAGCCGCAGGATCGCCTCCGGGACGCCCGCGACCAGCTGGTCGGCGAAAACGACGCAGATGTGCCAGTCCGGGATCAGGGTCAGATGGCGACGCCCTTGCGTGGCACCACCGTCCAAGGCGATCGTGCCCGTCTCGGCGATCGCTGCCGCACATCCGGTCAGGACGCCGTCCAGCCGGTCGAGCTCGGCCGCGCTCGACCCGCGGTCGGGCACCAACTCGAGGTCGGCCGGGGCCCACGCGTCCGGCAGGTCGTCGGGCACGGCCAAGCGCCTGGCGCCGCGCGCCTGGGCGAGGCGCGAGACGGCGCCGCCGATGTCCTCGGGCGCGGAGAGCGTCAGTGGCGCCGCCCTGTAGTCAGCGACGCGCTCGGCGAATAACTCCCGTATCGCCGGGGTCGCCTCGCGTCCGCGTTCGTAGAGGCGCGGGATCTCGGCCGGCTCCGTACGGGCCGCGGCGGAAAGGTCGGAGAGCGCCGCGCCTACGCGCGCCAAGATCTCCTCCCGCGCGCCGCCCATGTGTGGCTCATCGCCGGCCATCACGCTCCTTTTCCCACCAGGAACGGAAGCTTTGCGACGCCGCTGGTGGCAGGTCGCGAGATCGGGCCCAACGACCGAGCGGGCCGGGAAAGCGCGCCATCCGGCGATCCCGAGGGAGCTGCCGCTGCAGAACCGAGCCGAGCCGCTGAAGCGCCTCGAAGCCGCGCCGCGAGCCGAACGCGCGAGCGAGCGCCGCCATCGTCAGCCGTTCGGCGCGCGGCGTCGCCCCGGACTTGACGGCGGCGCCGCGCAGGTGGACGAGCATCGATGGGATGTCGATCTTCACCGGGCAGGCCTCGAAGCAGGCGCCGCAGAGCGTGGAGGCGAACGGCAATGAGGAACGGGACTCGATCCCCTCGAGCTGCGGTGCCAGGATCGCCCCGATCGGGCCCGGGTAGACACCTTCGTAGGCGTGTCCACCGACCCGCTCGTAGACCGGGCAGACGTTGAGGCAGGCACTGCAGCGGATGCAGTGAAGGGCGTCGCGGCCCCGCGGGTCGGCGAGCGCCCGCGTGCGCCCGTTGTCGAGCAGGACGAGGTGGAACTCCCGCGGTCCATCTCCCGGCACGTCCTTCCGCACGCCGGTCCAGAGCGAGGTGTAGGGGTTCATCCGCTCGCCGGTAGCCGCGCGCGGCAGCAACTGAAGGAAGACCTCGAGGTCCTGCCAGCGCGGGATCAGCTTCTCGATCCCCATCACCGTCACGAGAACCTCGGGCAGGGTGGTGCACATGCGGCCATTCCCCTCCGACTCGACCACGCAGACCGCGCCGGTCTCGGCGACGCCGAAATTGGCCCCGCTGACCGCCATCGGAGTGGTCATGAATTGGCGACGCAGGTGGCGGCGCGCGACGGCGGCGAGCGCCTGCGGTTCGGTCTCCTCGGGGCGGGCGCCGAGGTGCTCGGCGAAGAGGGCGTGGATCTCGGCGCGGTTGCGGTGGATCGCCGGAACGAGGATGTGGGAGGGACGGTCCCCCGCCAGTTGCACGATCAGCTCGGCGAGGTCGGTCTCGACGGCCTCGATCCCGGCGTCCGCGAGCTTTGCGTTGAGGTCGATCTCGTCGGTTGCCATCGACTTCACCTTGAGCAGGCGCGAGTAGCCGTTGGCCTGGGCGATGGCGGTCACGATCTCGCAGGCCTCGGCGCCATCCGCGGCCCAGTGGACGGTCCCGCCGGCCCGTTCGACCTGCCGCTCGAATTGCTTCAGAAGGGTGTCGAGCCGGGACATCGTGTCGGCCTTGATCGCCGCCCCGGCGTCGCGTAGCGCCTGCCAATCCTGCTTCTCGGCCACGACCGCGGCGCTGCGGGCACGGATCGTCGCCGTGGCTCGGCTCAGATTGCGCCGCAGGGTCGGGTCGGCCAGCCCGTCACGCGCCGCCTCCGGAAAGGGCCGATAGGCACTCACGACGCCGGTGCCATCTCGGAGGCGAGGATCTCGGCGATGTGCATTCCCCGGATGCCGCTTCCCGCACGACTGAGCCCGCCGCCGATGTGCATCAGGCAGGAGCTGTCGACCGTCGTGCAGACCTCGGCGCCGCAGGCTCGCAACGCGGCGAGCTTGTCGTCCAGCATCGCCGCCGAGGTGTCAGCATTCTTCACGGCGAAGGTCCCGCCGAACCCACAACACACCTCCGCGCTCGGCAACTCGACCAGCTCGAGCCCGCGCACCGCGCGCAGCAGGCGCAGCGGCGCCTCGCCGAGCCCCAGGCCGCGCAGCGAGTGACAGGTCGGGTGGTAAGCGACCCGGTGCGGGAACGAGGCGCCTACGTCGACCAGGCCAAGGCGCTCGGTGAGCAACTCGCTCAGCTCGAAGACCCGCGGGGTCAGCCCTTCGAGCGCGGCGGCCAGGCCGGCGTCGCCGGCGTCGCGGGCGATCGTCGGGTATTGATGGCGAACCGTGGCGACGCAGGAGGCGGACGGGGAGACGATCAGCTCCTCGCCCGAGAAGGCCCCGAGGAACCTTCGGAGCATCGGCAGGGCCTCGGTGGCGTAGCCGCTGTTCACGTGCATCTGCCCGCAGCAGGTCTGCCCGACGGGAAAGGAGACCGGATAGCCCAGCCGCTCGAGTAGTCGCACGGTGGCCTGGCCCACGCTCGGAAACAGGGTGTCGTTGAGGCAGGTGACGAAGAGCGCGATCGGCACCTCGGAACTCAATCGCGCACCTCGCGCATGGTGTTGCGCAGCGTGCCGATCCCTTCGATCTCGATCTCGACCACATCGCCATCGCCAAGAAAGACCGGCGGGTCGCGGAAGGCGCCCACCCCGGCAGGGGTGCCGGTGAGGACGATGTCGCCGGGCATCAAGGTGAAGGATCGGGAGAGGAAGGAGAGGATCTCGCCAACGCCGAAGATCAGCTGGTCGGTGCTCGAGTCCTGCATCAGCTTGCCGTTGACGTACGAGCGGATCGCCTTCGCGCCCGGGTCGAAGGAGTCGGCGGTGACCACGGCAGGTCCGAGCGGCAGGAAGCCGTCGAGGCTCTTGCCGCGCACCCACTGGCCATCGGCGAACTGGAGGTCGCGAGCGCTGAGGTCGTTCGCCGCCGTGTAGCCGAACACGCCCTCGATCGCGTCGGCCGCGCAGACATTTCGGAGCCGCCGCCCGACGACCACCGCCAGCTCGGCCTCCCAATCCACCTGGCTGGTCAGCTTCGGCGACCAGCCGATCGTGCTGTCGGGGCCGGTGAGCGCCGATGGAAACTTCGCGAAAAGGAGTGGCTGATCGGGTAGCTCGACTCCCTGCTCCGCGGCGTGGTCGCGGTAGTTCATCCCGATGCACAGTACCTTCGACGGGCGGCAGAGTGGGGCGGCGAGCGAGACGTCGGCGAGCGGGATCCCATCGGCGTCGCCGAGCTTGTCCGCCGCGGCCCGGAGTGCTCCGGGGCCAAGCTCGATCGCGTCGTCGAGCGTCTCGACCCCCGCAGGGAGGGTCGGGCGGAGGGGGACCACGCCCCCCTCGCGAAGCATGGCGAGCTCCGGATGCTCCGCGCCGGCGAGATGGACGAGGCGCATCGGCTCAGACGACGGCCTGGCCGCCGTCGACGATGAGCTCTTGGCCGGTGATGTGGCGAGCGCCGTCGCCGGCCAGGAAAACGGTCGCGGCGGCCTGGTCGGCCGGCTCCGCGAGGCGGCCCAGAGGAACGCCGAGACGCCAGGTCGCGAGGTCACCCTGCAGCGCACGCTCCCGAGCATCGGCGCCACCTCCGAGTTGGTCCTCGAGCAGCATCTCCGTTGCGGTCGAGCCGGGCGAGACGACGTTGACGGTGATCTGATGTGGCGCCAGCTCGAGCGCCATGCAAGTCGCCGCCTGGAGAATTGCCGCCTTCGAGGCGCTGTATGCCACGTTGTCGAGCCGGACCGGACGCCGCGCGACGAGCGAGGCCACCAGGACGATTCTGCCGCCGCTCCCCTGGGCGACCATCTGCCGCGCCGTCGCTTGGGCGAGGAAGACACCACCCCGGGCGTTGACCCCGTTCACCCGATCCCATTCCGCGGGCTCAAGCTCCAGGAACGGGCGGGTCATCAGCAGGCCGGCGGCGTTCACGAGGATGTCGATCCGCCCGTGTGCGGCAATGATCTCGGCGACCAGCCCGGTTCCCGCCGCCGCGTCACCGAGATCGACTTGGTGACTGCTGTTGGCGGCGGTCGTTGTCGCGCTCAGCCTCGCCGCCGCGTCGTCGAGGCCCTCGTCGGCGATGTCGGCCAACGCGACCGTCGCTCCGCGGGCCGCGAATGCCTCCGCGCAGGCGAGGCCGATCCCCCGGGCGGCGCCGGCGACGAGCACGACGCGGCCGCTGAATTCCGCCTCTGCATTCATCGCAGCAGTCCTCTGGCGGCGACCGGCCACCGGTCGACCACCGCACCATCGAGCGTCACCGTCGCTTTCTCGAACAGGTTGACGACCGGGCAGATGTGATTCGGGATGATGGCCACCCGCTCGCCGACGCCTGGGGCCTTGACGCCTTGCGGGAAGGAGGCGACCGCGTGCTCCTCGCTGAGCCGGACGATTTCACCGACAGAGCCGTCGTCGGCCGCGACCAGCCCGAAAGTATCGGAGACCGAATTCGAGATCATCCGGTCGGAAGTAAGTGCCTTGCTGCCGGCATCGAGGACGACTTCGCCGGCTCGGTGCCCGCTGACCACGGTCGCGACGACCACGGCCGCGACGTCGGCCGGCGTCGCGGCACCGAGGCCGATCTGCGTCCGGTCGTTGAATACATAGGTGCCAGGGCGGACCTCGGTCACGCCGTCGACCTCGATCGCGAAGCGGAAGGTGCCGGATGAACCGACCGAGATCACAGGCGCCGCGGTGCCGCGGGCCCGCAGCTCCCGGGCCGTGGCTACCGTGCGCTCACATGCCTCCCGGGTGATCGTGCGGAGCTCCTCCTCTGAGCCCGCGCGGGTGTAGGCATGGCCCTCATGGGTGAGCACGCCGATCAGGTGCGTCGCCGGCAGGGCGGCGACTTGCTCCGCCAGCCCGATCGCCTCCTCGCCGGGAGGGACGCCGATCCGCGAGAGCCCGGTGTCGATCTCGATCAGGAAGTTGAGCTCGACCCCGCGCCTCTCTGCCGCCTCGGCGATCGGCCGTGCAACCTCGAGGGCATCGAGGCTGACGGTGACGCGGGCGAGCTCGGCGAGCCCGACCAGTCGCTCGACCTTCGCCTTGCCGACGATCGGGTAGCCGACGAGCACGTCGAGGATCCCGGCTTCGACCATCACTTCGGCTTCGCCGAGCTTGGCGACCTGGATCCCGACCGCCCCGGCGTTCATCTGCATCCGGGCTACCTGGATCAGCTTGTGGGTCTTGATGTGGGGTCGGACACCGACGCCGTGCGCCGCGGCGGCGGCGGCGATACGGTCGACGTTGGTCTGGAGGGCGCCGAGGTCGATGACGAGGTCCGGGGTGTCGCCGGAGCACGCGGCCAGTGTCGCCAGCCGCTCGGTCTGCGTGTCGAGCACGGTGGTGGTCACTTTGCCTCCTCCTCCGCCTGATTTCGCTCGCTGCCCGTATAGGTGAAGGCTGGTTCGAGATGGGCGGCCACCCGGCGCGCCGTCTCCTCGACGTCGCCGTCGTCGAGTGCCTCGGCAATCCAGCGGTGCCGTTCGAGCGACTGGAGGTCGGCCTGCGGAGTCCGGAATAGCTCCAGCTGCGTGTTCTCCGCCGAGTCGATCATGCTCGCCAGCAGGGTCCGGTGGAGCCTGGTCGAGGCGAACTGGACGAGCGTGCGGTGGAAGCTCGAGTGAAGCGCCGCGGCAAGCTCCGGTTCGTCATTGCGGAGGGCGCGCCGCATCCCCTTCAGCAATTCGTCTGCCTGGGCTGCGACATCGGCGACGCGGGTGGCCGGGATCGAGCGGACCGCGTCCGGCTCCAAGGTACGGCGCACCGCGACGATGTCGCCGATCGGCTGTAGAGCCATCCAGGTCGAGAGGGCGGCCCGGCCATCGTCGCTGCCGTGCTCAAGCACGTACCAGCCGCTACCCCGCCTGGACCGGACCAGACCGGCCGACTGCAGCGCCTGGAGCGCCTCCCGCAGAGCCGGCCTGGAGACGTTCAGTTCGCTTGCCAACGCGCGCTCCGATGGCAGGCGTTGCCCGGGCATGATCTCGCCGGAGTTGATCTTCGCCGCGATCCTCGAGGCGGCCGAATCGGTGAGGGAAATTGCCTTGATGGACACTTCCGGCTTAGGGTCGGAAGCAGCTCGCTTTGGAGGGTTGGACGGGCCGGTCCTTCGGGGTTGGTCGTTCATCAATGGCCATATTACATTGGACTGACCAAATCTCCAATGGACCAGGGGTACGTTAGGGTTGAGTACCTACCTCAGGGTTGACGCGGCACACTTGCCGTTAGTAGGGTGGCCAGACCAAAGTGCCAGCCCAGCGATCAGACAGCCCAGTCGCCGCCCGTCTCGCCGAACTCGGTTTGGAGATACCGCCTGCACAGGTGATCCCAGACGGGATGGCGCTCACTTACCGACGGTTGGTCCGTCATGCCGACACCGTCTGGATCTCCGGGCACGGCCCCACCTACGGGGATGGTTGGGGTGCGACCCTCGGCAAGGTCGGTCGCGATCTCTCGGTCCAGGAAGGCATCGAAGCGGCGCGGTTGACTGCTCTGAACGTACTCGGGACGATCGAGCGCGAGCTTGGATCGCTCGATCGGGTCGAGTGCTGGCTCAAGGTCACCGGATACGTGAACGCCGTGCCGGAGTTCACCGAACAGGCGCGCATTGTCAACGGCTTCTCGGATCTGCTGCTGGACCTCTACGGAGAGGAGCGGCTGGCCGCGCGAACCTCGGTGGGCGTTGCCGACCTGCCGTTCGCGATGCCGGTCGAGGTTGATGCCGTGCTGGCGTGGAAAGGAGATTGATGACGATGGACGATCGAACGGATGCGCCGCTCGACCTGTTGGTCCGTGGTGGGCGGGTGGTCGATCCCGGCAGCGGCGTCGACGAGGTTCTCGATGTCGGAGTCCGCTTCGGTCGGATCGCCGCGATCGCCGACGATCTATCCGATCTGGTCGCCTCGCCGCGCCTCGAGTACCCGCCGCACACCGGGACGACGGTGGTCGACGCCCGCGGCAAGATCACCGTTCCGGGCCTGGTCGATCTTCACGCCCACGTCTATACCGGGGTCTGCCCGCTTACCGTGCCGGCCGACGAGGCCTGCTCGACCAGCGGCGTCACGACGATCGTGAGCGCCGGCGATGCCGGTGCCCACACGCTCGAAGGCTTCCGCAACATGATCGTCAACGGCAACCGGACGCGGGTTCTCGCCTTCGTTCACATCTCGACGATCGGCCTTACCGGTTGGCCGGAGGGCGAGGCGATCGACCTCGCCTATCTCGACGTCGACAAAGTGGTCCGAGCGATCGTCGAAAACCGCGATATCGCCATCGGGATCAAGGTTCGCGAGCAGGCGCCGCTGATCGTCGGTGACAACGGGCTGACGCCGGTGCGAATCGCCGTCGAGGCGGGCGAGCGCGCCGGGGTGCCGGTGATGGTGCACATCGGAGGAGCACCGGCGGCCCTCGGTGAGCTGATGGAGCTGCTGCGGCCCGGCGACATCGTCACCCACTGCTTTACGCCGGCGCCGAACGGCCTCGTCGAAGGCGGTGAGTTGATCGCGGCCGCCGCGGTCGCCCGCCGGCGCGGCGTCATCTTTGACGTCGGGCATGGCTTCGGTAGCTTCGATTATGGAGTCGTCGAGGAGGCCATCGCGGGTGGATTCTGGCCCGACACGATCTCCACCGACCTTCACTCGCTAAGTGCCAGCGGGCCGGTCGGTGATCTACCGCAGACGATGGCCAAGTTCCTCAACCTTGGGATGCCGTTGGCCGAGGTTGTGCGCGCGGCGACGCTGCGTCCCGCGGAGTTGATCGGACGCGACGACACCCTCGGCAGGCTGCGTGTCGGCGACATCGCCGACATCGCCGTCCTCTCTCTCGAAGATCACGACGGTGAGTTCGTCGACGCGTCCGGGGCTCGGCGACCGGCTCGGCAGCTCTTGCGTGCCGAGGCGACGATCCGCGCGGGCATTCTCTGGGGCGGTCCGTTGCCCCATCCGGGCAGGGCCGCCGGTTCCCGAAGCTGGCTCGATGCTGCCCCGCCGCTCTGATGCTTTCCTCCGGGACGGCTGGGGAGACGCGAGCAAAGCGCAACGGGACATCGCTTCGAATCGGGGTGGTCGGCCTCGGGCCGTGGGGGGTCGAGCACCTGCGGGCGTGGCGACAGGTGCCTGGTGTCTCGGTCGTGGCGGTCTGCGACCGCGATCGCGCCCGGGGCGAGGCCGTGGCTGCCGAACACGACGTCAGCCGATGTTTCGTTTCCGCCCTCGAGATGGCGGATGCCGAACTCGACATCGTCAGCATCGCGAGCGGCGAGTCCGACCGCGCCGAGGTCGCGGCTCCTTTCCTCGAACGCGGCGTGCACGCGTTGATAGAGAAGCCGCTCGCTCTAGACCTTCCGGCGGCGGCGCGCCTACTGCGGATCGCCGAGCAGCACGACGTGACGGTCATGACCGGTCACATTCTCCGCTTTGACCCACGCTTCGCCGCACTCAAACAAAGACTCGTGGAAGGGTCGCTGGGAGATCTTCGTAGCGTGTACGCCCGTAGGCTGAATCTCCGATCTGCCCACGCCAGGTATGCCCGGACGCACCCGGCCCTGATGGCGGCGATCCACGACTTCGACCTGGCGTGCTGGTACTTCGGGTCGATGCCGCAGTCGGTCCGGGTGAACTGTGCCGCTCCTGCCGTCGACTCCCCCTTCCCCGATTTGCTGTGGACCGTGCTGGAGTTCCCCGGGGGCCGCCTGGCCGTCGTGGAGAACGCTTGGGTGCTCCCTGACGACGCCGGCGTCTGGCTCGAGTCCGAGACCGAGCTGATCGGTACCGAAGGAGTGGCGCGCCTGCGGACGCCGAGTGACGGGCTGGAATTGCTGGGCGCTGAGGGTCCCGAGCGCCTCGACCCGTCGGTTGCGTCGCTTGGTCCCGGCGACGCGGCGACGGCATTGCGGGAGACCCTCCTTTACCTCGCGGAGTGCGTACGCAGCGGTCGTCCGCCCGAGCGTCTGCGTCCAGCCGAATCGCTGCGCTCTCTCGCCGTCGCCTTGACCGCCGTGCGGGCGGCTGAAAGCGGCCGACAGGAGCGCCTCGATGTTCTGGATATACCTGCTGAGTGGCATGACCAAATACTTGCTTGACATGTGCAGAAGCGGCTGTATAGGATAATTTTGGTCTGACCACATGGGAACTCGTGCCAAGAGGAGAGAGAATGTCACTGGGGAAGAAAGACGTTTCAGGTGATCCCATCAAGGGAGCTGCTCCACAGCCGCTCGGCGAGAATTACACGCGTCGCACGATGCTGGTGCGAGCGTCGGTTGTAGCCGGGGGGCTGACGGTCATTCCGACCGTGCTGGCAGCCTGCGGCGGCTCCAGCACCACGGCGAGCAGTACCGGCGGCGGAACCACGAGCGGCGGTGGCGGAGGCGGTGTTGGTTCGTTCGGGACGCTCACCACCAACAAGACGACCCTCTCAAGCTTCAAGCCCTTCGATCCCGGCGTCGCGGCGGGACCGGAAACGGGACTTCCGCAGCACATCGCGACCAACTTCCCGGCCGGATCCGAATACTTCAACAACTACCAAAAGAACGTCGAAAAAGCCGTCAAGGATCGCGGCTTCGACTTCAGCGCAACGACCTGGGAAGCGGACGTCGCTCAGAACATCGCCCAGCTCCAGCAGCTCCAACAGACCGGCGTCGGCGCGATCATGGCTCAGGTCCAAGACGAACATGGCGAGTCGGCGACCCTTCTGGAAGCGATAAAAGCCGGCATCGACATCGTCTATATGGTCGCCGGTCCCTCCACGCAGCAGATCATCGCCGATCAATACAAGGGTGGCCTCCTCCAAGGTGAACAGGCGGCGAAGTGGATCAAGAAGAATCTTGGTGGACAAGCGCAGGTCGTGGTGTTCAACGACGACCAGATCGCCGAATCGCTGATCCCGCGCGGCGAAGGCCGGGTAGCCGGCGTCGAAAAAGCCGGCTCCGGCGTCCAGATCGTCGCCAACCAGCCGATCAAACTGTTGACGCCACAGGAGGGCAACGAACTCGCTTCGACCCTCCTCCAGGCGCATCCGGATGCCAACGTCTGGCTCGCCGATGACGACACCGCGCTCGGCGTGATCTCGGCGCTCGAAGCGGCGGGCAAGAGTCCCGAAGACAAGATTTATGTCAGCGGCTTCAACGGGGAACCGAGCGCCCTCAACATGGTGAAAGCGGGTGGGCTGCTACGCGAAGACATCGCCTTCCCCAACGCCGTCGAGGCTTACGCCGTCGGGCAGTTCTGCTGCGATTGGATCGAAGGCAAATCGATCCCCGCGGTACTGGATCTGAAGATGCAGATCGTCAACGCCGAAACCGTCGACGGGGTGCTGGCCGCGGAAGCAGATCCGGCCTCCATCTTTGAAGGCAGCGTCGCCAAGTACCTGACCTACTACGGCAACACCTCGTTCGGCGAACCGAACTACACGCCCGCCGGCATCGACAGTGAAAAATAGCGATCGGAAGATGAGCGGAGGGCTCCGCGACCGCGTAAGCGCGTGGCGAGCCGCGAGCGCCGCGTCCCAGGAGAGGCCCTGGGACGCCCGCAGTCGCATCGGCCTCGCCCTCGTCTGCATCGCGCTCGCCCTCTACCTCGGGGCCAACTACAGCGGCTTCCTCAGCCTCGACAATTTCTTCATCACGCTGTTGTCCGTCACCTCGGTCGGCATCGCCGGCCTGGGCCAGATGATGCTGCTGACGTCCGGCAACGTCGACCTCTCGATCGGCGGTCAGTACGCCTTCATCGGCGTGCTGACCGGTTACGCCGCCCGTGACTCGGGAACCGGCGCCGCGGTCGCTACCGCCCTCGGATCCGGTCTCGTCCTCGGCTACATCAACGGTCGCCTCGTGCGGCTGCTGAGGATCAATCCCCTGATCGTCACCCTTGGGGCCGGCACCGTGCTGGCCGGCCTGGCATTCGTCGTCTCCAAGGGGGTCTCGATCTACGGGTTCTCAAGTTCGTTCCTGAAGATCGGCCAGACCCACATCGACTCGGTACCCCTTCCGGTTCTGATCGGAGCAGCCGTCTTCTTCGTCGGCAGTGTCGTCATGCTGCGGACCGTTCTCGGACTGCGGATCTACGCGATAGGCGGGAACCCTGTCGCGACCGAGCTTGCGGGCGTTCGGGTGGATCGATACGTGACCGGTCTGTACAGCATCAACGGGGCTCTTATGGGATTGGTTGCCCTGCTCTCGGTGGCTCAGGTCGGCAGCGCCTCGCCGCAGGTCGGGACCGGGTTCGAGCTGCTCGTCCTCACCGCGGTGATCCTGGGCGGCGTCGCCTTCAATGGAGGCTCCGGGCATCCCGTCGGCGTATTCGTCGGTGTGCTGACCATCGGAATTCTCAATGCCGGCGTCATCTTCGCCGGCGTCGCGAGCTATTGGCAGCAGGTCGTCCACGGCGGGGCCCTGCTGCTCGCTCTCGCGGCGGACCAGTTCACCGCCTATCGTCGTCGCACCGCAGTCCACGGCCGGCGCGGGTCGGAAGCAAGGTCCGCGGCCATCTCGGCGCCCATCGGCGGCCCGAAGATCGGCTCGCGGAAGAAACTCGAGCGCAAACGTGGCGCCGTGGTGCTCAGGTGCGAAGGACTGTCGAAGTACTACGGCGCGGTCTGCGCCGTGGGCGGCGTGAACCTCTCGGTTTCCGCGGGCGAAGTTCTTTGTCTCGCCGGAGATAACGGCGCCGGGAAGAGCACCGTGATCAAGATGCTGAGCGGCGCTGTACGCCCTGACGGAGGCACGATCGAAATCGACGGCGCGGCGGTGGATCTCGACAGCCCACGGGCTGCCCGAGAGCTCGGCATCCGCACCGTCTACCAGGACCTCGCACTATGTCCGAATCTTGGAGCGGCCGAGAACCTCTCGCTCGGTGAGGAGCCGCGGCGGATGAACTGGGGCCCGGTGTCCTGGCGCGACGACAAGGCCGCGATCACCGGGGCAGAAGAACGACTCAGCAGACTCGGCGTCGACCTGGGCGACTACCGACGTCCGGTGCGCCTGTTGTCGGGCGGACAGCGACAGTCCGTCGCGATCGCCCGGGTGATCGACGAGGGGGCCAAGGTCGTGATCCTCGACGAGCCGACCGCTGCCCTCGGCATGCGCCAGTCGCAGAGCACGCTCGAATTGATCGATTCGTTGGCCGCGCAGGGGGTGGGCGTCATCGTGATCTCACACGACGTCGAGACGGTGCTCGGCATCGGCGACCGGATTGTCGTCATGCGGCAGGGCGAGGTGATCCTCGAAGGCGCGGCGCAGGAGACCTCGGAGGAAAATCTGATCCACGCGATGGCCGGTTACGTGCCGAAGCGGGAGGCGATGACGGCATGACCGAAGCTGGCGCCACCCCGAGTCTGGCCGGCGGGGTCGCGGTGGTGACCGGTGCCGGCCGCGGCCTTGGTCGCGAGGTGGCGATCGCCCTGGCCGCCCGCGGGATCAACGTCGTTCTGGCCGGTCGCACTGCTGCCGACCTCGAGGCGACCGCCCGTCTGATTCGTGCCGAAGCGGGGGCGGAGGCGGTGGCGGTCCAGACCGATGTACGGATTCCTTGCGATGTCGCCGCGCTCCGGGCGGTGACCGAGCGCGAGTTCGGCCCGGCCGGTGTCCTCGTCAATGCCGCCGGCATCTTCGGGCCGATCACCGCTTTCGGCGACAGTCCGGTGGATGAATGGATAGCGACCCAGGAAGTCAACCTGTTCGGTCCCTTTCTGACCTGTCGCGAGTTCGTTCCCAAGATGCTGGCCGCCGGTTGGGGAAGGATCGTCAACGTCTCCTCCGCCGGGGCCATTCTGCCCCCGGTCCCTTTCGACAGTGCCTATGCGACCTCCAAGGCGGCACTCAATCGTCTGACGCGCCAACTGGCCATCGAGTTGGAAGGGACCGGAGTGACGGCGAACGCGATCCATCCTGGTTCGCTGAAGACCGACATGTGGGCTGAGATCCACTCCAAGGTGACCGCCCTCGGCGAGGCGGCCGGGGGCCTGGGCGATTGGGTGCGCCTCGTCGAGGCGACAGGCGGCGATTCGCTGGCTGAGGCCGTCGCCGTGGTGATCCGACTGATCGAGGCACCCGCCGCGGTCAACGGAGAATTTCACTGGCCGCAAGGCGGACATCAAGAACCGGTCGCAAGTTGGTGACGGGGATGAAAAGAGAGGGTTTATCGGTGAACGAGACAGTGAGCCTCGCGGTCGGCGGCGACTGCTTTCCCAACGGACCCTTCTACAGGGACGGCCGACCGATCAGTGCCCAGTTCGCGGCGACGCTGGACGTACTGGCGAGGGCGGACCTCCGATTCACCAACTTCGAGACGCCCCTTTCAGACCGTGGTCGTCCTGCCGAGAAGCTCGCCGCGATCCGGTCGGATCCGGCGTTGGCAGCCGATTTCGGCAAGCTCGGATTCGACATCGTGACGCTGGCGAATAATCACGTCACGGACTATGGGCCAGATGCGCTCGCCGATACGGTGGAAGCCTTCGACCGCCTCGGGATCGCCCATGTGGGCGCAGGTGACTCGATCGCCGCCGCGCTCCAACCGGTGGTGCTCGAACGCAACGGGCTCAAGGTCGGCTTCATCGCTTTCACCTGTCTGGCTGCCCCCGGCGCGCCCGCTACCGAGGAGCGTCCCGGTGTTGCCGCGATTCGAGTTCATAGCGGTTACGAGGTCAACCCGCTCTGGGAGTTGGAGGAGCCAGGCGAGCCGCTGATGGTCACGATCCGAACCCGGGTCGACGAGGATGACTGCGCCGTGGCGCTGGAGCGGGTGCGGGCGCTTCGTGCGGAAGTCGACCTTCTTTGCGTCTCCGTCCACTGGGGCTATGGAGGAGGCGCGGACCTCGCGGAGTACCAGCGCCCACTCGCTCATGCCGTGGTCGAGGCCGGAGCAGACGCCGTGCTCGGTAATCATGTTCACGGAGTTCAAGGGATCGAGATCTACGAAGGCGCCCCCGTTCTCTACAGCCCGGGCACGCTGGTCGGCAAACAGATCCCGTTCGACCTCTCGGAGCTCGACGACACGATGCTCAAGGTTGTCGCCTCGATGTCCCCCGATGGCTACGTCGCCTCGCTCCGCTTCGGCCGTGATGGCGGGTGCGAGGTGGAGCTGACTCCCACCTCCGTCGACGAGAACGGACTTGCGATCCCGGCCGCCGACGAGGTGTTGGAAAGGATCGTGGAGCGCGTGGTCAGCCATTCCGAAAAGCTCGATACGTACCTCACGCTTCGCAACGGAACGCTGGCTCCGACAGGCTGATCGGCGTCGACGACACCCAACTCATCACTCGAACCGAAAGGTCATTGTCATGCTAGGAAATGTCGGACCCCTCGAGATCGCCCTCGTCCTCATCGTCGCCCTCATCGTCTTCGGTCCCAAACGGCTCCCCGAGCTCGGCCATGGCCTCGGCCGTGGCATGCGCGAGTTCAAAGAAACCGTGACCGGAGAAAAGAAGGACGACATCGAGGACAAACCGGAGCTCACCGACGCGCAGGCCACCACCGCCACCGCGAAGGCCCCCGCCGAGCCCGAAGTGGTCAGCGTCGACCGCGGCTGAGGGTCCGGAGGGATGCCGCGCCGCGTCCGGGCGGTCTCCCACGAAGACCAGCTCAGCCTCGTCGACCACCTCGACGAGCTCCGTCACCGCATCGTCGTCTGCCTGGTCGTCTTCGGCGTCGCCCTGGC